>NZ_JBFODH010000019.1:0-354450 GCF_040908225.1 Aeromonas sp. R5-3 | reverse complement strand
GCGGCGGTGCCGAACTATGGGGCGGACGGTGCGGGCACCACCACGGTGAGCGGCTACAGCCTGAGCGTGACCGACAGCAACAGCGGGCTGACCAGCAACGGGCTGGCCATCACCCTGACCAAGGTGGGCAACGACATCGTGGGCTCGACCACGGACGGGGAGGTATTCCGCATCAGCGTGGCGAGCAATGGCACGGTGACGCTGACGCAGTCGGCGGAGCTGGACCATCTGCCGGAGGACGTGGACAACAGCAACGACAACAACCTCATCAGCCTGGCCAATGGCAAGGTGCTGCTGAGTGCGACCGTGACGGTGGTGGATGGCGACAACGACACCGCGACCGGGACGGTGAGTGCGGACCTGGGCGGTAACATCAACTTTGAGGACGATGTGCCGACAGCCAAGGACAACAGCATCGTCATTACCGAGGCTGGGTTGCCGCCTTTCAATCTCGTCATGGTGATCGATACCTCGGGCAGCATGTTGTGGCAGATAGGTACGACGTCAAATGGCTCGCCAAACCGTCTGGAACTGGCCAAGGATGCCCTGAACCACATGATCGACTCGTATGTGGCGCTTGGGGTTCCATTGGTCATTACGGTCATTGATTTTGCCAGTGGTGCAGTCCTGATCCCGCAAACCAGTGATCCTGATGTGGCCAAGGCCAGCATTTCCGGTTTGCCGACGGATGGCGGTGGTACCAACTACAACGCCCCCCTGGTACTGGCGCAGAATCAACTGACAACGGATTTGGCAAACCCAGCCTTGGCCGGGTATGAAACCAAGGTCTATTTCCTGTCGGATGGCGCGCCCAATGAAGGCAATGTCCCCGCCGGATGGACCAGCTTTGTGAACAACAACAACGTTGAAGTTTACGCCGTTGGTCTGAACGTGAGCGGCAATGCCTCGGCGATCGCCCAGCTGGGACTGGTGGAGGACAACGGGGATGCGGTGACGCTGGTCAACAATATCTATGACCTGGATGCCACTTTGCAGGCGACTGTGCCGCCTCCTGCCACTGGCAATGTGATCACGGATGTGGATGCGACTGCCGGCGTGGACAGTGCTGGCGCGGATGCCCCCGCAACCGTGTTCGAGGTCAGCTTCACCGTCAGCAATCCGGCTGCGTATGTGGGGGTTGCCGACAGCATCAATGGCAATGTCGTGACCTTCCTGGTGCAAGGAGGAACAACGGGTCCCATGACTACGCCTCTGGGTGGCCAGTTGGTGGTCAATGCCGACGGCTCCTACTCCTACACACCGCCCAATGATGTAGCAGTGGATACGTTGGAGACCTTTACCTACACCATAGTGGATGCAGATGGTGACACCTCCAGCGCCTTGCTGAAGATACTGGTGCTGGATACCACACCGATCACGGCCTCCGTATTTGAGGATGGCTTGCCCACCGGCCTGCCCGGCAACGACCCGTCCCTGACTACCGTGGGCGGCTCACTGGCCCATATGGTGATTGACAGTGCCGGCGTCAGTTTCGGTGTTGGCAGCACAGCCGGCTTGCCGGCGTTGACCTCAGGTGGTGTGCCGATCACCTACAGCATCGTCCATGGTGTCGGGGTGGATACCCTGGTGGCCATGGCCGGCAGCAAACCGATCTTTACGCTGGCGGTGGAGGCGGATGGTGATTACACCTTCACCCTGCAGGGGCCGATAGATCATGCTCAGGCTGATGGCAATGATCTGGAACTGAAGGCGTTGAACCTCTCCAGCGCGATCACTGCCCATGAAGGACCGGACAATGTGACTCTGGTGCGGGATTTCATCGTGCAGGTTGAAGATGATGTGCCTCTTGTCATGACGCCCGCAATGGGAGTCATGCTGAACCAGTCCGGGCTTACTGAGACCTTCCTGCTGGATGGCGATGGCTCGCTGTTGAACAACTACGGGGCTGATGGTGGTTCGATCCGCTTTGACAGCAGTCTGAATGGCAGCAGTGGCCTGACCTCGGGTGGCTTGCCCATCACCTATGTCTTGTCGTCGGATGGTATCACCCTGACCGCTACAACGGCAGCCGGCACCGTGTTTATTGCCACCCTGCAACCTGCATCCGGGACTTATCAGATCCAGATGACTGGCGAAGTGGACGGCGGGCAAACCACCATCGACTTCAACGGAGGGGGTTACAACTTCGTTGGCGGCAATGCGTCCTGGGCCGGTTTTAATACGGCAGCGAATGACAACAGCAAGGATCTGCTGCTGACGGCGATGACCAATGGTGTGGATGGCGGTACCGTCAACACCTCTGCCAACACGGGGGGGATCAGTGGCGGTTCATCCGTCGGGTCGGGTGAGGCGATGCGGATAGACTTTGTCATCGATCTGACCGGCAACCCGGTCAGTGGTGGCTCCTACGGTGTTCTTGCCAACCAGACCCATGCCTTTGAGGCTCATTACGACGTGAATGGTGCTTCTGCGTTGTTTACGGCGATCAATAACAGCTCCAGTGTAAAACTGGTTGCCCGTCAGGATGTGGACAATGACAACGATATTGGCGATGGCAACAAGGAGTCGCTGACGGCCGTGGCAATCAGCTACAACGGTTCAACCAGGATCGTCAGTATCGGAGCCGGAATGACCCAGGTTGTCTCGGTGGGAGGCCACAGCTTCACGGTCAACTTTACCGATGACGACCCGACCGCTGGCGTGGCTTATGTCGCGACAGTTGCCGGGGTGATCTCCAATACCAAACTGGCGGCGTATACCGCAGATGGTTACAACAGCCTGGAGTTCCACTATGCCGCAGGGAGCGATTTCAAGATTGGCGACTTTGGCTCCAGCGTGGCGACCCCGGGTATCCCGGTCAACTTGCAGTTGCCGGTCACACTGACGGATGGCGATGGCGATGCCGTTCACAGCAACATCGGTCTGAGCCTGCTGCCGGATGCCCCCTTTACCGTGGACTACGAAGACTCCGCCAGCGCGGTGAATGTGACCCTGACCAGTACGCAAGGGCACGCCATCGGGTCCGACTTTGGAGACAGCATCACGGGCAACAGCCTGGACAACATCCTGTCGGGTGGTGATGGTGATGATCTGCTGTACGGGATGGGAGGCAAAGACACCCTGGTTGGCGGGTCGGGCAATGATGTGCTGGATGGTGGCAGCGGCAACGATACCCTTTATGGGGAATCCGGCAATGACACCCTGATCGGCGGAATTGGCAACGACATATTGCAAGGAGGAGATGGCAACGATCTGTTGATCGGTGGTCTGGGCAGCGACACCATGACGGGGGGCGCTGGCAGCGATACCTTCAAGTGGATTGCTGGCGATGCGGATGGCAGTACCGACACCATTACCGACTTCACGCTGGGCAACCCGTCCAACGGGGGGGATGTGCTGGATCTGTCGGATCTGCTGGTCGGTGTCCCCTCGGGGTTCAACAACAATGATCTGGCCACGGTGCTCAACAACTATCTGCAGTTCGACACCACGACCAACAAGCTGACCATAGACACGAACGGATCGGCGAGTGGCGGCTCTCAATTGACCGTCCAGTTCCAGGGCAACCTGGATCTGGATCAAAACGGAGGGCTCACAACCAACCACGACATCATCAAGCAACTGCTGGATGACGGCAACCTCAAGGTTGATCCGTAACCAGTGAACGGGGCCGGGCCATGCCTGGCCCCTGTTTTTTGACTGAGGGGGCGGCTAAGATAGCGGCAGTACAGGAGAGGGTCACCATGCAGTCATTTAATTGGATCGATATCGATGGCATTCGCTATAGCTGGGACGGGCAGGGCAGCATTACCTGTACCGGCCAGTTTGGCTATCACGCCACGATGGCGGGTGATCGGATTGATGCGCTGGATCTGGAGAGCGATGATGGCGAGGTGGCGGGTTCACTGAATGTGGACTTTGCTGCAGCAACAATTTCCTTCACGCCGGCCCAGGGTGAGCAGCCACCTCATATGATTGTGCTGGTTGGCCATGAGCAGGGGGAGCAGGAGTATACGCTGCAAAGTCTGAGCGATATCAGCCTGCAGGATCTGCTCGGTCATTCCGACAACATCGACTGCGCCCCTCTGACGGTGGATACCATGGCAGACCCGGTTACCCCGCTTGCCGGACACGTTCTGTCGTGGGACTCCTTCCACTTTGATGATGATGTGCTGCTCAGCTCCCGCAGTGCCTCCCCCGTAACGGCTGGCCACCCGGAGGCGGCTGGCAGTGAGATCAGCATTAATATCGACATGACCAATCAGGTACTGGATCAGATCCCGCCGTTGCACGATATATGAATCCCATTCGGCGACGGGCATAATGACCTCACTCCAATAGATTGAGGTCTTTTTTATGTGGCGTCCCCTTCTTACCCTGTCCGCTCTGGTGGTCAGTGCTCCCCTGTTTGCCATCGAAGTGCCGCAGGCTCCCCATCTGGTGGTGAGCGGCTATGCCGAGCAAAAAGCAGAGCCCGACATGCTGACCCTGAATGTCTCCGTGACAGCGCTGGAGAAGCAGGGCATCAAGGCCAAACAGCAGGTGGATGGCAAGGTCGCCGCCTTCTTTGGTCAGCTCGAAGGGCTGGGCATCAAGCGCACTGACGTTGAGGCGGGCAATCTGGTGATCTCTCCGGAGTATCAGTATCCGCAGAACAAGAAGCCGGAACTGGTGGGTTATCGTGCTCAGCGCCAGCTGGCGGTCAAGCTCTATCAACTCGACAAGCTGAGCGAGCTGATGGACACCGCGCTCAAGGCCGGGCTGGAGTCCGTTTCCCAGATTGAATACGGCCTAAAGACACCGCAAGCCATGAAAGAACAGGCTCGCCTCGGTGCGGTTGAGGATGCCAGAAGCAAGGCAGAGTCGCTGGCCAAGGCATTTGGCATGAAGCTCGGCAAGGTTTACAGCGTCGAATATCGCAACAATACCCCCATGCCGATCTACAGCCGGGCCCTCAAGGCTGCCGCCATGTCGCCCGCCGCCGACATGATGGAAAACAGCTATCAACAGCAGCAGATCAGCATTACCGACAACGTGGAAGCCGTCTTCCTGCTGGAATAATCCAGCGGCTTTCGCCCCTTGTCGTCTCCAAGCCCGAGCCCAGTGTCTCGGGCTTGTTGCTTTCAGGGAGAAGCCTTCTTGCTGACAGACTTTGTCGGGATGTGGCGGCCCGCGCTTGAGGCTGACCCTGGCCTTGGGCCATCGGCGTATGGTGTCATCTGCATAGGTGAAGAGGGGGGGGCCGATATGGATGTTGGTTCGCGGAGGGAGCGCCGGCTAGAAAAAAGCCGGTCAGTGACCGGCTTTTGAGGGGCGATGAAGTTGATGCCATCAGCCCAGGTTGGCCGCGACGCGAGCCTGGCGCTTCTGCTTGAACTGATAGCCGATAGCCAGCACTATGATCCAGACTGGGATGAGCAGTACCGAGATCTGGATGCCCGGGGTCAGGTACATGATGACCAGGATGCCGGCCATGAAGGCGAGGCAGAGGTAATTGCCGAACGGGTACCAGAACGCCTTGAACTTGGGAACCACGCCTTCGGCTTGCTTGCTCTTGCGAAACTTCAGGTGCGCCAGGCTTATCATGGCCCAGTTGATGACCAGGGCGGAGACTACCAGCGCCATCAACAGCTCGAACGCCTTGCCCGGCATCAGGTAGTTGATGAGTACGCACAGCAGGGTTGCCGCGGCAGAGACGGAGATGGCCACCACAGGCACACCGCTCTTGTTGGTCTTGAGCAGGCTGCGCGGGCCGTTGCCCTGCTTGGCCAGACCAAACAGCATGCGGCTGTTGCAGTAGACACAGCTGTTGTAAACCGACAGCGCTGCGGTCAGTACCACCATGTTGAGTACGGTGGCCACCAGATTGCTGTCCAGTGCGTGGAAGATCATGACGAAGGGACTGCCGCCTTCAACCACCTTGCCCCAGGGGTAGAGGGACATCAGCACGGCGAGGGCGCCGATGTAGAAGATGAGGATCCGGTAGATCACCTGATTGGTGGCCTTGGGGATGCTCTTCTCGGGATTGTCGGCCTCGGCGGCCGTGATGCCGACCAGCTCGAGCCCGCCGAACGAGAACATGATCACCGCCATCGCCATCACCAGACCGCTGATGCCGTTGGGGAAGAAGCCGCCTTGGGCCCACAGGTTGCTGACGCTGGCGTCCGGGCCGCCGTTGCCGCTGGCCAGCAGGTAGCCGCCAAAGCCAATCATGCCGATGATGGCCACCACCTTGATGATGGCGAACCAGAACTCCATCTCGCCAAACGCCTTGACGTTGGAGAGGTTGATGGCGTTGATCAGCACGAAGAAGAAGGCCGCCGACATCCAGGTCGGGATCTCGGGCCACCAGTACTGGACATAAATGCCCACCGCAGTCAGCTCGGCCATGCTCACCAGCACATAGAGCACCCAGTAGTTCCAGCCGGAGGCAAAACCGGCGAAGTCACCCCAGTATTTGTAGGCGAAGTGGCTGAAGGAGCCGGCTACCGGCTCTTCCACCACCATCTCGCCCAGCTGGCGCATGATCAGGAAGGCGATAAAACCGCCGATGGCATAGCCAAGCAGCACGGAGGGGCCCGCCATCTTGATGGTCTGGGCAATGCCGAGAAACAGGCCGGTGCCGATGGCGCCGCCCAGCGCGATGAGCTGGATATGGCGGTTTTTCAAACCGCGCTTCAGCTCCTCGCCGTTTTGTTGAAGATCCATTCTTCCTTCCTTACGTCTTCTGAAGTCATTCGTCTGTCATCTCGTCCGTCGGGTCACTCAATGTGACCGTGCACGGCAAAGCGTGCCTGAAACGTGACGAAATCCGTATTTATTTCGTTACAGCTGGTCGCTTTCTGTTTTTTATGGCGACTACCAACGGAAGCAGAATAGTGATAATCCATCGCGGATGCACCTGTTTTCCTCATCATTCGCTGGTTTTTTCGGCGAAAGGCAGGTTTTTAGGGAGCGATGAAGCTGGCAGGGAAGTGTTTGGTTGTATTGCGAGCAATCGAATGCTGCTCGGTTGACTCTTCTAGCATTTCCTGTTTTATGAAACCTCCCGTGCAACAAGGATGCGCTTCATGCAACGTATTATTGGCAGTTTGCTGGCCGTCGCGCTGTGGCTGACCGTGTGGCTTTCGCCCCTGCTGCTGACCATGGCGGCGGGATGCCTGCTGGTGTGGGCCGTACAGGGTGATGACTATCTGGTGATGCACCTGCGGGCTGTCTTGTTGATCGCCGGTGTCATCGGCCTGCTGCCGGCCCTCTGGCTGACTGAACGGGTACGGCGGCGTCACGGTGTGCTCAACTTCTACGCCATGCTGATGAACAACAGAGAGCTGAACCGCCCGGGCTCCCAGCCCCGTTGAGGTTCAGTCCACAAGCGCCGGATACAGATGTATCCGGCGCTTTTTTATGGTCGTTTGCCGTATCGCCAGCTTGCCGGCGCGCGGCGTTGCTCAATAAAGCTGACGGCGCAGGCCGGTGGCCTCGAGGATCTTGGCGCTGATCTCCTCCACCGAGTGGGAGCTGGTGTCGAGGAAGCGGATCGCCTCCTGGCGAAACAGCCGCTCGACGCAGGCCAGCTCCTGTTCGCACTGTTCCAGCGAGGAGTAGCGGCTGTTGGCGCGGCGCTGGTTGCGGATCTCGTGCAGTCGCTGGGGGGCGATGGTGAGGCCGAACAGCTTGTGGCGATTGGCCTTGAGGGCGGCCGGCAGATCCAGAACCCCCATGTCCTGCTCGATGAAGGGGTAGTTGGCGGCGCGAATGCCGAACTGCAGCGCCAGGTAGAGGCTGGTCGGCGTTTTGCCGCAGCGGGAGACCCCGATCAGGATGATGTCGGCCTCCTCATACTCCTTGGTGGTGATGCCATCGTCGTTGGCCAGCGCGAAGTTGACCGCCTCGATACGGTCGTCATAGAGCTTGCGGTTCTCCATGCCGTGGGTGCGGTGCAGCCTGGGCTCGGCCTTCACCCCGAGCTCGTGCTCCAGCGGGCTGACGAAGGTGTTGAGAAAGTCGTGGCTGCTGGCCTGGGCCTTGAGCACCTCCTCGCGCACCTGATGATCGACGATGGTGTGGAACAGAATGGGGCGAACCCCGGTCTGGCGGAACTGCTCGTCGATGCGCATCCGTACCTGGCGCGCCTTCTCCAGGGTTTCGACAAAGGGGATGGTGATCTGCTCGAAGGCCAGCGGAAACTGGCTCAACACGGCATGGCCGAACACTTCGGCTGTGATGGCGGTGCCGTCTGAAACATAGAATACGGTGTGCACTGGGGGCTCCTGTGAGGGGGTCGGCGAGCTGACTGGCAAGAAGTATCTCTCGAAACCATATCGTTTTTGTCAACCGGTCTGCCGTGCCCAAGTTGTGAAGTGGCTTGCAAACCTGAGTCGTTACCTTTTTGTGTTGGCATTGTAGAATGTCTGTGTCATTCGACCATCCCCAAATCTTGCTCGGGGATTTTTTTGACAATAAGTAGAAAACGTTTTCATGGTCGTTGGCAACAGTAGAAACAGACAATAACGCACATAAACTGGCGCACAAGGTGCCATGGCGGCACAGTGCCCACCAACCTGGAGACATGCAAGTGCAACAGTACGTACTCTGGTACGAGCAACTCGGAATGCAGGATGTAGAACGAGTTGGCGGCAAGAATGCATCCCTTGGCGAGATGATCAGCAACCTCTCTGGTGCCGGAGTTTCCGTGCCGGGCGGGTTTGCCACCACCGCCTTTGCGTTTAACGAGTTTCTGGAGTCAAGCGGCCTCAACGGCAAGATCCACGATCTGCTCGACAGCCTGGATGTGGACGACATCGCCGCCCTCAACCGGGCTGGCCAGCAGATCCGTGACTGGGTGATCGAGGCCCCGTTCCAGAGCGAGCTGGAGCAGGCGATCCGGGTTGCCTACGACCAGCTCAGCGGCGGGCTTGACGCTTCCTTTGCGGTGCGCTCCTCCGCCACTGCCGAGGACATGCCGGATGCCTCCTTTGCCGGCCAGCAGGAGACCTTCCTCAACGTGCGCGGCATCGACGCCGTCATGATTGCCGTCAAGCATGTGTTTGCTTCACTGTTCAACGATCGCGCCATCTCCTATCGGGTGCATCAGGGCTATGACCACAAGGGGGTCGCCCTGTCGGCCGGGGTACAGCGCATGGTGCGCTCGGATCTCGCCGCCTCCGGCGTCATGTTCACCCTGGATACCGAGTCGGGCTTCAACGACGTGGTGTTCATCACCGGTGCCCAGGGCCTTGGCGAGATGGTGGTGCAGGGGGCGGTCAACCCCGACGAGTTCTACGTGCACAAACCGACCCTCAAGGCAGGACGCCCGGCGGTGGTGCGCAAGACCCTCGGCTCCAAGCTCATCAAGATGACCTATTCCGGCGATGCCAGCCATGGCCGCCAGGTGCAGATCGTCGATACCGATGAGGCCGAGCGCAGCCGCTTCTGCATCACGGATGCCGAGGTGATGGAGCTGGCCAAGCAGGCCCTCATCATCGAGCAGCACTACGGCCGCCCGATGGACATCGAGTGGGCCAAGGATGGGCAGGATGGCAAGCTCTACATCGTCCAGGCGCGTCCGGAAACCGTGCGCAGCCGCCAGGAGGCCAACACCCTCGAGCGTTTTGCCCTCAAGCAAGCGGGCAAGGTGCTGATCGAGGGGCGCGCCATCGGCCACAAGATCGGCGCGGGCCCGGCGCGGGTCATCTCCTCCATCAGCCAGATGGACGAAGTGCAGCCCGGCGACGTGCTGGTCACCGACATGACCGACCCGGACTGGGAGCCCATCATGAAGCGGGCCTCCGCCATCGTCACCAACCGTGGCGGGCGTACCTGTCACGCCGCCATCATCGCCCGCGAACTGGGCATTCCGGCGGTGGTGGGTTGCGGTGATGCCACCAAGCGCATCGAACCGGGTCAACTCATTACCGTTTCCTGTGCGGAAGGGGATACCGGTTTCATCTACGACGGCGAACTCGACTTCGACGTGGCGGTGACCGAGGTGGGCAACATGCCGCGCCTGCCCATCAAGATCATGATGAACGTTGGCAACCCGGACAGGGCGTTCGACTTCGCCCAGCTGCCGAACGCCGGTGTCGGGCTGGCTCGCCTGGAGTTCATCATCAACCGGATGATCGGGGTGCACCCCAAGGCGCTGCTGGAGTTCGACAGCCAGAGCCCCGAGCTCAAGGCCACCATCGGCAAGATGATCGCCGGCTACGAGAGCCCGCGTGAGTTCTATGTCGCCAAGCTGACCGAGGGGATCGCCACCCTGGCCGCCGCCTTCTGGCCGGAGCGGGTGATCGTGCGGATGTCTGACTTCAAGTCCAACGAGTACGCCAACCTGGTGGGCGGCCGCGGCTACGAGCCTCATGAAGAGAACCCGATGATCGGTTTCCGTGGTGCGTCGCGCTACATCGCCGACAGCTTCCGTCCCTGTTTTGCCCTCGAGTGCGAGGCGATCAAGCGGGTGCGCGATGTCATGGGGCTGACCAACGTCGAGGTGATGATCCCCTTCGTGCGCACCGTGGGCGAGGCGGAGCAGGTGATCGACATCCTCGGTGAGAACGGTCTGCGCCGTGGCGAGCGGGGGCTCAAGGTGATCATGATGTGCGAGATCCCGAGCAACGCCCTGCTGGCAGACAAGTTCCTCGAGCACGTGGACGGCTTCTCCATCGGCTCCAACGACATGACCCAGCTGACGCTTGGACTGGACAGGGACTCGGGCCTTATCGCCCACCTGTTCGACGAGCGCAACGAGGCGGTCAAAGCGCTGCTGGCGATGGCCATTGCCGCCGCCCGCAAGGCGGGCAAGTACGTGGGGATCTGCGGCCAGGGGCCGTCCGATCACCCGGACTTCGCCGCCTGGCTGGTCGAGCAGGGCATAGATTCTGTGTCCCTCAACCCGGATACCGTGGTCGACACCTGGCTCTATCTGGCCGAGCAGCACAAGGCGAGCTGACGCAGGCTGCACTGCCCCCATCAAAATGGCGCCCACGGGCGCCATTTTTCATGACCGAACCTGACGCAACTGGTCCGATATGACGGCCAGATGTGCCCAAAATGGCGCGCTGGCGCGTGCTTTTACACTCCGTTACATCTGCTCGCTTTGCAACCGCCCCATAATGGTCCCGCCAGCCCGCAGCACGGGGTGGCAGGCCTGCCGGCAGTGGCGGGCCGGGGGAGCACGAGCAGTTTCCTGTCAGCACGGAGGCCAGGACGGCAGATGTCACAGAGCGTATCAAACCAGGTGATCAGACGAATGCTGGGAGCCTGCCAGCAGCAGGGGGGCGATCCCGATGCCATTCTGATGGCGGGCGGCCTCACGTCGTTCGACATCGAGCGGGAACAGGGCCGGCTACCGGCCCACAGCCACTACCGGATGCTGCAACTGATGCAGCCCTATCTGGCCAGTTTTCACGAAACCATCCTCTCCTACGACATCGGCCAGCTCTACCAGCACTATCCGCCGCTCATCAGCCTGTGCCTGAATCAGCCCTCGCCGCGGGCGGCGCTCGAGGTGCTGCTGGCCTATCGTCCCATCATCGGCAGTTGTGACGAGCTGCGGGTGCGGCGGGGTGCGCAGGCCAGCCAATACCTGTATGTCAATCAGGGGCCTGCCAGCCTGGGGGCGAGTCAGGCCATCCCCAACTTCATCATCCTCTACCGGATTTTGCGGGTCTATCTGGCGGATCCCCGGGTCTCGGTGGGTTTCACGGGACTGCCGCCACCACGCCATCAACTGCTGGACCAGTTCTTTGGAGCCCGCTGCCGCTGGGAGCAGGGGGAAAACACCCTGACCATAGACAACGCCCAACTCGACTGCCCCAGCCACTGCTACAACGAGCCGCTGGGGCATCTGCAACTGGCCCAGCTGGCGCAGATCTGCGCCGACATCGCCGAGCGGGCCCCCTTTGCCTGTCTGGTGGGGGAGCGGATCCGCCACAAGATCCGGGAAGGGGAGCTGGAGAGCGACGAGAGCCTGCTCAAGGAGGTGTGCGCGGCCATGAATGTCAGCCGCTGGACCCTCAATCGCAAATTGCAGGGGGAGGGGAGCAGCTTCTCCACCCTGCTGAGGGACGCGAGGGTGAGCGAAGCCTGCCGCTTGCTGGGTGAGGGGGATCAACCGCTGCAGGACATCAGCGATCGGGTCGGCTTCTCGTCCCAGAGCGCCTTCAATCGCTTTTTCAAGGCCAACACCCGAATGACGCCGCTGGCCTATCGCAACGCCCGCCAATAAGAACGGGACCGGTGCAAGGCCGGTCCCGTGGTCAGGTTTCTGCTGGGCAACAGTCAGGCACGGCCGGGCTGGGTGCCCGGCCGTGCCTGCCCCTGTTAGCGAGTGACGGTGGTGACGCTGGCGGGATCCACCCCGGCCGGCAGTGCCAGAGCCCCTGGCGTGGTGTTGCTCACCACTATCTCCTTGCTCACCGTGAAGCTGACCGGCGTGCTGGCAAAGACATCCGACGAGGGGCTGATGTAGGCGCTGTAGCGACCCGGCTCCACGATCCACTGGTTGCTGGCTTCATCGAAGCTGGCAAGGATGCTGGCCGGAATGGTGAAGCTCAGCTGTTCGCTGGCCCCCGGTGCCAGCTGCGCCGTCTTGGCAAAGGCCTTGAGCTCGATGAGCGGTTTCTTCAGCTTGACCTCGGGGGCGCTCACATAGACCTGGGCCGCCTCCTTGCCTGCCACGGCGCCGGTGTTGGTGATGGTGGCGGTCAGCACCAGGTTACCGGCGCTGCCGTCCGCCAGGGTATTGCTGGCGATAGCGGGGCTGGTGTAGCTGAAGCTGGTGTAGGAGAGACCGAAGCCGAACGGGTAGGAGACCGCCTGCTCGAAGGTGCTGTAGTAGCGATAGCCCACGTAGATCCCCTCGTTGTAGTAGAGATCGTCCGGTTCGCCATCTCCGTCGGTGTCCTCACCCGGGAAGGTGCCGGCGGAGGGCACGCTGGCGTAGCTGTGCGGGAAGCTCTGGGCCAGCTTGCCGCTCGGGTTGACCGCGCCGGAGAGCACGTCCGCCACCGCATGGCCGGTCTCCTGGCCGGCCATGTAGGCCAGCAGGATGCCATCCACCTTGTCGCCCCATTGGGCGGTGTCGATGACGCCGTTGACGTTGAGCACCACCACCACCTTCTTGCCCTGGGTGTGGAAGGCGCTGCTCACCGCGTCGATGAGGGCACGTTCGTCATCACCGAGCAGATAGTCTCCCTTGCCGCTGCTGCGATCCGCCCCTTCCCCGGCCTGGCGGCCGATGCTGATGACGGCGGCTTGCTGGGTGGCGGCCGCATTGGCGATCAGGGCTGCCAGCTCGCCGCTAATCGGCGCCTCGGCGCAGGTGTAGTAGCCTTTGGCGCCAAATTGCCCCTCGTGATAGACCTTGTTGTTCTCGTAAAAATCGCGGTAGTAGCTCTGCAACGCCTCGTTGACCGGGAAGCGTGCTGCCAGTCCCTGCGCGATGGTGGCGGTGCTGGCGGCGTTCACATCCCCGCTGCCGGTGCCGCCCTTGTAGGTGTTGATCTGGTTGATGCCAAAACTGGCCAGGCTGCTGCTTGTAGCCAACGGCAAGGCCGCGGCCTCGTTGCGCAGCAGCACCATGCTCTCGGCGCCGGCCTGACGGGCCAGTTTGGAGTGGGCGGTCAGATCCGGGCTGTTGCTGATGGCCAGCTGGTTGTAGGAGGGGCTCTTCATCACCTGGGTCAGGATGTGGATGGCGGCCTCGTTCACCTTGGCCTCGTCGAGATCGCCCTGCTCGATGGATTGCTGCAACTGCTCCTTGACGTTGCCCGGCTCGATCAAATCTTGTCCCGCCAGCACCTGCTTGTAGGCGTTGTTGGCCACATCTCCGGCAAACCAGTCGGACATCACCAGGCCGTCGAACTTCCACTCGCCGCGCAGCAGGTCGGTTACCGCATCCCTGCGCTCGTTGACATAGGTGCCGTTGACCTTGTTGTAGGAGGTCATCACCGCCCAGGGCTGGGCCTCGTCTACCGCTATCTGGAAGCCGCGCAGATAGATCTCGCGGAAGGTTCTCGGTTCGCCGATGTCGTTGATCTGGTTGCGGTTGGTCTCGGAGTTGTTGCCGAAGTAGTGCTTGATGGTGGTGCCCACCCCGTTGCTCTCCACCCCGTTGACCATGGCAGCGCCGATTTTGCCGGTGAGCAGGGGATCTTCCGAGTAGTACTCGAAGTTGCGGCCATTGAGCGGGTTGCGCTGGATGTTCATGCCCGGGGCCAGCAGGATGTCGACCCCGTACTGGCGCACCTCGTCCCCCATGGCTTCGCCGACGGCCTTGACCAGCTTGACGTCCCAGCTGGAGGCGAGCAGCGAGCCGATGGGCCAGGCGGTAGCGTAGTAGCTGGCGCTGTCACCGTCGCGGTTGGCGTTGATCCGCACCCCGGCCGGCCCGTCCGCCAGTTTGAGGGCCGGAATGTCGATGCCGTCCGCGCTGCGCAGCACGCCGTTGATGTAACCCGCCACGCCGGGCACGTCCTGTTTGACGTTGATGGCGCCGTTGGCACTGCCGTAACCGGGGCCGGAGAGCAGGTCCAGCTTCTCGCTCAGGGTCAGCCTGGCCACCATGGCCTCGGCCTGGCCGCGGTAATAGGCATCGTCCTTGATCAGGGGATCCGAGTCATTCTGGTTGCAACCGACCAGCAGGCCGGCCAGCGCCAGGCTGACACCCAGTGAAACCGCTTTCAATTTTGTGGTGATAGACATGAAGACGTCCTCGTAACTGTCTGAATAAAAATAAAAAGGAGATATCGACACCGGGCGTAAGGCATCCGCCCGGGCTGGACCGCTCTGCTGGCGGCTGCCATTGGATATCGCAAGGAAGGCCGAACGGGCCCGTGGGCCGGCGTTTGGCTGCAGGCAGGTTAACAAGCTGGGCGATGGCCGCCTTGCCCCGGGGGAGCGAGAAATGTGCCGGCGGGAGCAAGGGTGCCGAGTTGTGAGCAAGGTCGCATCGAAAGACGGCGTCAAGCCAAGGGTGGCAAGAGGGGAAAAGGGCAGGGGAGATGGGAAAAACGAGTGGCCTGATGGCCAATGACGCTGGCCGCGGGCAATACGCGAGGGGGCCGGCGGCCCCCTCGAAGATAAGCCAAAACGTCCGAGCAGTGGCCCGGAGCGGTTTACTTGGGCCGTTTGAGGGCCCCGGCGAGCTCAATCTGCACCTTGACCCCCTCCTGCTTGAGCGCCGTGGCGACGGCGTTCAGGTCGGTGCCAGGCTTGGCCTCCAGCAGGGCGATGCCGCCGCTGCTCTGCTTGAAGCGCAGGCCGTGCCGGCTGGCCAACGCGCTGGCCTGGTTGTCATCGGCTTCCACCAGCAGGGTGCCGCTGGCGGTGAGCTCAGGGCTGGCTACCCCTTGCAGCAGCACGTCGCCGCTGCGCAGGGTTTGCCGGGGCGCCTTGCCGTCTGCGCTGCGGGCGACCCGCTGCTTGCTGCCGTTGTCCGGGGTGAGGTAGGTCTGACCGTTCACCTCTATGGTGCGGTACTGCTTGCCGTCGATCACCACCGATTCATCGGCGGCGTGCACGCCGGCCGAGGCCAGGAGGCCGGCCAGAGCCAGGCCGAGTAAGCTGTGTTTCATCTTGAGACTCCTTGTGATCATGAGCGGGCGGCATCGTGGCCGATCACCCGCAGGGACCAGTTGAGCAGTTGACCCGGCTGGCTGTTGTTGCGCTCGGTCAGGGTGCTGCGGCGGTTGGTGTTGAGGTCAACCAGAGTCAGCTGGCGGCTGCTGTTGGAGACGTCGGTCACCTCCAGTCGCCACTCGCCCTGGGCCGCTTCGCCATAAAATTTGTGGGAGAGCATGCGCATGTCGCGCAGCCCCTTGGTGCGCACATAACCCAGCTGCTGCCGGTCGAGGGATTGCCCCACCAGGCTGTTGTTGGGGTTGAGCAGCACGCTGCGGGTACCGGAGGGGGAGACCAGCTCGATCAGCAGGTCGGGCAGGCGCTGATGATCCAGGCTCACCGTGACCTGGACCGCTTCCACGGTCAAGGCCTGCGCCACCTGGGTGCTGGAGCGGGTGGCACTGCTGCCCACATCCGCGATGCTCCCTTCACTGCGCGGCACAGTCACCTTCTGAGCCGGCAACTGTACCAGCTGCGGCAGCGGGGTGTGGTTGGCGGCGGCGGCCAGGGTCTTGTTCACGTCGATGAGACCAAAGCCATAGGTGGGGCTGTACCAGAGGCCGGCGGCGTTGCGCTCCCACCCTTCCAGGCCGGTGACCTGGCGGGGTTGACCGTTGGCGGCGGTATAGCTGACCTGAACCGGCTGCTGGCCGGCATCGATGCGGGTGGCGTTGCGGGCCAGCAGATCGCGCAGATCCCGCACCGACAGATCCGGGTAGGCGGACATCAGCAGCGCCATGGCGCCCGAGGTGTTGGGGGTGGCCGACGAGGTGCCGTTCATCACGCCGTTGTAGTCACAGGTGGCATCCAGCTGCGGGTTGTTGTGCAGCCGGTTGGTGCTGGGATCGTCGGTGCGGTTGTAGCCCATGTCGCAGCCGGGCAGATCCGTGGTCACCATGGCCGGCGCATCGGTACCGTACTCCCCGCCGGGGGCGCTCAGGAAGACGTTGCTGCCGACGCTGGAGTAGGAGGAACGCACTCCATCGGCGTTGATGGCGCTCACCACCAGGTTCCAGAAGTTGCTGTTGGAGGGGTCTATGTTGCTGTTCTCGAACGGCAGCTTGGGCAGGACGCCAGTACGGCTGAACATGTAGTCGCCCGCGGCGATGCGGTTGAAGCCGTTGCCTGCCGCCTTGATATAGGCCGCGCCCTGCGCCTGCTGGGTCTGCTGCTCGAACAGGCGATCGAGCTGTACCTGATCCAGCCCGCTGGCGCTTTGCGGATCCACCAGACTCATGCCGTAGCTCTGGTTGAAGACCCGGTTGTCGGCGGTGGCGGGGCTGCCGCCCAGCGCATAGAGCCAGTCTTTCTGCAGCTGCTTGCTGCGCTCGTCCAGCAGGTTGAACCCCTGCAGCTGGACGCGAGGGGCCACCCCCAGGGTGCCGATGCGGTTGTCGACCGCCCCGATCAGGCCGGAGACCGAGGTGCCATGGGCACTGTCTGGATCGGTCGGGGTGGGGTCGCTGCTGCCGGTCACCACGTTCTTCGAGCCGGGGCGTACGTTGTCGGCCAGGTCCGGGTGGGCGATGGCCAGGCCGTCATCCACCACGGCCACGTTGATGCCCTGACCCTGCACGCCGGTACGGTGTGCCCACCAGAGGTTGAGGTCGTTGCCTGCCACGCCGCCGCGGGGGCTGAAGGCATTCTGGCCGCTGTTGAGCAGGTGCCACTGCTGATCCTGCAGCGGGTTGATGCCGGGCAGGCAGCGCTCGGCACTGCTGCGGCCGGTATCGAGGCCGATTTCCTTGCCGGTCAATGGGGTGCAACTCTCACTCGCCTGAACTGAAGCGATGGGCAGGGCCGAGAGCAGGGCCGAGATTGCCAACGCTAACGATGTTTTTCTCATTAATAAACTCCATCTTATATCGCACCGTCCTGGGTGCGACTGGCATCTATACATGGGAAAAACAGAGTCAAAAAGCACTCATTTTCATTCTGAGATAAGGCTCAAAGAAATCTCACAACAAATAATCGACAGACCATGTGGGGGTTCCTGTGAATCCTTTTCTGTGCTGTATTGAGAACTTTTCTCAGTTTGATGCTATTGATATTTATCTTTTTATATCAATTGATTAGTAACCGTTTGTTAACGTCTGACGGGCCGTTACCGGTGTGAGAGAGGCGGGGCAGATCTGCGCAGGATGGGGGAAATCTTCGCGCTGGCGGGAGCGCCGCTGCGATGAAAACAGGGGGCACTGCAGGCAAGCCACACGGCGCCAATGGCGCCGGGTGGGATGACGTAGCTGGCCGGCAGGGGAGGCTATTTGATCAGCGGCAGCAATATGATACGAAACGCCGGATGGCTGGCAGGAGGGCTATTTGATCAACGCCAGAATGGATCGAAATGCCGGATGGCGGCAATCGCCCAGCAGCTCGTAGAGGCACATCTCCATCGAGGTGAGTTCGGCCCCGTGCGCCGCCAGCTTGTGGATGGCGAGCTCCCGGTTGGCGGCGCTGCGCGATGACACCGCATCCACCACCAGCGACACCTGGCTGCCCGCGTCCAGCAGCCCCAGCACCGTCTGGTAGACGCAGATATGGGCCTCGATGCCGCACACCAGCCAGTGGCTGACGCCCTGGCGGGCGAGGGCGTCGGCCAGCGCCGGTTCCCCCAGGGCGCCGAAGCTGTGCTTGGCCAGCACCAGATCGCCTGCCTGCATCAACTGCAGCTCGGGCACGGTGGCCCCAAGCTTGTCCGGGTTCTGCTCCAGCCAGACAACCGGCAGGCCCAATAGACGGGCCCCCGCCACCAGTCTGGCGGTATTGGCGATGAGGGCATCGCTCCCCAGGACCAGACGGGCCAGTTTGCCCTGAATATCGACGACCAGCAGGCCGGTGTTCGTGGTGGTCAGCATGGATACTCTCCCGGATCAGAGTGAGACAGTGGCACCGAGTGGGCGGGCGAGGGAGGCGCGCGACTGGTTCCACAGATAGATGAGGGTCAGCGCGATGACGGTACCGATCGGAAAGGCGAACAACTGCAGGGCGACGAAGCACCAGAAGACCACCTTGAAGGCGGTCACCTGTTCGGTGAGCCCGCGATAAGCCACATAGTTGAAGGCGAGCACAAACAGGGCGATGGCGGTTGCCAGGCCAAGACTGAGACTCTGCGACGGCGCCATGTCAGCCGGGTGGAGCGGACTGACCGTGACTACGGCCCAGGCGACGAAGGCGATCATGGCCAGGGAGAACAGAGTGGCAAGGATAAAGATGGCCTTGGCGAGCAGATGTTGTTTGGGGGTCATGAATACTCCTTGAATAGGGGGTGGTCGTGCTCCCTGCTGGTGAGTTAGCGAACCCTCCATGTCGTTCGCGACTGACAAGGTGACGTATAAAATATGAGTCACGGCACTGTGTCGATAAGGCATAAACCTACCGGCAGGGACGGAGCAGGTCAAAAATAAAGTAATTCAAATTGTAAATGTTGTGACAGTTAAACGATGGGCCGTCAATTGAAGCACTCAATATCGGCCCGCTAACAAGAGGTTGTTCATTAACCAAAGCGGCGATTAAACGCTTCTTTGCTAATTTTTCTTTCCATCTGTGAATTGCATTTAGGGCAAAGAGTCTGCTTCTTTCCACTGATGGTCCATTTATAATATGTCTTTTTTATAGACTGGCCACAGATACTGCAAGATGATGGCTTTCCAAAAATGGCACCTATCACGACAAAAATAATTAATGCAACTAACCACTCCATTTATTTGCTCCTCAATCAGGTTGAAAGCTGGTTTTGGCGTTCAAAACTGCAGCGTGGTGCAGATCAATCTTCTCATTTATATAACAGTCGGTAGACTTGACCAGGTCTCTGATAAATCTGATTACTTTTTCCAGCTCGTCCCGTTTTATAAGATGGGGAACCGGTACACCCGTGCTGATAGGCTTTGAACGATGTGCAGCTTCACCACGTTTTTTAATCCATTGATTGAGTGTTGAGCGCGCTTTATCTGGCTCATAGTTCGACCAGCGCCACCCCTCTGTGACATCAAACCCAAGATAATCCATAAATATTTTTTTCGTTTTATCTGAGGTTGGATTATGAAATGACTTTAAATCTGTATGTAGTTTCTTCAGGATAAAATCACCCAAGTAACTGCCCTGTACTATGGCTAGCTTTTTATGCATTTCCTCAATCAACCGATCTTCCACATAAGTTTCCCAAGCAGTAAGCGCCATTACCAGCCCCGCGCGTTTTAAAACTTCACTGCTGGGTGGTGGCGGATTGGCATTGATGCCGTCGAAATGAGCTAACAGCTCTTCGGCATCTTTAATTGAATACTCAAATCCTTGAATCGCTTTTGACATATTCCTTGTCCCTATTTATAACGTTATCTTCTGGTTAAGCTATTTAGGTCTGCTCAATATAGATATTTATAATAATTAAGTGTGTACCACCGCCTCTATATTATTCCCATCCGGGTCAAGCAAAAATGCAGCGTAATAATCAGGGGAATAGTGAACGCGAGGTCCTGGTTGTCCGTTACAGCGAAAGCCCGCTTGAATGCCTGCCAAGTGAAAAGCATCGACTTGTGCTGATGTCGTGGCGCTGAAGGCAAGATGGCAGGGGGTATGTCGGTCGAATTTCTCGATCAAAAAGCTCACCTTGTCACGACCGATCAGACCAAAACCGGCAGCGGCGTCATCTGCCCACTTGAGTTCCATGTGCAGTGGGCGGAGCACGGTTTGGTAGAAGCGCTTGCAGTCGTCAAAATGCATTGTCTTGATTTCAACGTGATCGATCACGGCAACTCCTTGGCTGGCTGAATAAAACTATCTCCTCTGTTAACTGCGAGCATGAGGGTCTGGTGATCGCATCGTCGCCACCTCCCCTGGATGGGGCCTCCAGTATGTATTTATTCCGTGGGTTGAGCCTGACAAAGCGAACCTGGCACCCTGACGCAAAATGGTACCGAATGACCACAATAAGTCACTTGAGGCCGGCTTGGGGAGGGGGTCAAGCAATAACTGTGTGGTTTATCAAATATTTCTTGTTTGGGTACCCAGCAAGGTTGAAAGCCGGGGTTAGCAAGCATCCGGCAAACCTTGCCCGGTTTTGTTGCTTGGCGAAGAGAAACGGCTCTGTTATGGTGTACTTAATTAGCCGTTTGGATGGCTAGATGGTTGTGGTGATTCAAGCACGACTCTGCCATCGAGTCAGCCGTTGAGATCTTTACAGGGAGTTTTTATGCAGCGTCGTTCCTTCTTTGCTCTTTCCGCCCTGGCCCTGCTGGCCGGAACCCTGCCATTGGCCGCGCTGGCCGCCGATCCGGCCAAACAGGCGATCGTCATCGGCACCACTGTGGGGGATTTTGCCGACATGGTGACCGACTCCATCAAGCCGCAGCTCGAAGCCAAGGGTTATCAGGTCAAACTGGTGGAGTTCACCGACTATGTGACCCCCAATATCGCGCTGGCCGACGGCTCGCTCGATGTGAACTGCTTCCAGCACAAGCCCTATCTGGAGAGCTTTGCCAAGGATCGGGGGCTGTCGCTTGCCCCCATCACCCAGGTGCCGACCGGCCCCATGGGGCTCTATGCCGGCAAGCTGGGAGATCTGAAGGCGGTGCAGAAGGGGAGCACGGTGGCCATACCGAATGACCCCACCAATCAGGCGCGGGCGCTGCTGATGCTGCAGGATCTGGGCTGGTTGACCCTCAAGGAGGGGATCAACCCGCTCAAGGCGAGCGAGTTCGACGTGGTGCAAAACCCGCACAACCTCAAGCTGGTGCTGCTGGAGGCGGCCCAGCTGCCCCGCTCGCGCGAAGACGTGGACTTCTCGGTCATCAACGGCAATTTTGCCGCCTCAAGCGGCATTCCTTTCAGTTCCGGGTTGTTCCTTGAGCGCAGCTACGACTTCATCAACTGGGTGGTGGTAAAAAGTGCCGATGCGGACAAGCCCTTCGCCAAAGATGTGGCAGAGGCCTACAACTCGGCCGCCTTCAAGGCCTATGCCGCCAAGCGCTTCGTCGGCTACAAGTACCCGCAGGGGTGGCAGGGCGCGAGCGCCAGCAACTGAGCCACCATGGCAGAGAGCAGAGAGCAGAGAGCAGAGAGCAGAGAACAACAACGGGCACCCGCAGGTGCCCGTTTTTTTGTCGTGCGCATTGTTAGTAACGGCGCAGCCACCAGCGCACCGCGAACAGCGAGGTGAGGCTGCCGAGCAGGGCACTTGCCAGCACATCCAGCGGCCAGTGCATGCCGATCAGCATGCGCGACAGGCCGACACCGATGGCCCACAGCGGCAGCAACCAGGCGCCGGCGGGGGCACGCGCCAGCCAGATCAGGCCGAAGAACTGGGCCAGGCTCATGGCGGCGATGCTGTGGCCGGAGGGGAAGGCGTAGTTCACCTCCGCCTGCCAGTGGTTGGCGAGCCACTCGGGCAGCGCCAGCAGCTGGCTGGCCGCATGGACCTGTTCGCTGCGCACCTCCACCTTGCCGGCGTAGAACTGCTGGATGGCGGGGATCAGGTTCTGGCTCTCCAGCCAGAGCAGGTAGGGGCGGGGCTCCTCGGTCAGATGCTTGATCAGGCTCTTGATGAGCCAGTCGCCGGCCAGCACGGCAAACAGGGCGCCGCCGAGGGCCAGCAGTGCCGGCAGGCTCAGCGTCAGCTTGTGTCGGGTCAGCAGCAGCAGCGCCAGGATGCTGACGCCGATGCCAGGCACATCCACCATGCGGGTGAGGGCGTAGGGCCACCAGAGCCAGTCCGAGTGCAGGGCCTGGCTCATGAACGGTTGCCAGGGCAGGCAGACCAGCAGGAGCAGCGGCAGGATCAAGGCGGCACTGAAACAAAGCACCTGGCGGCGCGGCAGGGAAGAGGCGTGAGTCGGCATAACGGGGCTCGGCAAGGTGCCCATTCCTGGGCAGAAAAAAAAGAGGCGTCATTGTGCCAGCCCAACCCGGTCGGTCAAGTCGCGCCCCGCTCCCTGTAACACGGGGTTACAAATGAGTGTGGTGATGGTCTGAATGTTGACCAAGGCCTGCTGATGGCGGGGTGGTCAGCAGATATTGCCCGGGCAGGGCGCTTCATCGGGCGCAGATGAGGCAACAGCGCACCCACCCCGGCAGAAAGTCGCGGCGACGGCCGCGTATGGGTGAATAAGCATCTGAAACTTCGGTCTGTTTGGGCTAGAATGGCGCGCTTGTGGCCGCTAGCGAAGTGAGAGAGCCCGATGAAGATCGTCGTTGATGAAAATATGCCCCACGCCCGTGAGTTGTTTGCCGAGTTTGGCGAGGTCATCCCGCTGCCCGGCAGGCAGATGCAGGCGGCGGATCTGCAAGAGGCCGACGTGCTGCTGGTGCGCTCCGTCACCCGGGTGGACGCAGCCCTCTTGGCCAGCTGCCCTCGACTGAGCTTCGTCGGCACCGCCACCATCGGTACCGATCACGTGGACAAGGCGCTGCTGGCCGAGCGGGGCATTCCCTTCTTCAGTGCCCCCGGCTGCAACAAATATTCGGTCGGCGACTATGTGCTCTCCGCCCTGCTGGTGCTGGCCGAGCGCCATGAGCTCAACTTGAGCGAGATGAGCCTCGCGGTCATTGGCGCCGGCAACACCGGCGAGTGCGTGGCAGGCAAGGCCGAAGCCCTCGGCATGCGGGTGCTGCGTTGCGATCCGCCCCGTGCCCGCGCCACCGAGGCAGATGAGGCGGCGCAGTTTGTCGATTACCTGCAGGCCCTTGAGGCCGACATCGTCAGCTTCCACGTTCCCATTACCCGTCAAGGGCCGGATGCCACCTTCCATCTGCTGGATGCAGCGCAGATTGCCGCCCGCCCTGCCGGGCAGATCCTTATCAACGCCTCCCGCGGCGAGGTGTGGGACAACCAGGCCTTGCTGGCGCGCCAGCAGAGCCAGGCGCCGCTGCGACTGGTGATGGACGTGTGGGAAGGGGAGCCGGAGCCGCTGCAGGCCCTGGTGCCCCACACCGAGCTGGCGACACCGCACATTGCAGGTTACAGCCTGGAGGGCAAGGCCCGTGGCACCTGGATGCTCTATGAGGCGCTCTGCCGCCAACTGGGGCGCACGCCGCGCCAGGATCTGCAGAGTCTGCTGCCCATTCCCGAGGTGCGCGAGGTGACGCCGGGCCAGCCGGCGGATCAGGCATTGATCAAGCAACTGGTCCACCTTATTTATGACGTGCGCCGCGATGACGCCCGTTTTCGCAACCGGCTCGGTGTGGCGGGCAGTTTCGATGAGCAGCGCAAAGATTATCCGGAGCGGCGCGAGCTCTCGGCCCTGCAGCTGAAGGGGCCGTTTGCGAGCGATGCCCTGGCCCGGCTCGGGTTTGTCTGCCAGCCTAGCTGAGCGCTCTACATACTTTAAGGGGGGGAGCCTTGTCCCGCCCATACCCGGTCTGGCCCGACGCCAGACCCGCTATCAGGCAGGTCCGCCTGCCAGCGGTGATGCCAGCGCGCGTCACCGGCACCATCATAGGAGAGAACAGCAGTGAGTCAGCAATTCAACGTAGCGGTATTGGGCGCCAGTGGCGCCGTGGGCGAGGCGATGATCGAGATCCTGGAAGAGCGTGCCTTCCCGGTCGCCACCCTCTATCCGCTGGCCTCCAGCCGCAGCGCCGGCGACACGGTGCGTTTTGCCGGCAAGAACGTCGAGATCCTGGACGTGGAGGAGTTTGACTGGAGCCAGGTGCAGATCGCCCTCTTCTCCGCCGGGGCCGAGGTCTCTGCCAAGTGGGCGCCGATTGCCGCCGAGCACGGCTGCATCGTCATCGACAACACCTCCTGCTTCCGTTACGACGAAGAGATCCCTCTGGTCATTCCAGAAGTGAACCCGGACGCTCTGGCCGATTTTCGCAACCGCAACATCATCGCCAACCCCAACTGCTCCACCATCCAGATGCTGGTGGCACTGAAGCCTTTGCACGATGAGGTGGGGATCGCTCGCATCAACGTGGCGACCTATCAGTCCGTCTCCGGCTCCGGCAAGGAGGGGGTGAGCGAGCTGGCCGGCCAGACCGCCCACCTGCTCAACGGTCGTCCGGTGGAGCCCAGCCTCTACCCGCAGCAGATCGCCTTCAACCTCATTCCGCAGATCGACAGCTTCACCGACAACGGCTACACCCGGGAAGAGATGAAGATGGTGTGGGAGACCCAGAAAATCCTGGGGGATGCCAGCATCGCCGTGAACCCCACCTGCGTGCGGGTGCCGGTCTTCTATGGCCATGCCGAGGCGGTCCACGTCGAGCTGCATCAGCCGCTCGACGCCGAGCAGGTGAAAGAGCTGCTGCGCCAGGCGCCGGGCGTCACCCTGTTTGACGACGAGCATGACTATCCGACCCCGGTGCGCGACGCAACCGGCAAGGACGAGGTACAGGTGGGCCGGGTTCGCCAGGATATTTCTCACCCCTGCGGTATAAATATGTGGATCGTGGCCGATAACGTTCGTAAGGGCGCCGCGACCAACAGCGTGCAGATTGCCGAACTGCTGGTGCGCGATTACCTCTGATCGGCGAGTCCATGGGTCTGGCGGGGAGGGATGCCCGCCAGAGATGGCACCGCCGAGCGCGAGGCAGATGTGACCGGGGGCGCACAGTGCGACTTCTGGAATGTTTCGCGATATCAACTGATTAAGTTTTTTCCTACACTCAGGGGCAAGTTGGGTGCTAAATGTGTCGGACTGCTGGCTTGCAACCTGAGCCTGATTTATATTGAACCGACTGTTTTGGGGTAACTATCCAGATTTTTCAATGTGATAGGGCCGTCATACGAAGGAACGAATATGGGACATTCCCGCATAACATTGGCAACGCTACTCGCATTGGGTCTGCTGGGCATGGCCCAGGCCGAAGACTCGGCGCGGGAGCCCTTTTTTGTTGAGCTCAAAGGCCCGGACGAGCCGGCTCCGCCCGCCGTCAATTCCCAGCCGCTGGCACAACCCGTCGCCACTCCCAGCGCCACGCCCCAGCCCATCGTGCGGCAGGTTGCGAGCAATGCCGGCAGTTATGGTCCCATTCGTCCCACCGACACCCTCTGGAGCCTGGCGAGCAAGTACCGCCCCTCCAACAGTGTCAGCGTCTACCAGACCATGGTGGCGATCTACGAGAAGAATCCCCGCAGTTTCGCTGACGGCAACATCAACCACATTCTGGTGGGCTCGCGCATCCTGCTGCCCACCGCCGCCGAGGCCAGCGTCATCACGGATGCCGAGGCCCGCGCCAAATTCCGCAGTGACAACGCCAGCTGGAAAGGGCTGAGCCCGAAATATCTGGCGAGCAAGCATACCCAGCCGGCCAAACCGGTGGCCACCAAGCCGGCCCAGCCCAAGGCGACCCCCACCAAGGCAGCCGAGCCGGCCAAGTCCGAGGTTGCCAAGGTAGCGCCCGCCAAGGCGGCGCCCATCCCGGCTCCGGCACCCAAGGTGGAGGCGCCCCAGCCGGCCACCGAGGTCAAGGAGGTCGCCAAGGCCCCCGAGCCGGTCGCGAGCCAGGCCGCGACAACCAGTGCCGCTACCGCCAGTGCGCCGGCCCCGCTGCCGGCCGATCTCGACAAGCCGGTCGGCAAGCCCTCCACCGAGATGGCGCTGGCGCTGGAAGATGCCAATGCCCAGCTCGGTCAGGTCACCGAGATGAACCACAGGCTCAAGCTGCGACTGCAGTCGCTGACCGAAGAGGTGGAGACCCTCAAGGCCCAGCTGCAGGATCAGACCGCCCTGCAAAAAGAGATTGCCGAGCTCAAGGCCAAGCCGGTTCCGCCGGCGGCGCCGGCTCCCGAACCCAAGCAGAATTGGCTGATGGACCTGCTCTCCTCGCCGCTCAACCTCGCCATGATCATCCTGTTGCCGGTGCTGCTGGTGCTGGCGCTGGTGACCCTGTGGCTGCGGGCCCGGGCTCGCCGCGAGCTGGAAGAGCAGGAGAAGAGCCTGTCCGAATCCACCGCCATGGTGATGGATCAGGAGAGCAGCGAGTTTGACGAGCTGATGACGGTCGGCATCACAGATGATGAACCGATGCGGCCGACACCGGATCTCAACACGCCGGATGGCTACATGGCGGTGGAAGAGCCCGCCGCACCGGCCGATCTGGTGTTCAGCGACGATGGCGAGATGGATCTGGCCAGCTTCGATGCCGAGCCGGCACCGGCCGCCAAGGCCGCCATCCGGGATCCGGATCTGGTGCCCGATCTGGATCTGGCCCATGACGACCCCATCACCCTCGACACCGAGCCGGATCTCGATCTTGCCAGCGAGTTCAATCCCAAGCCCAAGGCCGACAACGAGGTCATGAGCGAAGAGGAGCTGCAGGCTGCCCTGTTCGCCGAGCTGGATGCGGATCTGGAGGCCGACCTGACGCTGGATGGCGCCGATGACGGCCAGCCGGACGCCGAGGCGGTGGTGAGCGATGAGGATCTCGCCTCCTTCGATCTGAGCGACTTTGAGACCGCCTTTGCCGAGCCGGGGGCCGACCAGGCTGCCGCTGCCGGTGCCGACGAGATGCTGGCTGAGCTGGGGCTGGAGCCCGAGCCGGTCAAAGGTAAAAAAGAGGTAGAACCGGATTGGGATCCCAACGAGATGGCCCTCTCCGATTTTGAGGATGCCTTCGCCGAAGTGGAACCCCATCAGGGTGAGGTCAAGCCGCGTGAGCAGGCCCAGGAGAGCGGTTATGTCGAGATCGACAAGTTGCTGGCCGAGGCCGATGCCACCACCACGGAGCAGGAACCCTATCAGGGCTTCTCGCTGGATGTGGGGCTGGATGGTTTCCCCGAGGTGCTGCCGGAGTCCACCGGATTTGACGTGGATGCCGACGATGGCGGAGTGGGGGCCAAGCTGGATCTGGCGCGCGCCTACCTCGAGATCGATGACAAGGATAGCGCCCGCGAGCTGCTGCAGGAGGCGGCGGAGCAGGGCACCGAGCATCAGCGGGCCGAGGCCGAGAAGCTGCTCAAGCGCCTTGGCTAGGTAGCCACAGCACCATGATGACAGCAGGGGCAGCCGATGGGCTGCCCCTTCTTTTTGGCGCCTGGTCTGGCCTGGGCGCTGCGATTTGGGATTTTTGAGGCGAGATGGGTATAATCCGCCCCGTTTCTTTCACCGCATCCTTTCATCAGAAGACAAGTTTATCCATGCGAATTGCCCTAGGTATTGAATACGACGGCAGCCGGTATTTCGGCTGGCAGCGTCAGCGCGAAGTGATCAGCGTACAGGAGGAGCTGGAGAAGGCCCTCAGCCGGATCGCCAATCACCCCGTCTCCATCCAGTGTGCAGGACGCACCGATGCCGGCGTCCACGCCACCGGCCAGGTCATCCACTTCGATACCGATGCGAACCGTGCCGAAGGGGCCTGGACCCTGGGGCTCAACTCCAACCTGCCGCCCGACATCGCGGTGCGCTGGGTCAAGGAGGTGGACGAGGGGTTCCATGCCCGCTTCAGCGCCACCGCCCGTCGCTACCGCTACGTCATCTACAACCACAACTACCGGCCGGCCATCCTCGGCAGCGGCGTCAGCCACTACCACGAAGCGATCGACGCGACGCTGATGCACCAGGCAGGCCAGTGCCTCCTGGGTGAGCAGGACTTCAGCTCGTTTCGGGCCGTCGGCTGCCAGTCCAAGACCCCGTGGCGCAATGTGACCCACCTGTGCGTCAGCCGTCAGGGCCCCTATATCGTGCTGGATATCCGGGCCAACGCTTTCCTGCACCACATGGTGCGCAACATCACCGGCTCCCTGCTGCTGGTGGGGCAGGGGCTCAAACCGGTGGAGTGGGTGGCCGAGGTGCTGGCGGCCCGGGATCGCAACCTGGCGGGCCCCACCGCCAAGGCGGGGGGACTCTATCTGGTGGACGTGGATTACCCGCTGGAACTGGGCTTGCCGCGGGTGCCGCTCGGCCCGTTGTGGCTGCCGGACTCGGCACCGGGTACGACCAGTTTTTAGTAACTGGGCCCGAAAATTTGTGGTTTAATGATCCGTCATTTATTGCCATCGAGCTATTAAGTCATTGAACAATCTAGGCTCGATGCGTTTTGTCAGGCACAAAAGCATTAAGGAATTCCATGAGCTGGCTTGAGAAGATCCTTCCCAAGAGCAAGATCACTGCCCCGCGTCGCCACAACATTCCGGAAGGGGTGTGGACCAAGTGCAGTGCTTGTGAACAGGTGCTCTACCGGGCAGAGTTGGAGCGCAATCTCGAAGTGTGCCCCAAGTGTGATCATCATATGCGCATCAGCGCCCGTGCCCGCCTCGAGAGCTTTCTCGACGAGCAGGGCCGCACCGAAGTCGGTGCCGAGCTGGAGCCGCAGGATGTACTGAAATTCAAGGATTCCAAGCGCTACAAGGATCGTTTGTCAGCCGCCCAGAAGGATACGGGCGAGAAAGATGCGCTGGTGGTGATGAAGGGGACCCTCAAGGGGGTGCCGGTCGTCGCCTGTTCGTTCGAGTTCTCCTTCATCGGTGGCTCCATGTCCTCCGTGGTGGGCGCCCGCTTCGTGCGCGCCGTCGAGGAGAGCATCAAGGAAGGGCGCGGTCTGGTCTGTTTCTCCACCTCGGGTGGTGCCCGCATGCAGGAGGCGCTGTTCTCCCTGATGCAGATGGCCAAGACCAGTGCGGCGCTGGACCGACTCTCCAAAGCCGGCCTGCCTTATATCTCGGTGCTGACCGACCCCACCATGGGTGGCGTCTCCGCCAGTCTGGCCATGCTGGGCGACATCAACGTGGGCGAGCCCAAGGCGCTGATCGGCTTTGCCGGTCCCCGCGTCATCGAGCAGACCGTGCGCGAGAAGCTGCCGGAAGGCTTCCAGCGCTCCGAGTTCCTGCTGGAGAAGGGTGCCATCGATCTCATCATCGACCGCCGCGACATGCGCAACCGTCTGGCCAGCCTGCTCGCCAAAATGCTGAATACTCACGTCATCGAAGAGTGAAGATGAGTTCCAACATGCAACAATCCCAAAGCCGGTCGCTGGTCGACTGGCTTTCTTATTTGGAGCAGATCCACCCGGTCAACATCGACATGGGACTGGATCGGGTCGGTGCCGTCGCTCGCCGCATGGGTCTTACCCAACTGCCGTTCAAGGTGATCACGGTGGCGGGCACCAACGGCAAGGGCTCCAGCTGCGCCATGGCGGCCAGTATCCTGATGGCCGCCGGTTACCAGGTCGGCGTCTACTCCTCTCCCCATTTGCTGCGCTTCACCGAGCGGGTGCGGATCAACGGGGCCGAACTGACCGACCGCGATCACTGCACCGCCTTTGCCGAGGTGGAAGCGGCCCGCGGCGAGATAGCCCTTACCTTCTTCGAGTTCGCCACCCTGGCCGGTTTGTGGCTGTTCCGCCTCGCCGCGCCGGATGTGCTCTTGCTGGAAGTAGGGTTGGGCGGCCGGCTCGATGCCACCAATGTGGTGGAGTCCGATGTCGCCATGATCACCTCCATTGCGCTCGATCACTGCGACTGGCTGGGTGATACCCGCGAGGCGGTGGCGGTGGAGAAGGCGGGCGTTTATCGCGCCGGCAAACCCGCCATCAGCGGTGAGCCCAACCCGCCCGTCACCATCGCCAGCGAGGCGGCCCGCCTCGGCGCCTCCTTGCGCCAGGTCGGCCGTGACTTCCACGGGGATGAGCACGACGACAGTTGGGACTACCACGGCCTGCACCACTGGCTGGGGCTGCCCAAACCGGCCCTGCCGCTGATGAACGCGGTCACCGTGCTGGCGGCGCTGGAGTCCCTCGGTCTGCCGTTGCCGGAGTCCGCCATCCGTGACGGACTGGCCAATGCCCGGCTGGCCGGGCGGATGCAGCAACTGCAAAGCGCGCCGCTGGTCATCGTCGATGTGGCCCACAACCCCCATTCGGCCGCCTATCTGGCCGCCCAGCTGCGCAAGCTGCCTTGCAGCGGCGTGCGCCGCGCCGTGGTCGGCATGCTCAAGGACAAGGACATGGCGGGGTCGCTGGCCGAGCTCGATGGCCTCATCGGCGAGTGGTATCTGGCGAGCCTGAGCGGCCCGCGGGCGGCGAGCGCGGCCCAGCTGGCGGCGGCCCTTGGCTGCGAGCGGGGGCCGGCGACCACCTTTGACGACGTGGGGCAGGCCTATGCTGCCGCGTTGGCCGCATCGAGTCCTGATGATATGGTCATTGTGTTTGGTTCGTTTTACACTGTCGCCGACATTCTGGCGGGTGTCGCCGTCTAGGCCACACCCCGGCTCCCCGGCCCTTTGGCGGGGAGCCAGATCGCATATTGAGTTACGTAAAGGTAGGATTCAACTTGGCCTCTAAGTTTCAAAACCGTCTGGTGGGGACCGTCATCCTGGTGGCCCTGGTAGTCATTTTTCTGCCGGATCTGATGGACGGCCACAAGCTGGAGCAGAAGGAAGAGGCGTTTGCCAAGATCCCGCTGCGCCCCGAGCTGGAACCCGCCAAGCCCGCCTTGCAGGTATCGGCCGCCAGCACCCTGCCGGCGGAGCATCTGGCCAGCCAGCAGCAGGCGTCGGCTGCCGAACAGTGGCAGGTGGAAGAGGTGCCCGAGCCGGTCACCCTGGGGGCCAAGCAGGGCCAGCCGCAGGTGCAGCAGCCGGCCGCCAAGCCGGTGACCCAGCCCGTTACACCGCCGGCGGTCAAGCCCCAACCCAAGCCTGAAGTGATCGCCAAGAAACCGGTGGAGCAGCCCAAGCCCAAAGTGGTGCCGCCCAAGCCGGTAGAGGTGCAAAAACCGGTGGAGAGCAAGCCGCAGGCGGGCCAGATCAGGTCGATGGACGATCTCATCGCCAGCAAGATGGGGCAAGCGACCACGACCGCAGCCCCGGCAGCGACGGCCCCGGCCCAGGGCAGCTGGATCCTGCAACTCGGCGCCTTCAAGAACGTCGACAGCGTCAACGCGCTGGTGGGCAAGCTGCGGGCGGCGGGCTACTCGGCTCACACCTCGCCACGCACGCCGGTGCAGGGTCAGCTCAACCGGGTCTTCATCGGACCGGATGTCTCCAAGACCAAGCTGCAGGGCATGCAGAGTCGCATCGGCCAGATGACCGGCCTGAGTGGTTCCGTGGTGGCTTACAACCCCTAAGAGGGGCCACAAGATAAAAAAATACCGCGCTTCATTCTGGATGGGCGCGGTATTTTTTTAGATGCATTTCACCGGTTTGGGCAGGCCGCCAATCTTGGTGGCCTGCTTGGCGGGGCCTTCCGGGAACAGCTTGTAGAGGTAGCGGCTGTTGCCCTTCTCGGGGCCGTACTGCTTCTCCATCGCCTTGACCAGGGCGCGAATGGCGGGGGAGGTGTTGAACTCCAGATAGAAGGCGCGCACGAAGCGCACCACTTCCCAGTGCGGCTCCTCCAGCACTATACCTTCCTGCTCGGCCAGTACCAGTGCCAGCGCCTCGCTCCAGTCGTTGCTGTTGAGCAGATAACCCTTGGCATCGGTTTCGATGAGTTGGCCGTTGAATTCCAGCTGGTGATGCTCGGACATGGTGGGCTCCTTGTGGCCTGTCAGGATTGGGCGGGCATGGTAGCGCCTTGTTCCCGGGTGAGCAACCGGCTCTCGTTGGCCAGGGCGAGCAATTCGTCCGCCAGCTGGCTGATGAGGTTGAGCTGCTGGGTCAGCATCAGCTGCTCCTCGCTGCTGTCCGGGGTGATGACCGGGCACTGCCCCTCGATCTGCTCCGGCATCTCTCCCGCCAGATGGCCGGCGGCCCGCTCCAGGGTGTGGCTCAGGTGGCGGCTGATCTCGTCCAGCTCGCCGATGGCCTCCAGCTTGTCGCGATGGGCGCCCAGCGCCGAGATGTAGGAGAGCAGGGCGTGGTTGCGCCAGGTGAGGGTAAAGCAGAGGTCGAGGAAACGGCGGCGCTTTTGCGGCTCCACCAGCATGCTCTGCCAGGCCATGGCTAGCTCGCTGTCCGCTAGATGGGCGCTCTTGCGCGCCCCCCGGTAGTCGAGTGACTCATCCCGCTGCTGCTGCAGGCTGGCCAGCACTGCCGAGAGGTAACGGGCGTTGGCCGACAGCGAATTGGCGATCAGGGTCGGCAGCCGTTTGTACTGCCAGTCCGGCCAGAGCCATGCCACCAGGGCGTAGGAGAGCAGGCAGCCGAGCAGGGTATCGAGCATGCGCGGCCCCAGAATGGCAAAGCCGATGCCGTCCAGCAGGTTGAACGCCATCAGCACGTAAAGGGTGATGAAGCAGACTGCGGCGCTGTAGTTGCTGCGCACCTGGGTGAAAAACAGGAAGGCGGCCAGCCCCATCACCACCAGCTGTACGTGCAGCTCGGGGAAGAGCCAGAGCACCGGGATCCCCACCAGCAGGCCGGCGAAGGTGCCGAGCATGCGCTGCACCAGCCGGCGGCGGGTGGCGCTGTAGCTGGGCTGGCAGACGAACAATACGGTCAGCAGGATCCAGTAACCCTTGTCCAGCTGGAAGGCCTGCAGAATGCCGTAGCCCACTACCAACCCGAGCGACAGCCGCAGGGCATGGCGAAACACCATGGAGTTGGGGGTCAGGTGCTGTCTGAGCTGGGTCAGCAGTGGCAGGCGGGCGGGCTTGGCCAGGGGCGGCAAGTTCTGCGGGGCCTGCTCGGGGTTTTGCAGCTCCTCGGCGCTTTGCAGCAGCTGGTTGATGCTGGCCAGGTTGCGGCGCAGAAACTTCATCGGTGTCAGCAGGGTTTTCGGGTAGTGCTGCTTGAGGTGGGTGAACTCCAGCTGATCACCGAGGGCCTCCAGCGTCCAGTGGATGCGCTTGTTGTGGGCATAGGGCTTGTGCACCAGGATGGCGTAGCCGAGCCGCTGGCACGCCTCGGAGAGCTGCAGGAACACCTCCTGGAAACCGTCAAGCACGATGCCTTGCTTGAGCTCGGCTTCCAGCTTGCTGTAGGGGTAGTGGCTGGAGGTGGCCCGCTCGTGGATCTCCAGCGCCAGCAGGTAGAGGCGCAGCAGGCTGGCCAGCTCGGGGGAGGCCCGGTGACGGGTGCTGAGGCGGGCATTGAGGGCCGACTTGGTGAGCGTCAGGGCATTGACCAGGTTGATGTTGAGCTGGGCCAGGTTGTGACGAATGGCCTGGGCGCCGTGCTCGTCGGCCGGAAAGAAGCGGGATTTTTCCAGCAGATAGCGGGAGAGGGCAAAGTAGCTCTGGGCCAGCTGTTCGTGCAGGGTCTTGTAGGGCAGCAGCCAGAGCCAGACCAGCGACACCAGGCCATACCAGAGCGCCCCGGCCCCCAGCGCCAGCGGCTGATAGAAGAGATCCGGCGCCTTGGCGGCCCCCAGCATGGTGTAGATGGCGATGAGCAGGGAGCCAAAGCTGATGGTGGCGTAACGCTGACCGAGCGCCCCCACCATCACGAAGATAAAGGTGGAGCCCGCCAGCCCGATGGCGAACAGCCAGGGGGTTGGGAAGAGATACTGCACGCAGAGGGAGGCGAACAGGAAGCAGAGCAGGGTCATGGCGAGGTTCTTGACCCGGCCCCACAGGCTGTCGTCGGTCTCGGCGATGGCGCCAGCCACCACCCCGAGGGAGAGCAGTACGGTGAGCTGGATGTCGCCGGTTGCCAGAGTGAAGGCGAGCAGCCCCATGATGGCCAGCAACACCTTGAGGGCGAAATAGATATGACTGTCAGTCAGCAGCCGGCGCAGCAGGCCAGAGAAATCCGTGGGCATGGGAGAGCGCAACCCTTGAGCGAAACGAAAGCGAGAGCATAACCGGTCAACAACGAAACGGCCCTGATTTGGATCAGGGCCACTTCGCTTCATATCCTTGATTTGCAACTTATCCTGACAGAAACAGGCGCCAATAAAAACCCCGCCGAAGCGGGGTGTTTGATTAGTTGCGGTTGCCGCCAAGCAGGCTCAGCAGACTCAGGAAGATGTTGTAGATGGAGACATACAGGGTGACGGTGGCGGAGATGTAGTTGGTCTCGCCGCCGCGCACGATCTGCTGGGTAGTCAGCAGGATGGCACCGGAGGAGAACAGCATGAACATGGCGGAGAGGGCCAGGCTCAGGGCGCTCATCTGCAGGAAGATGTTGGCGATCATGGCCACCAGCAGCACCCAGAAACCGACGAACAGCATGCCGCCGATGAAAGAGAGATCACGCTTGGTGGTCAGGGCATAGGCCGACAGACCGAAGAAGGTGAGCGCGGTGCCGCCGAGCGCAGTCATCACTATCTCGCCGCCGCCGTTGTTCATGTACATGTTGATGATGGGGCCCAGGCTATAGCCCAGCAGGCCGGTCAGGGCGAAGGTGAACACCAGCCCCATGCCGTTGTCACGATTCTTCTCGGTCAGGAACATCAGACCGTAGACGCCGATGAGGAAGATGGCCCAGTGCAGGGGCGGCATGTTCATCACGGTGGCGACTCCGGCCACCACGGCAGAGAAGCCAAGAGTGAGGGAGAGCAGCATATAGGTGTTGCGCAGTACCTTGTTGGTATCGCGCGCGGCACTCTGGGTGCCGGTATAGATAGAACGGGTATCCATCTTGGGTGTCCTCTTGATTTCCTGGGTGAGACGGCAACGCCGCCTCGTTAACGCATTGTATGCACTGAATGTCGGGATGACGAGCGCTGATTTCAAGCCCCACCCCAGCCTGTTGCCCCCTACTATCCCAAATCAAATATGTATTGCATATGAACAAGGGGCTGACGTAGTATGCACGCCGTTCGGAGGGGTGGCAGAGCGGCTGAATGCACCGGTCTTGAAAACCGGCGATGGGCGACCATCCGTGGGTTCAAATCCCACCTCCTCCGCCATCTTCAGAAAAGCCCCGGCAACCTGGTTGCCGGGGCTTTTTGCTATGCGGATTTGACCATAGTTCGAGGGGGTCGTGATGCCCCCCTGCGCCTTTAACCGCGGATGGCCGCCGAGGGCTGGCAGCTTGTAAAGGCCGTGAGCGGGGGGCTCTCCAGAGTCAAAGCCTCCGCCTGATGCAGCATGCGGCTTATCAGGTCCACCATGATCTCCAGATCGAGCTTGTCCAGCCACTCACGAGCCCAGAGCAGGGTTGTGTGTTCATCCGTGCGGCTAAGCTGCAGCACCGGCCAATCGGCCAGATTGGCCAGCGATGTTGCCTGAACGTTCCCCAGTGGAATGAACAGGGTAACCAGTTGATCCCGCTGCCGGACATGGAGGCTGAACGCGCCGACCGGGATGTCCAGTCCATCCCCATGCAGATACTCCTGTGGCAGTGAGAGATGGCGGCAGAGGGCAGATAGCAGGGCATTGAACATCATCGGGACTCCTGACTGGTGGTATCAAAAACGGACTCGGTGGGCGGCCAGAGATTGGCGATCGGGGGCTTGTCCGGTGTGCCGACCAGGCGAGCGCCGATGGTGGCAGCCCAAGGATCAATAACCTTGGCATTAGGGCCCCAGCTCTGGGGCTTGGAGAGTTCACTCCCTTCGGCCCGACCGATCACCACGAAGCAGTGGGTCTGGGAGTGCCCCTGAGCGCCACGATGAGCCAGTACTTCGATCCGCTGATCGCTGTTGTGGCGCAGCAGCTCGGCCGCGGCCGAGTAGGCCAGGGTTGAACAGCAACCCGCTTTGGCTTCATCCACCGCCTTGGCGATGTTCTCCATGGTACGCAGTGAGATGGGCTGCTTGTGACGGGTTATTTGAATGGCGGCCATGTTGGCGCTGTTATTGGCGCGCTGATTGGCGGCCAGACGTTGTGGATCCTGTCCGAAGGCATTGAGCTTGCCAATTACCTTCTGGTACGACGGGTTACTCGGCTGCACGAAGGTCTGGGCATCGGTACAGGCATAGCTGCCCAACTTTTCCAGGCCCGCCATGCTCCGTTGCAATAACGCCTGTGCTCCGCCGCCGACCACGCGAGTGGTCTGTTGCTGGGGTCTGGCGATGGCACCCTGCTCCGCCAGCGCCTGTTTCAACTCGGTCAGACGAGCGCCACGGGCCGCCACCTCCTTGGGGTGATGCTGCTCCCAGTGCTGGATGGCGTCTTGTACCCGCTGTGCCCTGCCTGCATCCGGGGTGGTCTGCAGTTGGTGCAGCGCATGAATGACACTCTTCAGGTCGCCGCTCTGAAAATGACCGATGCCCCGCTGTACCGATTGCTCAAACAGTGTGTTCCCCCGAGCCAGCAGAGGACTGCCCTGGGATGATTGGGAAGAGACGGGGGCTTGCTGAACGGGTCCCCCGATGGCAGATAAGGCCATGCTGTTGTTCCTGAAATGGCTGACGAGTACGAATCATAACGAGTCATGGATGTGTGCTATATCAATCCGCGGTCGGGGATTTGTCAGTTTTTCGTGTCAGGGGGGCTGCGTTTACCACTGCGGGCCTTCACTCTGGCGCCACTGCTCCAGCCAGCGCAGTACCTCGGCGGTCGCCTCTATCTGATCGGCGGGGATGTAGTTATTGATCAGGGCATCACGATAGAGGGCACGGGCCAGCGGAATGCGCTGCAGCACCGGAATACCCTCCTCTTCGGCAATCTTGCGCACCAACAGTGCCTGGGCATCGGTGAACTTGAGGGTGACCACCGGCAGCGGGGTCTCCCCCCGCTCATAGCGAATGCCGATGGCGATATGGGTCGGGTTGGCCACGATGACCGAGGAGCGCTTCACGTCGGCGCGCATGTTGCTCGATTGCAGCTCCTGGTGGAATTGACGACGCTTGCTCTTGATCTCGGGGCTCCCCTCCATCTCCTTGTACTCCCGTTTCACCTCGTCCTTGCTCATCTTGAGCTGCTTGATGTGTTGATGATGCTCGAAGGCATAGTCGGCGATGGCGATCACCACGAAACCCATGGCGCAGATCGCCATCAGCTGGCCCAGCATGCCTCCCAGCACAGGCGCGATGCAGCTCATGCCACAGCCGGGCAATTGCAGCATGGCCTGCAGGTTACCCTCTATGGTGACCCACACCAGCAGGCTCAAGAGGCTCACCTTGATCAGCGATTTGACGAATTCCATCAGGCTCTTGATGGAGAAGATCTTCTTGGCCCCCTCTACCGGATTGATCTTCTTGATATCGGGCTTGATCGACTCGCCGCTCAGCAGAAAGCCGTACTGGGCGATGTGAGAGACGAGCACCACCAGCGCCGAAACCGCCAGAATGGGGATGCAGAGGTAGGCGAGCTCCTGCAACAGATTCTCGACCACGTGGTTGAGGGCTTGGGCAAAGGGGAGATTGAGGTGGGACTCCGGGATCAGCATCAGCTTGCCCAGATGCTCGAGGTAGTAATCGGACATCGCCATCAGCATGCCGACCAGGCTCAGGATGATGGCGGTGGAGACCACCTCCTTGCTCTTGACCACCTGCCCCTTGTTGCGGGCATCGCGCAATTTCTTGGCGGTGGGCTGTTCGGTCTTCTCGCCGCTCATCGTGGCTCCAGTATGGGGGCAAGCAGCCGCAGGGGATCCATCACCGCCAGCACTTGCCTATAGGCGTGATCCATCATCAGCTTGATGTAGATCAGCAGCAGCAGGCTGGCGACGGCGCTCTTGATCGGCATCGCCAGTACGAAGACGTTGAGGGAGGGGGCGAAGCGGCTGATGAGAGCCAGCCCGAATTCGGCCAGAAACATGGCGATCAGGAGCGGCGCCGCCAGCAGGGTGCAGAGCAGCAACATCTGGCTGAACTGGCTGTAGAAGAAGCTCACCCAGAGATCGCCGATGGCGGGAAAGAAGCGGGTGACCGGCCAGCTGGCATAGCTCTGGAACAGGGCCAAGAGCAGGGCGAGAAAGGCGCCCCCGGAGAAGAAGAGGGTGATCAGGGTCTGGGTCAGCAGCAGGCCGGTGGGGCTGGTCTGGCTGGCGAGACTCGGGTTGAAGAGCGAGGCCATGGCCGCACCGCGCTGGTTGTCTACCAGAAAGCCGCTTGCCTCAACGGCCCAGAAGGGGATGGCGGCGACAAAACCGATCAGCAGGCCGAGCAGTACCTCCTTGGCCACCAGCAGGGCCAGATCGAGGGCATCGATGGTGGGGGGTAGAGTGTCGGCCACCATGGGATAGGCGAATAGCGCCAGCGAGCAGACCACGCCGTTGCGGATCATCGCCCCCCCCAGCATCTGCTTGCTGAGTACCGGCAGCATGACGAAGCAGCTGATAAAGCGTGGCAGCAGCAGGGTGTAGGCCAGCATCTGGCCCTGCAGACTCTCGAAGGTCATTGGATCTGCGGTACCTTGAGCAGCACCATGTCGGCAAAGCTGTAGAGCTCGTTGCCAAGCCAGGCGGTGGTGGCAAACAGGGTGATCACTACGGCGACGAGCTTGGCGACAAAGCCCAGCGTCTGCTCCTGGATCTGGGTCAGCGCCTGCAACAGCGAGACGAGGGTGCCCACCAGTGCTGCCACCAGCACGGGGGGCATCGAGAGGATCAGCACCAGCCAGAGGGTCTGGCTGGTGAAGTGAAGAATATCGGCGTGGCTCATGATTAGCCTCCGTAACTGGTAACCAGTCCGTGGGTGAGACGGGCCCAGCCATCGAGCAGCACAAACAGCAGCAGTTTGAAGGGGAGCGAGATGGTCATGGGGGAGACCATCATCATCCCCATCGCCAGCAGAATGTTGGAGATGATGAGATCGATGGCGATAAAGGGCAGATAAATCAGAAACCCAATCTCGAAGGCACGGCTCAGCTCGCTCACGGTAAAGGCGGGCAGCAGGATCAGCAGGCTGTCAGGCTCCAGCCGGTCGGCGTATTCGCTTGGCCAGAGCTGCTTGGTGCTGTCGATGAAGAAGGCGTGCTCCCGCGGCTTGATCTGCTTTTTCAGAAAGGCGCGGTAGGGGGCCATCCCCTCGTCGAGAAACTTCTCCACCGATTCTGACTTGGTGAGCGATACCTCGTTCTGGCGCAGGTAATCCTGGGTGGCAAACCCGACCGGTGCCATCACATAGATGCTGAGGATGATGGCCAACCCGTACATCGCCATGTTGGGGGGGATCTGCTGCACCCCGAGGGCGTTGCGCAGCAGCGAGAAGACTACCGCCAGCTTGACGAAGGAGGTGGCCATCACGGCGATAAAGGGGAGCAGGGCCAGCAGGGCCAAGCCGACGATGAGATTGAGCTCGTCCGGCAACTGGATCATGACGGCGACTCGCTCTTGAGGTGCTCGACCCGTACCCCGAGCCGTCCCTGGATTTCGACCAGTCGACCGCTGCCGAGCAGGTGACCATTGCTGATGATGCGCACCTCGCCATCGATGGGGGCGCCGAGATCGACAAGTGAGCCCGGTTGCAGTGTGGTGAGGGTGTGCCAATCCAGCGTCTGGCGGCCCACTTCGAAGGTGACCTGAACAGGCAGGCTCTCCAGCTGGCTGGGGTCGAGGGCGTCATCGGGGGCGGCGTTGTGCATGGCAGTCAGTTCCAGATGTTGTGGATGGGGTTGGCAGTAGGCAAAGGGGCGTCCCTCGACGCAGACCAGTAGCTGCTGGCCGAGCAAGGGGCTCGGCGGCGGCAGCAGCACATCGCCACAGGCCAGCGTCTCGACATCGGCGATGGCGACGCGCATCGCCCCCCATTGCAAGGAGAGGGTGAGCGGCAGCGGCAACCGTTGTTGGATAGGCCGGGGAGGCAGTTTGCCAAGCAGTGGGCCGGGCTCGGCGAGCCAGAGGGAGAGGGTCGCCCCCTCGCGCTTGAGCAGGAGTTGCAGCGCAGGCTCGGCAGTTTCTTCACCGATAGCATGGGCGGCCAGCGCCGAGCAGGTGAGGCCGCCAAGGGGCTGCCCCAGCCGCTCGATCAGTGCCAGTTGCAGGGATTCGGGCAGGCTCAGCAGGGCCGCCTGCTGCAGATCCGGTGCCAGCCAGCGGGCCAGCTCGGCGCCATGGCACAGAAGTGGCACAGAGAGCCCCTGCCACTGCAGTTGCAAGCGGCAGTCGAGGCTGGCCGGCAGCGGCGCGATGGCGAGTCGGAGCTCGCCGCCGCTCCAGTTGTAGTGGTGGCGGCACTGGCTGAGCCGCTGCTGCAGGGTCAGCTCAGTCTGCGAGGCAAAGGTAAAGGCAATCGATGTCATGCGTCGGCATCCCACTCGTCATAGATGGATCGTTTCTGGCGCGATCCCTGTTCGCTGTCGCCTCGGGTGAAGAGATCGAAGGCGACCCGCTCACCGGGGTAGAGCCGCTGCAGGCGATCGATGAGTTCACTGCGCCCCTGATTGAGCAGCAGCTGCCCCTGCTCGCTGGCGAGGATCTCCACCTGCAACGCCCCCTGATGGTGCTCGATGCGGATGGCGAGATCGCCGAGCGCAGGCAGGGTGAGCTGCAGCAGGGGAGGGCGATCCGGGCGACCCACTTCCAGCTGAATGTCTACCGCAAGCCGACTCAGCAGCTGACCCAGCTCGTGGTAATCGGAACTGGGGGCAACCCGAGCCAGCAGCAGATCCCCCGGTGTCACTGTGAGGGGGGGCACCCGGATGATCGAGCCGACAAAGCTTCCCCCCTCAGGCGGTACTTCCTCGTCGCTGATGGGCGCACTCTCGAGCGGCTCCTCTTTTGGTGGTGTCGGCTCAACGCATCGCAGGGATGCGAACTCGCCGCGCTCCGGCAGTGTGTCGCTCTCTGTCGGGGGCTGGCTTTCTACTTGCAGAGCAGGTGCGTGCACATAGGGTTGTTCCTGCGCACCGGATTCGGCTGCAACAGGGGACGTGGCATCGCTTGCGATATCGCGCGGCAACCTCGTCTCCTGAGCGTCCTCGCTCCCTTGTTGTGCAACCTGCGCCGTGTTGCCTTCCCCTGTTGATGGTGACGTGGCGGGCAGTGGTTGTGCTTCCTGCCGATCACTTCCCTCTGGCTGGTCGGAGGGTTCCTTGGGCCGTGGTGCCTGGCGAGCTTGCCGCTTCTGCTCGAGTCTTCTCTCTTCGGCGGCGCCCTGGCGGCCGGCAAGGTCGTCATCCGGTGTCGACCTGCGGCTCTCGTTCGGTTTGCCGAGCCGCTCCTGTGGGCCACTTGCCTTCTGCTGTGTGGACCCGAGGCGCAGGGCCTGCTCGAAGCGCTGCTGCTGCACCTGATCGGCCTTGATGAGCTCCTGTCGCAGGCTCAGCGGCTCGGAGGTGGCCATGGTGTCTGCACTGGGGGTGATGAGTCGGTTCATCTCTGGTCACATCCTGATCTGCTGGCGGAACTCTTCCTGTTCCTGCTCTTCGTTGTAGTCGCGCAGGGCTTGCCGGGCGGCCTGCTCCTGTCGGTGTAATTCGGCAAACTTTTCTTGCTGCTGGCGAGCGCGGTGCACCGCCAGTTGGCACGCCTGCAAGCGGGTGCGCTCCTCGGCCACCCGTTCGCCTTGCTCGGCCTCCATCTGCTCGAGGTGCGCCTCTTTTTCTCGCAGCAGGGCGACCTTCTGTTGCCACGCCTTGAGCCCCTTGCGATCGAGCTGCTCTTGCTGACAGAGGGCAAACAGGCGGTCCTCCTCGGCAAGACGCCACCGGCGGTAGTCCTGGCTCTCCTGTTCGGCTTCCCGCTGACGGGCGTGGGCCTGTTGCAGCCGGGCCTGCTGGGCCGCGAGCTGCTGCTCGGCTCGTTCCAGCCGCAAGTGCTTGATTTTTTGCAGACGCCCGATCATCGGGTCAGTGCATCCAGGGTGGCGAGCGCGTCTGGCAGAGCGCTCGGCTCATGGGTTCCTTGTCTCAGCCACTGCCGGATCGCCTCGATACGGGCGATCGCCTCGTCGGCCACCTTGTCCTGCCCCTTCTGGTATTCGCCGATCTGCAACAGCAGCTCCACTTCTTCGTACTTGGCCAGCCAGCTGCGCAGGCGACCGGCCTGTGCCTGATGGTCTGGCGTTATGATCTGGTTCATCACCCGGCTGGCGGAGCGCAGCACGTCGATGGCCGGGTAGTGGTTGGTCGCCGCCAGCTTGCGCGAGAGGATGATGTGACCATCGAGGATGGAGCGGGTCTCATCGGCCACCGGCTCTGTCATGTCGTCCCCCTCCACCAGCACGGTGTAGAGGGCGGTGATGGAGCCCTTGTCCGACTGACCGGCCCGCTCCATCAGGCGCGGCAGGGCGGCGAAGACGGACGGCGGGTAGCCGCGCCGGGTCGGCGGCTCGCCGGCGGCCAGACCAATCTCACGCTGGGCGCGGGCGAAGCGGGTGACGGAGTCCATCAGCAGCAGCACCCGCTTGCCCTGATCCCGAAAGTACTCGGCGATGGAGGTGGCGACAAAGCCGGCCTTGGCCCGCTCCATGGCGGGGCGATCCGAGGTGGCCACCACCAGAACCGCTTTCTTGAGACCCTCTTCCCCCAGATCCGCCTCGATAAATTCACGCACCTCCCGGCCCCGCTCACCGATCAGCGCCAGCACGGTGACATCCACCTCGGCGCTGCGAATAAGCGATGCCAGCAGGGTGCTCTTGCCACCACCGGCGGCGGCGAAGATCCCCATCCGCTGCCCCTCGCCGCAGGTGAGCAGTCCATCGATGGCGCGGATGCCCAGCGAAATCGGTTGTTCTATTCGCTTGCGACTCATGGGGGCCGGTGCATCCCGATAGACCGGATACCAGGCGGCAGGCTCCGGTAGCTGGCCGCCCGAGAAGGGGTTGCCAAGGCCATCCAGTACCTGGCCCAGCAGATGTTCGCCGACCCCGACCTGATGCATGGCACCGGTCGGGCTCACTTCGGTATTGGAAGAGATGCCAAACATCTCGCCCAGCGGGGTGAGCAGCGCCTGATGCTGGGCAAAACCGATCACCTCGGCCTGCAGGGAGAGGGTGTTGTCGGGGTTGCGCAGATGGCAGAGCTCGCCGATGCGCACTCCGGGCACCACGGCTTTGAGCAGGGTGCCGGTCACCTGGGTGACCCGGCCACGGATCTGGATAAGACGGCACTCGTCAATGGCATGACGTAATTGGCCGGAGATGTGGTCGAGGGAAAGGGTCATGAAACTGCACCAGTGGAAACGGTGGCCACTATAAGGAAACCCTGTCGTGCTGGATTTCAGCACGAGTCGGGACTTTTTAGAAAACGGTTGGGGCAGGCCTAAAAATTCACGGCTGATTTTGGCATAGGTGCAATGAGGCGGTTTTTATAATGCCACCCTCATCAAACCATTCATCACGGGAGTTTCCATGGCCACTATCCAGAGCAACCCCTACGTTACCGCTACCCAACCTGAAGGACGCGGGGAGGAGGCCTCTCGGCAACAACTTCCTCTGCCGGGAGGGTTGTTTCAGGGCGAGCGGGTCGTGCTGGCTTCTGCGTCTCAATCCCTGGCAGATGCCGCGGAAGAGCTCACCTTTGTCTTCTCCGAACGTTCAGAGCTCTCGCTCGCCAAGCGCAAGCTGAGTGACAGCCATTCCCGTATCAGCGAGATCGAGGCACTGGTGGGCGACTATCTGGACAAGGTGCCCGAGCTCGAGCGCCAGCAGAAGATCAAGGAGATGGTGAGCCATCTCGGCAGCGGCAGGCTGGCCAATCTATCTCAGCTGCTGGCTTATCTGGAAAGCTATTCCGGCGAAGTCAGTGAACAGTTTGAGGCGCTCTGTCAGGCCCGCAAGGCGCTGGCCGGGCGGCCCGAGATGCAGGGAACCCTCAATCTTATCGAGCAGGCGCTGGCCAAGCTGGCTGAGGATCAAGGTGCCGCTATCGTGCTGGGTGCCCGTATCACAGGGCCGGCGGCCGATGCAGCCAGACAAGGAGTCGGCAGTGAGCAGGACTTGCGTGATCTCTACCGTGATGCGGTACAAGACTATCGCGCACTCTCGGTGGCCTGGCGTGATATTCACAGCCGCTTTGGCAACGGTGCATTGGAAAAGGTAACCGGCTTCATGATGAAGGCCCTCAGCGCCGATCTGGATAGCCAGCAACGTTGGCTCGATCCGGTCAAGCTGGAGCGGGTGATGAGCGACATGCACAAACTGCGGCTGCTCAATACCTTGTCGGCCCAGGTAGATGAGCTGTGGCAACGAGTGAAGGAGGGAACGGCCCATGGCATACGGGCCTTCTGATCTGATGGGCGATCTGATTGCATTGGTGGAAAAACGCTGGGCAACCGTCCGTGATGTGGAGCAGGTCGGGGCGGCGCTTGAACTGGATGAGGTCCAGACGCAGGTGTTGCTCTACCAGGAGCTCAAGCGATTGGTCCGGTTGCTGCCGGTGGAGCTCTTCAGTGAGGAAGAGCAGCGTCAGAACCTGTTGCAATGTTGTCAGGGGGCGCTCGATAACGCCATCGAGCGCGAAGAGGATGAGCTGTCCGGAGACCCGTCATGAACTGGATTGAACCCCAGCTGGTGCAATTTTGCCAGGATCTGGGTATTACCATCGGGGATAACCCCCATTCCCTGATCCAGCTTGAACTGGAGCAGAGCGGCACCCTGCAACTGGAACGTCATCAGGGGCAGCTGACCCTCTGGCTGGCTCGCCGGGTGCCATGGCACCAGAGTGGCGAGGCCATCCGCCGTGCCATGAGCCTCACCGCCGCGGCTCAGGCTCCCGCCCTGCCGGTACGTTGCGGCTGGCTGGAAGAGGATCAGTTGATCCTGTTCGTCACACTGGATGAGCGAAACGTCACCCTTCCTCTTCTGCACCAGGCGCTGCGCACCCTGACCCAGTTGCAGCGTGAGGCCCTGGTGTCATGAGTCGTATTACTGCGGCCCATATCGGTATCGAGCAACTGAGTGCCATCCGGCTCGACGAGCAGGATCAGAACCTGCCGGGCCGTTATGCCCTGTTGCCGGATGGCCAATCCATCGAACCCCATATCACCAGACTTTATCCCGAGCGTCTGGCCGAGCGGGCACTGCTGGACTTCGCTGCGCCAGACCGTGGCTTTCACGACTTGCGGCGACCGCGGGATTTCAGCCTGGCGATGCAGGGGCTACGAGCCGTGCTGATGGAGGGGCAGACGGCCGAGCTAAAGGCGGCCGGATTACTGCTCGAGCGGATGCACGAGGATGAACAATTGATGCAGATGACCCTCCATCTGTTGCACAAGGTATGACCATGATTCTTTCGTCACAGCAGCAGGATCTGTTGCTGCTCACCGGTTGGCTGCATCTGCAGTACGGCCACGCCGATCGTGCGACCACACTGCTGGGCGCCCTGTTGCAGCTCTACCCGGCGCATCAGGCCGGACGACGCATGCTGCTGGTGTCACTGCTCAAGCTGGGCCGTGGAGAGGAGGCGCTGGCGCACGTGGAACAGCTGGTGGCTGAAGGTGAGGCGGATGGGGCTTTGTGGCTCTGTCGCAGCCGTGCCTGCCAGTTGGCAGGAAGACTGGATGAAGCCCGCTTCGCCTATCAACACTATCTCGAACTGGAAGAGCAGAATGAACCCACGCTCTCTTGAGCTGCTGCGCCGGATAGGCGAGCGCAAGGACATCATGCTGGCGGTACTGCTGCTGGCCATCGTCTTCATGATGGTATTGCCACTGCCGCCGGTGGCGCTGGATATCCTGATCGCCATCAACATGACCATCTCGGTAGTACTGCTGATGATGGCGGTCTACATCAATTCGCCGCTGCAATTCTCCGCCTTTCCCGCGGTGCTGCTGATCACCACCCTGTTCCGGTTGGCCCTGTCGGTGAGCACCACCCGGATGATCCTGCTGCAGGCCGATGCCGGGCAGATCGTCTACACCTTCGGCAACTTCGTGGTGGGGGGCAATCTGGTGGTGGGGATCGTCATCTTCCTCATCATAACCATCGTGCAGTTCCTGGTGATCACCAAGGGCTCGGAGCGGGTGGCGGAAGTCAGCGCCCGCTTCTCTCTCGATGCCATGCCCGGCAAGCAGATGAGTATCGATGGCGACATGCGTGCTGGCGTAATCGATGTTCATGAGGCGCGGGAACGGCGCAGCATCATCGAGAAGGAGAGCCAGATGTTCGGCTCCATGGATGGTGCCATGAAGTTCGTGAAAGGGGACGCCATCGCGGGCCTCATCATCATCTTCGTCAACATCCTCGGCGGGGTCACCATAGGGGTCACCCAGAAGGGGCTGGCGGCAGCCGAGGCTCTGCAACTCTACTCCATTCTGACGGTGGGGGATGGCATGGTGTCGCAGGTGCCGGCCCTGCTGATCGCCATTACTGCGGGCATTATCGTCACCAGGGTCTCTTCCGAAGAGTCCGCCGATCTTGGTTCCGATATCGGCGCCCAGGTGGTGGCCCAGCCCAAGGCTATGCTGATTGGCGGCGTACTGCTGGTGTTGTTCGGGTTGATCCCGGGTTTCCCCATGATCACCTTCTTTACTTTGGCCGCAGTGGTCACGGCAGGCGGCTACTTTATCGGCGTGCGCCAGCACAAGGCGCTGAGCAACAACAGCCAGGATCTCCCTGCCGTGTTGGCGCAGGGGGCCGGGGCGCCCGCTGCCCGTAGCAAGCCCAAGGCCGGCAGCAAACCTCGCGGCAAGCTTGCTGAAAAGGAGGAGTTCGCCATGACGGTGCCCCTTCTGATCGATGTGGATGCCGCCCTGCAGGCCGAGCTGGAAGCCATCGCGCTCAACGATGAGCTGGTACGGGTGCGGCGGGCGCTGTATCTCGATCTCGGGGTGCCCTTTCCTGGTATTCATCTGCGTTTCAATGAAGGCATGGGGCAGGGTGAGTACCTGATCCAGTTGCAAGAGGTCCCGGTGGCTCGCGGTCTGTTGCGGCCGGGTCATCTGCTGGTGCAGGAGAGTGCTTCCCAGCTCGATCTGTTGGGGGTTCCCTATGAAGAGGGGGCACCTCTGCTGCCCGGACAACCGACCCTGTGGGTGGCAAGGGAGCATCAGGCGCGGCTTGAGAAAACACGGCTGGCTTCGTTGACCCCCGATCAGGTGGTGACCTGGCATCTTTCCCATGTATTGCGCGAGTATGCCGAGGACTTCATCGGCATTCAGGAGACCCGCTATCTGCTGGAGCAGATGGAGGGCAGCTATGGGGAGCTGGTGAAGGAGGCTCAGCGGATCATTCCGTTGCAGCGCATGACCGAAATCCTGCAGCGGCTGGTGGGGGAGGACATTTCCATCCGCAACATGCGCGCCATCCTGGAAGCCATGGTGGAGTGGGGTCAGAAGGAGAAGGATGTGGTGCAGCTCACCGAGTACATCCGCAGCAGTCTCAAGCGCTACATCTGCTACAAGTACGCCAACGGCAACAACATACTGCCTGCGTATCTGCTCGATCAGCAGGTGGAAGAGCAGATACGCGGTGGCATTCGCCAGACCAGTGCCGGTAGTTATTTGGCGCTCGATCCCACCATTACTCAAGGCTTTCTCGATCAGGTTCGCCATACGGTGGGAGATTTGACGCAGATGCAGAACAAGCCGGTGCTCATCGTCTCCATGGATATACGCCGCTATGTGCGCAAGCTCATTGAGGGGGATTACCATGCCCTGCCGGTGCTCTCCTATCAGGAGTTGACCCAGCAGATCAATATTCAGCCGCTAGGAAGGGTCTGCCTGTGAGTGTCGAGCGGCCGACTTGCGAGTCCCTGATCCCCTGGTTGCAGGCCAGGGGACTAGAGGTGGCGCCCTACTATCTCGGCAATACCCCAGTCCAGCTTGGTCACGGTTTTTGGTACCGCACTATCTATCTCGCCTGGCGGGTCGATCCCGCAACCCGGCGGGTGTGGATACTGTTGGTACGCCGCCACGGTGAGCGGCCCGGGCTGGCCAACCCCTTCGCCGCCCTCTATCTGCTGGCTGAAGCCACTCTGGCAGTGCTCGGACCGGGCCATTTTCTCTACGGCAACGTCGATGTCTTTCGCGGCAGCTCCCTGAGCGGCGAACGACTCAGCCGCTTCTACTCGCGCTGGACCGGCGCCAGCGAACCCGAGCCGGGCTGGTTCATGTTGGCGGCCGAGCGCGTCTGTTCACTGCGAGATATGCGAAAACGACAAAAGGGCGGCCTTGCGTGACAGGCATGCCCAAAAGGGCCTCATAGAATAGGAGCCAAGATGAAACAACCGCGTTATGCCCACCATAGCGAAACCGTCGCCCAGGCGGAGCAGGCCATTGCAGACAATGATCACCGCCATGCCCTGTTGCAGGAGATGCTGGCCGGACTGGATCTGTCAGAGCAGACCTGTCAACTGCTGTTCGATGCACCGACCGAACAGGTGGCAGTGGCCGAACAGGAGATGCTGGCGGAGATCCAGCGCCGGCAGGCGTTATCTCCATCCCAGCCGGGAGAGTCCCGCAAGAGCCGTCGCCCTACCATGATGCGCGGACTGATGATTTAAGGAGTCGTGATGAGCACTATCCCTGATTACAACACCAACCCCGGCGGGTTCGTCGGCTGGCTCGACGGGCAATCGCTCGACCAGTTGCCGGGCAATAAAAATCCCAAACTGGCCGAATTGCTCACCTTGCTCGATGGCAAGATCACCCTCAGCGCCGACCAACCGACACTGCTGACCAAGGCACAGCTTGAGAAGTTGTTGGCCGCCTATCTGACCAACCCTGACGCCATTCATGGGGGCTGGGCCACAGGCCAGTTCCAGGCAGGCCAAGAGGCGGCAATTGATGCCATCAAAGGCATGATCGAACGGGGGAAGAATCAGACGCCGCCGAAGACACAGTGGAGCGTATCTGAATTCATGCTGCTATCTCTCAGCGCGTTGACCATGGATCGTCTGGATGACGACATCATCACTACCTTTACCGGAGTGATGGCGTTTCAGGACAACAAGCGCAAGGTGCTCAGTGACGAGCTCAAGGGGATGACCGCCGAGCTGAAGATTTATGGGGTGATCCAGTCGGAGATCAACAAGGCGCTCTCTGCAAAATCTGACCAGACCTTCAAGACCGACTTCAACCTGATGGATTACAAGCTCTATGGCTACGGGTCTGAGGCTGATTTCCTGAAAGGGCCAGAGTTCAAGCTGCTGTCAAAAATGCTCACCAATGATCTGGTCAAAAAAGCTCAACAAGATTTAACCAATGCTGAAAACGAATTGGCACGTTTAAAGGCGGTGGCTAATTCGGGATCTACTTTAAAGGCACTTGGAGCTAGAGCACAGTTACCTGAAGCTCAGACTGACTATGACAATAAAAAAGTAATTTTGGAGCAGGTTGTGGCCGGGCAGCGTGTCACCGCCAAGGATTTTCTTGAGAGTGGTCAGAAACAAAGTGGTGCGATGAGCAACGTTGAAGCCAGCTATAGCTATGACAAAGACAACAACAAGCTGGGCAACTTCTCCACCAGCGTGAGTGACCGCTCGCGACCGCTCAACGATCAGGTCAGTGAAAAAACCACCCGCCTCAACGACGTCAGCTCGCGCTATAACGCCGCCATTGAGGCACTCAACCGCTTTATCCAGAAATACGACAGCATCATGCGCGACATTCTTGGCGCCATTTGAGGAGATAACATGCAGACCGATACCACCCAGACTCCGGAATATGAAGCAAAGCTGGAAGCCTTTATGGCCGATGGTGGCACCCTGGCCATGCTGCAGGATATTTCCGACGACACCCTGGAGCAGCTTTATGCGTTGGCCTTTGGTCAGTATCAGGCAGGCAAGTGGGAGGATGCCCACAAGATTTTTCAGGCACTCTGCATGCTGGATCACTACGAGCCGCGCTATTTCCTCGGGCTCGGTGCTTGCCGGCAGGCGATGGGAGAGTTCGAGACGGCGGTCGAGAGCTACAGCTTTGGCGCCATGCTCGATCTGAACGATCCCCGTTTCCCGTTTCATGCCGCCGAGTGCCGGCTGCAACAAGGTGATTTGAACGGGGCCGAGAGTGGCTTCTACTCGGCCCACCTGCTGGCGGACGCGGATCCGTCGCAGGCCGATCTGGCGGCAAGCGCCAAGGTCATGTTGGAAGCCATCGCAATCAGAAGGGATCAGCAAGATGAACCCGATCAGCAATGAAAGAAGCGTTTCCTCGCTGGGAAACACAGGTGAGGTGACGGGTCAGTCCCCCGTTGCTCAGCCTCGCAGTGAAACGCGGCTCGATGCCGCGACGGCGCCAGCCAGTGGGCAGGTCCGCAAGCCGGGTGTTTCTTTGAACGCCCCCCTGGCAGTGAGCAATGGTCAACCCGCGTCTCAGCAATTGACTGACGTCAGCAGATTGCTGGCACAGGTCAAGCAGAATGCCAGCCTGCTCCTGCCGCACACCAACGCATTGGTTTCGGCCGCCTTTACCTCGCCGGAAGCCTTTGAAATTGAGCTGGGCAAGTTGACCAGTGATCTGGAGAAGACCCAGAACAGGCTCAAACTCGCCGATCTCGATCGGGCCCGCACCCAGAACGAGAAGAAGATCGCCGAGAACCAGGAGAAGATAAAAGAGGCTGAAGAGAGTGCCCAGAAGGCCAAAAAATCGGGTCTGGCCAGCAAGATCTTTGGCTGGATCAGTGCCATCGCGTCCATGATCATCGGGGCCATCATGGTGGCGACCGGTGTCGGGGCCGCAGCTGGTGCACTGATGATTGCCGCTGGTGCGGTCGGTGTCGTCAATATGGCGGTACAGCAGGCAGCTGAGGATGGTCTTATCTCCAAGGAGGTGATGGAGAAGCTGGGACCTGTGCTTATGGCGGTGGAAATTATCCTCGCAGTTGCCTCGGCGGTGGTGACGTTTGGCGCGGGAGCGGTCAAGGGACTTGCCAAGCTGGGGGTAAAAATGGGCTTCAAGATGGCGGGCAAGGGGGCGAGTGAAATGGGCCTCAAGCTTATCCAGAACTCCGCCAAGGTTTATATGAAGGCCGCCGACATCTCGGCCAAAGTAGCAGGGAATGCCGCGAGTACCACAGCGAAAATGGCCAAGATAGGTACCCAAACAGCGGATATCATCGTCGATGTGGGCAATGGTGTGACCAAGACCGTTGATAGTGCAAACCAGGCCAAGCTGCTGCTCAAGCAAGCGGATCTACTGGAGAACCGCCAAGAGATGACGGCGCTGCAAGGGGTGATCGACAAACTCAAAGAGGCGATTGCCCAGATGATCGAGGCGTTTCAGCAGACCATGGAGATGATCTTTCAGATGCTCAACGCCAAGGGTGACATGATGAACAACCTGGCCCGCAGGCCGGCCGCTATCTAAGGAGTATTGCTCATGATTAACAGTGATTATGCCAATGGCGTAAACCATACCAGCCTGTTACCCGAAATGCGCACCGGCGAGAGCCAACAGGTTCGTCACCCGGAAACGATCCATGAGGCTGCTGGCTCGGGCGGTCAGCGAGCGGCAGAGAACAAGAGCCTGCCAGTGCTGCCGCGTCCCTCCGTCCCCTTTGATACCAAGGGCGTTACCCAGATGACGGAACAGCTGGAAAGCGTGATGGACATGATGTCGCTGCTCTTCAAGCTGGCACGTCAGGCCCGTGAAGTGGGACTGGTACAGCGGGATACCGAGAACAAACTGGTTATCGGTCATCAGCAGGCGCAAGTCGATGAGATGCGCCATGGCGCCATGTTGATGATTGCCACTGCCGTGGTCTCCGGTGTGATGGCTGTTGCATCGGCGGTCATGGGAGGCTTCTCCATGGCCAAATCGGCCAAGACGATCAAACAGGACAAGGCGCTGAATGCCAATATTGCCGGGCGACAGCAGGAGCTGAAGCAGATCGGGGATATCAAGAAGACGGCGGGTCTTGAGATGGGGGATGCTGGCCAGGATCTGACAACAAGGATCAAGAACGACAAGGCAGCCCTGCTGACGTTGAACAAGAAGTTTGATGCCAACAATAGCCGTCAACAACTTGCCGGTACCGTGACCCAGTCGGTGGGACAAATGAGTAATTCTGCAGTGCAGGTATCGCAGGGTACGAGCCAGGCAGAGGCCAAGGAAGACGAGGTCAAAGCGACCATCAGTCAGGCCGAGAAGCAGAAGATTGAGGACAACATGTCCTTCAATGTCAACTTCATGAAAGACGTGCTGCAACTGATGCAGCAGTATGCTCAGAGCCAAAACCAGGCTTGGAAAGCGGCCTTTGGTGTTGCATAAACACCATGTTCGTCAGGGCGCCCATTCGGGCGCCTTTTTGTTTTCCGGCCATTTTTCATAAAAGAGCCGCCCTTGAGTGACAGCCTGAGGTGGAATGGCAGGCTACCATCCTCTCCTCTCTGCTGGAGGACATCATGGATCTACCCCTCATCATCAATCAGCTGCTTGCTGAGTTTGCTACCAAGTACGGCCTGCCATCTCTGGTTTTGAACCAGGAAGGTGTTGCGGCATTGTGTTTTGATGATCACTTGCAACTAGCCTTGATCCTGGTTTCAGAGCGAGATCAGCTGGTCTTGCAGGCCAACGTAGCCGAGCTGCATCAGGTTGGTGAGGGTATATTCCGCCAGTTGGCCAGTTTCAACCGTCATTGGTATCAATTCAATTTGCACTTCGGTTTTGACGAATCGTCGCTGATGGTACAGCTCTATCGTCAGATGTCAGCCAGCCAGCTGACGTTGGCCTCTCTTGAAACAAGCCTTGCCAGCATGCTTGAACATGCCGAGTTCTGGCAGGAGCTGCTGAGGTCATCACATCACGTTGAGACGAATCATGATGAGATGCAGGGTGTTCGGGTATAACCATGAAGATACAAGAGCAGCAAGTGATGGCCCTGTCGCAAGGTGCCGCACGATCTCAAGATGGCAACTTTGCCGGGCGGGAGATGCATATAGTTTCGATTGGCAGTGATCCTCAACCGTTGGCGGTACAATTGCGTGCTTCCATCCACCTTGATCAAACTCAGGAAGTAGCGTTGCAACGCTTGCAGCAGGGAGAACATTTGCCACTGTCGGAGCGGAGGATCAGGGTCGTATGAAAAAATGGCTGGTGTTGGTGTTGATGATGTTGGGCTTGCTGACAGGCTGCGTCACGACGCCGATGGTCAAGCCAGCGTTGAGGCAATTGAAGGGAGAGGTTCATCTGGCTGGAACACTCCCTCGGCCTGCCCGAGTGGAGGTCACTGCGCTGAGCGTTATCGACGGTCGTCCTCTGGTGGTGGCTGCAACGGAATACGAAGTAACCATGTTGCCACTGATATTCGAGCTACGTCTGACACCGCTGCAAATGGCAGAAGGCAATATATATCTGCGAGCCAGATTGCGTTTCCTTGACAGTTCAGTTGTGCAAGCAGCGTATCAACAAAAAGTTTTTAAGGAATTTAATCCGGATACATATCATTTCGAATTGCGGCCAAGATCTTGTTATCCGCAATGTCAATAAATGCTGAACTAACAAACGACGCTCAAATCAATTGTTTATCAACAATCTGTCTTATTGGAAAAGTTTATTTTTGTAACAAACTATCATCGATATATAACGACAGCTTTAGTTTTGTCATCAAAATGATACATCAATAGTGTATTGGCTCTAATTTATGACTGGTTTTCTTGCGCATAGCTGTTGTAGGATGCTCCCCCTCATTTCAAAGGTGATTAATTAATTGCCTATATTGGAATCAGTTAATTCAATACAGAATAAATAAAACGCCAATAATTAAGACGCCCGGCAGAAATCCTGTCTTTGCTGAGGAGTCACAGGCACCACGCGCAGATTCAGGAAAACGACAATATGAAAGGCATTACAACCACAGAGAAGGGCGATATAGCCCGGCTCCAGTGGTGCATGTCTGCTTTTAGTGTCATTGAGCATTCGCAGGAGGGAATATATATCCTCTTGGATGGAACTATGACCTGGCAGGACTGCACCGATACTTACGAGTTATCCGCTAACGAGTTGATGTTCGTGCGCCGTGGCAATTATGCGGTCTGTACCGGTGAAGCGCCTTGTCACCTGCTTTGGTTACCCCTCTCAAATACTTTTCTGCAAGGTTTTTTGCAACGTTTTGGTGCACTGTTGAGTGACGTGCCCAGAATAGATACGATTGCACCTAGTTTATTGCCATTCGGCACCTCACCGTTACTGGCTCAATGCATCCAAGGGTTGCATGGCCTGACTGAGCACGAATATCCACCAGCCCTTGCCCAATTGCGTACCGAGGAACTGCTGTTTCTGCTGGCATTTGGGGAGCACGGTCCGAAATTGATGTCCATCTTGCGTCAACTGAGTAATCGACAGGTTGAGCGCTTGCAGCATTTCATGGAAAAGCACTACCTGATGGAGTGGAAACTCAGCGAGTTTGCCAAAGAGTTTGGTATGGGACTGACCACCTTCAAGGAGCTTTTCGGCTCTATCTATGGTGTCTCTCCTCGTGCCTGGATCAGCGAGCGCCGTATTCTCTATGCTCATCAGTTATTGCTCAATAGCGAGATGAGCATAGTGGATATTGCGATGGAGGCCGGTTTCTCCAGCCAGTCCTATTTCACTCAAAGTTATCGGCGCCGGTTTGGTTGTACGCCAAGCCGCGCCAGACATGGCAAAGATTAACGCCGGACTAAAATAATCTGACGTTTTTTATAAGTCGGAAGAGGGAGTAATGGATAGAATAGCCCGCATATCAACACACTATTCGATTATTGCCCGCAGCAAGATGAGCAAGGCATAGCATGAGTCAGCAAGATCACCACTCCCCAAAACGAGGCTTGTTTGCAGGCCGTCGGGTTACGGTTGTCCAGCCAGAGCGTCTTTCTCGAGAGCAGCTGGTTGGCCAGCAATCCGTGCTCTGCTACCAGGATGCCGGTGTGCTCACGGCACAGCAACTGAACCTGCTGCAGCGTGTGTTGCCCAGAGCCCGATTGGAGGGTCTGCTTGCATCTGTCTGGCTGCAGCGCCGCATGGAGGTTGCCATGGCTGTGTCACGTCAGGACATGCAACGGATCCTGCGCTCGGCTGCGAACGCAGAAGAGGGCTCCTGGGTCGAGCAACTGGGAGATGCTATCAACCTGGCTGAACGCCCGTTACTGTGGCACTGGGTGCTCTACCCCCTGCATCGCTGGTGGGTTTGCCATCAGGAGCCTCTCCACTCAGGCTGGACAACCGAATTGGCGCAACTGCAAATCATGCGGCGTCAATTGAATGCTCAAGCAGTTTTCTGGCAGACGGTGGTGGATGTCCAATCCGGTATCGAGAGCAAGATTGACGCCCAGCTTGCCCAGTTGACTCGGCGTGAACAGGAGCTGCTGCAGTTGCAAGCCGAATGTGAAACACGTCTTCATCTGGCTTGGCCTGCGTGGTATGCACGGCACACAACAGAGGGCGAGCTACAGACATTGATGCCGGTCCCGCTGGAGCTGGACAAATTCTGGCATTTGCTGGAAGCCCTGCCAGTTCAGTCCACAGCTGCCGAGCCATTGCATGCGTGGCTGGCAGAAAGAGGATTGGCCCTTTCCCAGGATCGTTTCTACTGGCTGCCACAGGCCCGCTAGATAACCCGAGGACCTATGCAAACTCTACTCAATCGATTGGCCAAAAAGCTGGGCCAAGGGCCTTTTGTTGCCGATGTTCAGGGAAAGTACCATCTGCGGCTTGATGGTTATCCTCTTTTTCTGTTGCCAAGACCAAATGAACTCTTGGTGAGTACGCCCCTGGCAAGTGCCGCCGGGCAGCGAGGCCAAGTGTTGGAACCGGCGCTGTTGAAGCGTCTTCTGCAACAAGCTGTCGCCTGGGCGCGCCATGCACCCCAGGCTTTGGTACTGGATGAATTGGGCAATCTGCATCTGGAAGCTCGACTCGCCCTTGAGTGGTTGGATGAGCATGTGCTGGAAGTGCATTTGAGCCAGCACATTACCCTGCTGGAAAAACTGGAGCCCCAACTGAATGAGGCGGCCATGGCCCCCCAATGGAGGCAGATGATATGGCATCCTTGAGCGTGCAACGCCTGCTTCGTCCTCTGTTGTTGTTTTGTATGGGAGCGATGGCATGGTCTCGCCCTGCACTGGCGCAAGAACTGGATTGGCTTCCCATGCCTTACAGCTATGTAGCTGAAGGGGAAAGTCTGCGGGATGTACTGGTCAATTTTGGTGCTAACTACGAGGTTTCCGTAGTGGTGAGCGACAAGATCAACGATCAAGTGAATGGCCAGTTTGAACATGAGGAACCCTTGGCATTCTTGCAGCAGCTGGCATCCCTCTACAACCTGGTCTGGTACTACGACGGCAACGTGTTGTACGTGTTCAAGAACAGTGAAGTCCAGTCCCGGCTCATCAAGTTGGCACAGACTGGTGCCGCGGAGCTGAAGCAGGCTCTGTTGCGTGCAGGTATCTGGGAGCCTCGTTTTGGTTGGCGTCCGGACGCCGATAATCGTCTGGTTTATGTCTCAGGTCCTCCGCGTTACCTCGAACTGATTGAGCAGACCGCCATGGCGCTGGAGCAGCAGTCCCAACTGCGCAGCGAAAAGACTGGACCACTTGCCATCGAGATTTTTCCGCTCAAATACGCGTCAGCCACAGACCGGGCCATTCAATATCGTGACAAAGATGTCGATGCCCCTGGTGTCGCCACCATTCTTTCCCGGTTGCTCAGCGATGCAGGTGTACAGATGGTCAATGGCGAAGGCGCAAAAGGGGTTGGCACCCATTCGGGCCAGGCCATTGTCCAGGCAGACCCTTCCCTTAATGCCGTGCTGGTACGTGATGCGCCGGAGCGGATGGCCATGTATGGCAAGCTGATTGCGGCTCTGGACAAACCTGCCGCTCGTATCGAGGTTGCGCTCTCCATTATTGACATCAACGCCGAGGATCTCTCCCAGCTGGGGGTTGATTGGCGAGTGGGGATCCGTACCGGTTCCAACCAACAGGTGATTATCAAGACCACGGGGGACCGTAAAGGCATAGAAGGGGGGGCCGCTCTCGGCAGTCTGGTGGACTCCAGAGGACTCGATTATCTGCTGGCCAGGGTCAATCTGCTGGAAAATGAAGGAAATGCCCAGGTGGTGTCTCGGCCTACCTTGCTGACCCAGGAAAATACTCAGGCCGTGATCGATCACAGTGAAACCTATTACGTCAAGATCAGCGGAGAACGGGTAGCAGAGCTGAAAGGAATTACCTACGGCACCATGTTGAGGATGACACCCAGGGTGATCCAATTGGGAGACAGGCCGGAAGTGAGCCTGAGCCTGCACATCGAGGATGGCAGTCAAAAACCCAACAGTTCGGGTTTGGATGGTATTCCCACCATCAGTCGTACCGTTGTGGATACCATTGCTCGGGTTGGACATGGGCAGAGCCTGCTCATCGGTGGGATTTACCGTGACGAATTGAGCGAGAGCCTGAGCAAGGTACCTTTTCTGGGGGATATCCCCTATCTGGGGGCTCTGTTTCGCAGCAAGGAGAGCCAGACACGCCGTCAGGTGAGGTTATTCATCATCGAGCCCCGGCTGATCGATGATGGCATCGCTCATTACCTGTCGTTGGGGCATGGGCAGGATCTGCGCGCCGGGGTGCTGGGTGTCGATGAGATCTCCAATCAGAGTCTCTCCCTTGGCAAGGTGCTCGGCGGAGCCCAGTGTCAACCCTTGGCCGCAGCCCGTGAGGTACAGCAACTGCTGCGCCAGGGGGGCAGGAGCTCTTCTCTGACTCGTTGTCAGATGGGTCGTGAGCAGGGGTGGCGCCTGGTCGAAATGAGCAAAGAACAGAAATGCACACCGGCTCTGGAGTGGTGTGTGCAAGCCGGGGAAGCGCGATGAGCTGGAAATGTCGCATATACCGCGGGTTGAATCAGGGGGTCGAAGTCACGTTGCCAGAGGGGCGTCTGGTCATCGGTGCAGATCCGCTGCAAGCCGATCTGGTTTTGGTGGATGAGGGAATGGCTCCCGTTCACCTGACCTTGATGGTGACCTCGGAAGGGATCACTTTGCAGGAGTGGGCTGAAGGGGTTGTCCCTACCCAGGACGGAGACGTGCTGGAGGTAGGAGCCTTGCTCAAGGCGGCTACCCGGCTTGAAGCCGGCCCGCTGCTCTGGAGTTTTTGTGATGGCAGTCTATCACTGCCAGAGCAGTTGGAACCGCTATTGGTGGCTCAGACTGTTCTTCGCCCACCAAAGCGTGCCAGGCGCGCCGACCTCTGGATGGGGGGATTGTGTCTGATGCTGGTCATCGCAGTGCTGGTTCTGCTTGGACATGGCTGGTGGCAGGGAAACAGTGACAATGACGTTGTTCGTCAGGAGCAAACCCTGAAGCGTTTTCTTGTGTCACCGGCTTATCAGCAGGTAACGCTCAGCAGTGATGTCCTGGGTTTGTGGCTGCTGTCTGGTTATGTGGATGAGAACAGCACTCGACTGGCACTGCAACAGTATTTGGACGGCAGTGGTTTCAATTATCGGCTGGATGTTCGCACCATGGAGGATCTTCGCCAGGGTGCCGGCTTCATCTTGCAGAAGTTGGGCTATGAGCAGTTGCAGATCCGCAATGGCAAGGAGCCTGGCTGGCTGCGGTTGAGCGGCGAGATTGATACGCAGGATCCAAATTGGAACAAGCTTGATTCCCTGCTCAGACAGGAGGTCCCCGGGCTGATGGGGATTGAAAATCAGGTGCAGATCGCAGGTACTTATCGCGAGCGGCTGGATGGATTGTTGCAGGAACAAGGACTGTCCCGTGCGCTGCGCGTGAGTGAAACGAAAGGGCGGCTTGAAGCTTCCGGGCAGTTGGATGGCACCCAGCTTGTCAAGTTTCAATTGGTACAACAGCAATTTCGGCGGGAGTTTGGTGCTCATCCTGTGCTGGAGCTGATTAATCAGACCAGGACGCCACGTCAGGATGAGCTGGAATTTGAGGTACGCAGTGTCTCGTTTGGCCGCGTTCCTTACGTGATCCTGGCTGATAACCAGCGTTATCCCGTCGGTGGTGCGACGGCTGGTGGGGTTCGCGTGCTGGCCATCCGTCCGGATGCCGTGGTGGTCAGCAAGGGAAAACAACAATATATCGTCAAGTTAAAAGGAGTCGAGCGTCATGATGACCAATTTGGAAGCGCGACTGTCCGGCGTTGATCCCACCTTTGCTCGCGAGCTGCAGGAGCAGCTGGTGCAGGCACTGGGGGCTGTGAAACGGCAACTGCTGCGCGGTGGAACCCCGCAACAATATCGAGAGTGGCAACAGGAGGCTGACGCCATTGAGGCGGGGCTCAAGATCATTGGCAAGATAAAGGAGTACAACCATGGCTGATTACTTTACCTATACAGACAAGAACAGTAACACCCTCGACCAGGTGGCAACCAACCTCTCGGGACAGGCCAATACGGCTAATACTGAGGTCAACAAGGCCATTGAGGCGATGAAAACCAACCCGGACAACCCTGCGTTGCTTGCCGAGCTGCAGCACAAGATCAACAAATGGTCGGTTATCTACAACATCAACTCCACCGTGACTCGGGCCATGAAGGATCTGATGCAGGGCATTTTGCAGAAGATTTGATGATGAATATTGAACTCAAGAAGCTTCTGGCAGAACTGGCTCTGGCGGGCACAGGGCATCATTGCCATCGGGAGGCGGCTTCCATCGCCGACTGGCTGGATCATGAAACATCCATGGCTGAATGCGTGACCTTGATCCGCCTGTCCTCCCTGATGAATCAAGGGGACTATCAGGGGGCTCTGTTACTGGGGCGCACGCAGTCTTCGCCGGATATTGAGCCCTGGTTAGCCCTGTGTGAATGGCGCCTTGATATGCATGATGAGCTGGCCGTGCGCCTGACAAGGCTGGAAGAGAGCGGGCAACCCGCTTTGCAGCAGTTTGCGGCTGGCTTGCGTGAGCAGATGGCATCATGAAGATTGAAGGCGGCGTCAATCCCCCCGGCTATGGGGAGGGGCAGTCCGAGACGTTTTCCAAGCCACTGGTGCAGCTCGGGTTTGAACGTCTGCTGGCTCGCACGGATGAACCAACACTGTTTGAACGCTGGAAACAGGGCTCTGCACTGGAATCCCTATTGCAGGGTGCGTCATCTGCGGTTCAGCGGGATCTGCTATGGCAAATTCATCAGCAAGGAGGGGAGCAGGCAAAATTGGTTGGCAGTCAGCTGTTTCAGCCGGTGACAGACAAGCTGATCGCCCATTTTTCAGGTCGTCAGCTACCTGTCGTGGCCGCGATTGATCTGCCGGAGTTGCGGGCTCTGATGCGCGAGTTTGACCCGTTGCCGTCGCGACGGGAGAAGGTACTGCTAAACGTAATGGCAGACCTCAAGAAAGTTACCACTGGAGATCAAACTGACCTGATATATCTCGATGAATTGGCCCGCCGTGAATTGATGACGCTGATCCCGCTTAACGGCATGGTGAACAACCTGATGCGACACTCGCACAAACTTGATCTGGAGGCATGATGGAAATTTCCCAGTCAGCCCAGGCGGTCGTAACCAGCCTGGATGAGTTGAAGACGACGGATGCGACCTCTTCCCAAGTTGCCAGTTTTGAACAGGCGATGAGTTCCCCATCCCAGGGGATTGGTGGTTCTTTGCTTGGAGAGTTGGGGGAGATCAGGCAGCAATTTGTAGAAGCCAAGGAGAGCCTGCGTGCCGAGCTATCGACACCGGGCGATGATCCCAACAGTCTGATGCAGATGCAGTGGTCATTGATGCGGATCACCATGCAGGAAGAACTGATTGCCAAGACGGTCGGCAAGATGAGCCAGAACGTTGAAACTCTGTTAAAGACCCAGTGAGGTAGTGTGAAGAGATCAATGCTGATGGGGGTGGTGTTCACCTCACTGCTGCTCGGTGGCTGCAAAGTGGAACTCTATACCGGGGTCAGTCAGAAGGAAGGCAACGAGATGCTGGCGTTGCTACGTACCGAGGGGATCTCCTCGGACAAGCAGCCGGACAAGGATGGCCATGTCAAATTGCTGGTGGAGGAGTCTGATGTAGCGCAGGCCATAGAGGCACTCAAGCGTAAAGGCTACCCGCGAGAGAGCTTTTCCACCTTGCAGGATGTCTTTCCCAAAGATGGACTCATTTCATCCCCGACTGAGGAGCGGGCACGCCTGAACTACGCAAAGGCCCAGGAGATTTCTCATACCTTGTCCGAAATAGACGGTGTACTGGTAGCCAGGGTGCATGTGGTTCTGCCCGAGGGGAATGAAGGGATCAGCAAGAAACCTTCCCCCGCATCGGCTTCCGTTTTTATCAAGCATGCGGCAGACATCCAGCTGGATACCTATATTCCGCAGATAAAACAACTGGTCAATAACAGTATCGAAGGGCTGGCTTATGACAGGATCAGCGTTGTGCTGGTGCCTTCTGCAGATATTCGCCAAATGCCTCTGGTATCGCGCAATACCAGCATTTTCTCCATCGAGGTGAGCGAGTCATCGAAGTGGCGGTTGACGGGGTTGATTGCCCTCTTGTTGATGCTGGTGGTGACCACCAACTTGGCCCAATATATGTGGCATCGAAGCCGGAGTCGTTGATGACGGTTGGTCTGACGCCCTACCAATTGCGATTTTGCCCGGCAGCCTATCTTGATGAGGGGCATTTTCCCGAGTCTTGGCGCTGGGTGCAGGAAACAATGCCGGAGTGGCGCACTCTGCCTGCCGTAAACGAGGCGTTGCTGGATGAACTGGCATTGGATACTGTCTATGAGCTGCCTTCCCCTCTGGGTGGATTGGCTCTCTTTCCTCGGAGTGAACTCATCCGCCTGCTGACATACCTCGGTGCCGTCTTGCACGGTGAATCCATTCGTCATTGCCTGCTGGCTTCCTCCTTGCGCCATATCATCAATTTGTTGGGGGAAGATGGGTACCGAACCCTGTTGTCCCAGCTTGACTTGTTGATCGGTCCCTGGCCTACCGGTTGGCAGCGACCCTTGCCACAACAGCTGAATGATGTCTGTCTGGAGGCCACCGGTTTGCAATTCTGGCTGGCAGCAGCGGGAGAGACAGCGCCCGGCTGGTATCAGCGGCTGGTGTTGCGGTTGCCTCCAATGATTCCCGCACCAACATGGCATATGGCAACTGAGCAGGTGCCACTTGCCCGGGCGCTTTGTCTCAAAATAGCCAAACAGGTAACGCCGCAATGCTGCCATTTGTTGAAATAAAGAGTGAACACCTGCAGCTGGCCCCAGGCCAGCGTATCTTGCGTAGTCAGGATTATCAGTCCTATTTGAGTGCACAGGCCCTGGTTGATGCGGCCAGAGCACAGGCTGCCGAGATAGTGCAGGAGGCGCACAGCGTATATGAGCAGCAGCGCGAACTTGGCTGGCAAGCCGGCATGGAGCAGGCTCGTCGTGAGCAAGCCGTGTTGATCCATCAGACCCAGTTGCAGTGTCAGGGGTACTATCGCACTGTGGAGCAGCAAATGAGCGAGGTCGTGTTGCAGGCCGTGCGCAAGATCCTGCATGACTATGACCAAGTTGCGTTGACTCTCAAGGTAGTGCGCGAAGCACTCTCGTTGGTGAGCAACCAGAAACAGGTAACGGTTCGGGTAAACCCTGAACAGGTTGCGGCGGTGCGCGAGCAGATCGCCAAGGTACACAAGGATTTCCCCGAAATCGGTTATCTGGAGATCTCTGCCGATGCCCGTCTGGATCAGGGCGGCTGTATTTTGGAAACCGAAGTGGGAATTATCGATGCCAGTCTGGATGGTCAGTTGGAGGCTTTGTCTCGGGCCATTTCTCTGACCTTGGAACGGGGCGAAGCACGCTCATAGCACATATATAGCATCACGACATCGCAGTGAGTTCCGTCAGTGGATGGCTGGCTCTTGGGTATTGAGAAAAGCCCCGGCAACTTGTTGCCGGGGCTTTTTGCTGTCTGCAGCAAGCGGGATGCGCTGCTCATGGCTGGCTGCCGACGTCGGGCTGCTTGTATCTGCCGAGCACCAGCAGGGTGAGCAGGCAGCAGGCGGCGCCGGCGTAGAAGGTGCAGGCGGCGCCCAGAGTGTCCCACAGCAGCCCGGCCAGCAGGCTGGCCAGCAACATGGCGAGGCCGCAGACGAGGTTGAAGAAGCCAAACGCACTGCCGCGCAGATCCGCCGGGGCCGTGGCGGCCACCATGGCGGCCAGCAGTCCCTGGGTCATCCCCAGATGAATGCCCCACAACATCACCCCCAACAGCAATGACCCCCAGTGGGGGCTGGCCGCCAGCACCAGATCGGCGGCCACCAGCACCAGCAACCCCCAGACCAGCAGGGTTCGGTGACTCATCTGATCCGAGAGGCGCCCGAACGGATAGGCGCCGAGGGCATAGACCAGATTCATCGCTACCATGACCAGCGGTACCAGCGCGAGCGCCATGCCGCTTTGCTGGGCGCGCAGCACCAGAAAGGTTTCGCTGAAACGGGCCAGGGTAAACAGGGCGCCGATGAGCAGCACCCAGCGATAGGGTTTACCCAGCCGGCGCAGGTTGTCGCGCCGCAAGGGGTTGCTGCGGGCGTGGTGGCCAGCCGCTTTGGGTTCACGCAGGCCGATGGCGAGCAGGGTGACCGAGGCCAGCCCTGGCACCACCGCCAGCCAGAAGATGGCGCGAAAGTCATCGTGCCAGAGCAGCATCAGCCCCACCGCCAGCAGCGGTCCCAGCAAGGCGCCGACCGTGTCGAGGGACTGGCGCAGGCCGAAGGCGGCGCCGCGCAGCTCCGGCGGAGTGAGGTCGGCCACCAGTGCATCGCGGGGGGCGCCACGGATGCCCTTGCCGATTCTGTCCAGCAGGCGGGCGGTCAGGATCAGCCCGCTGCCGGTAGCGATGGCAAACAGCGGCTTGGTCAGCGCTCCCAGCCCGTAGCCCAGCAAAGCCAACCCCTTGCGGCGTCCCAGATAGTCGCTCAGGGTGCCGGAGAAGACCTTGACCATCAGGGCCGTCGCCTCTGCCATCCCTTCGATGAGCCCGATGGTGAGGGCGCTGCTGCCAAGCACGGTCACCATGAACAGGGGCAGCAGGCTGTGGATCATTTCAGAAGAGATGTCCATCAGCAGGCTGACAAACCCCAGCACCCAGACGCCACCCGGGATCCGGCCGGCGGGTTGGGGAGCGGGGGGGCGGCTTGTCGTGGTCATGGGGTTCTCCTGCCTTGCATCGATTCACCCAGAGCATAGCCAGCCCGGCCGCCACAAGGCTGCCGGGCTGGCTGATCATGTCTGCCAGCGTGACCGCAGACGGTTGCCTGCAGTCACGGCATCATTGCTCGATGTCGAGCTCGGCCCGAACCGGTTGCCGGTTGCGCAGGGTCGAGATCAGCACCAGGGTGGCGATGGCGGCCAGCAGGGCAAAGGAGGCGGAGTAACGGCTCAGTTCAAGCCCGCCCTTGCTGAGTGGCTTATCCAGAAAATCCCCCACCACGGCGCCAAGGGGCCTGGTCAGGATGAAGGCGGCCCAGAACAGCAGGGTGCGCGATACCCGGGTCAGGTAGTAGGCGGCAACGATGGCGGCCAGCATGCCGCCAAACAGCAGGGTGCTGCCCGCATAGCCAAAGCCGGCCTCGTCTGCGGTCCAGTCCCCCAATGCGGTGCCCAGGGTCTGGGAGAACATGATGGTCACCCAATAGAACAGCTCGGTGCGCGGCGTGGTGATGCTGCCGGTGGAGATGCTGCCCTGCAGCCGATACCAGAGCAGGAAGGATCCCATCAGCAAGGCCAGCAGCAGGGTGGAGCCGCCGGCATAGCCCAGCCCGAGCGAGCGATCGGCAAAATCCGCCAGTGTGGTGCCGACCGTGGTGGTGGCGATGATGGTGGTCCAGTAAAGGAGGGGGTTGTAGGAGGTCGTTGCGATCTGCGCGCTGACCGAGACGAAGAAGATCACGGCAAAGATGCCTGTGCTCACCAGATAACCGAGCTCCATCGACATGGAAACGGCGTCCCCCCCTGTCTCTCCCAGGGTGGTCGCCAGGATCTTGATGACCCAGAACGCCAGGGTGATCTCTGGCACCTTGCTGATCGCTGCCTTGCTGTTGTCGTGCATGTTAACCCTCTCTCGTATCTGTCGTATGACGAGGACTCGTCAGGAGACAGCGTCGCCGAGCACTCTTAAGCGAAACTTAAGCGCGGGAGAGGGACCTGAAAAATGGTGGTAACAACGTACCGATGGGAGGGCGTTGTCATTCAATATGACAGCGAGCCGTTTTTTTGAGCGACCACATAACACGGATTGCTTAATTCTTCCTTAAGTTTTGCCGGTTAGGCTGTCGGTTTGTTGTGATTGTTGATAGGCATCACATTATTGAAAATGTCTGAAAATATTGTATTTGGCGTTTTCAACACACTGTTACTATCCGGCGCCAAATATCGGCGTGTCGACTCCGGAGCGGGTATTTCAAGGTGTAATAAAGAAGTGTAACAGGGAGATATACATGCCTTCTTTTCTTAGAATAAGAATTGTTCCATTTGTGTTTTTGCTGGCATTCATCTTTGCCTTCTTGCTCAACTGGCCAGTATTGCTGCATTTTTATGAAATATTGACGCAGCTTGAACATTTTAAAATCGGGTTTGCCATCTCTATTCCCATCGTGCTGGTTGCGGCATTGAACTTTGTTTTTATGCCATTTTCTGTACGTTATTTCATCAAGCCTTTCTTTGCCTTTCTGTTTATCACGGGGGCCATTGCCAGCTACACCATGATGAAATACAAGGTGTTGTTTGATGGCGACATGATCCAGAACATCTTTGAGACCAACCAGAGCGAGGCGCACTCCTATCTGAGCGTGCCCATCGTGATCTGGGTATTGCTGGCCGGGGTACTGCCGGCGGTGCTGCTGTTCTTCGTCAAGATAGAGTATCCGGCCAAGTGGTATCAGGGGCTGCTGCAGCGCGGGCTTTCCATGCTGGCCTCCCTCGTGGTACTGGGGCTCATCGCCGCGGCCTACTACCAGGACTACGCCTCGGTCGGGCGCAACAACCAGACCCTGAACCGGGAGATAGTGCCGGCCAACTACATGTACAGTACCGCCAGGTATCTGCAAAAACGCTATCTGACAGAGCCGGTGCCGTTCCAGCGCCTGGGCGACGACGCCAGACGGGTGGCCGGTGCGGACAAGCCGACCATGATGTTCCTGGTAGTGGGGGAGACGGCGCGCGGCAAGAACTTCTCCATGAACGGCTATCACAAGGAGACCAACCCCTTCACCAGCAAGCAGGCGGGGATCATCTCCTTCAACGACGTGCGTTCCTGCGGCACGGCGACCGCGGTCTCGGTGTCCTGCATGTTCTCCAACATGGGGCGCAACCAGTTCGACGGCAACCAGGCCCGCAACAGCGAAGGGCTGCTGGACGTGCTGCAAAAGAGCGGCGTCTCCATCTTCTGGAAGGAGAACGACGGTGGCTGCAAGGGGGTCTGCGATCGGGTGCCCAACATGGTGGTCAACCCCAAGGATCACCCCAAGTTCTGCGACAAGAACACCTGCTATGACGAGGTGGTGCTGGAGGGGCTGGATGACGAACTGGCGAGCATGAAGGGGGACAAGCTGGTGGGCTTCCACCTCATCGGCAGCCATGGCCCGACCTATTACAAGCGTTATCCGGGCTCGCACCGCCACTTCCTGCCGGATTGCCAGCTCAGCGACATCGAGAACTGCACCGATCAGGAGCTGGAAAATACCTACGACAACACCATTCGCTACACCGACTATGTGATTGCCAGCATGATCGAGCGCCTGAAAAAGTACGAGGACAAATACAATACGGCGCTGGTCTATATTTCCGACCACGGTGAGTCACTGGGGGCATTGGGACTTTATCTGCACGGCACCCCTTATAAATTTGCGCCGGATGATCAGACCCGGGTCCCCATGCAGGTGTGGATGTCATCGGGTTTTGCCAAAGAGAAGGGGATGAACCTCGACTGTTTGCAGCAGAAGGCGGCCAATACCCGTTATTCTCACGACAACCTGTTTTCCTCCATGTTGGGGATCTGGGATGTGAATACGGCCGTGTATGAACAGCCGCTGGATATCTTCAGCCAGTGTCGCAGCGTGCAATAACGCCATAGCGAGATAAAGGGGAGCCAGGCTCCCCATTTTTATTTTGGCGCGCCAGTATGATGATTCTTTGAGCGACTTGCCGCACCGACCAGATGGGGCGGGCGGATCCCTTTATCTGGTGTATGATATTTCTGCTTGTTAATTGTTCAGAGCGATGGCGGGATGTGGGTCTGTGTCGCCGGGGAATTAATCCGGCCAGGGCTGAGTAATTTATTTTCACGGCGAGACTCGTCTTTTGCAAAAGAGTCGATATAAAGTGGGATGCCATGCTGGGGCGCGCTGGTTTGCCGGAGGAACAGGCCGTCACGTTCATCTTCCCGCTCGCCCGTCATGGCGCATCACACAGCAATCAAAGAGCAAGGGGCGAGTACGTGCCAGGGGCACTGCCCGCCTCGGTGCAATGTTCAGCAACATGACGCAGGCAGCCATCAGCCGCGTCGGTAGGGATTGGCAATGCGGCGTCATCTGTTTATCTGGTTAGGCCCGTTATGTAGCTTGTTGTTGTTGGGGGCGGCGCTGGTCGTCCTCTATCGTTTGACCCACCTCTGGCACTGGCACGACATCCGGCTGGCCATCTGGTCTTTGCCGCTGCCGCTGCTGGGCGGTGCCCTGCTGCTGACCCTGCTCAGCTATGGCTGCCTCTGCTGCTACGACATGCTGGCGGTGCACGCCCTTGGCAAGCGGCTGCCCTGGCAGCAGGTGGGGGTCACCTCGTTTATCGCCTATACCTTCTCCAATACCCTGGGTTTCGCCCTGCTGACCGGCTCATCGGTGCGCTATCGCATCTACTCGGCCCTCGGGCTCAACACCGGGGAGGTGGCCAGGATCATCCTCTTCTGCTCGGTGACCTTCTTTCTCGGCCTGCTGGCCTGGGGGGGCTCCGCCCTGCTGGTGGGGCAGGCCACCACCCTGTTGCCGGACTGGCCGCTGTGGGCCGATCAGCTGCTCAACCTGGCGGGGGGGCTGGCACTCTTGGCGGTGCTTGGCTACCTGTTCTGGCCAAAGCCCGTGCTGGTCTGGCGCGGCCACGAGCTGGTGCTGCCGGTATTCAGAACCCGGTTGCTGCAACTGCTGGTGGCACTGCTGGACTGGATGGCCGCCGCCGCCGTGCTCTATGTGCTGCTGCCGGCGGACAGCGTCTCCTATCCGGTGCTGCTCAGTGCCTTCGTGCTGGCCAGCTTCCTCGGGGTACTGGCCCATGTGCCCGGCGGGATCGGGGTGTTCGAGGCGAGCATGAGCCTGCTGCTGGCCAAGTACCTGCCGGTGGACAAGCTCCTGGCCTCCTTGCTGCTCTATCGCTGCATCTACTATGTGCTGCCTTTCCTGTGCGCCCTGCTGCTGTTCACCAGCCAGGAGCTGTTGCAGCAGAAGGCGCGCTGGAGCCGGTTGCAGGGCATCATGAGCGCGGTGCGCGAGTTCTTGCCGGCGCTGATCAGCCTGGGAGCGTTCGCGGCGGGCAGCCTGCTGCTCTGCTCCGGGATGATCCCCACCATGCGCGGGCGCATCGAGATGTTCCTGCAGGTATTGCCGTTGCACCTGCTGGAGCTCTCCCATGTGCTGGGCAGCGTCAGCGGCGTGCTGCTGATCCTGCTGGCCCGCAGCCTCTACCGGCGCCACGATGCCGCGTTTCGCATCACCCAGCTGCTGCTGGGGTTGGGGATGCTCTTCTCCCTGCTCAAGGGGTTTGACTGGGAGTCGGCCCTGCTGCTCGGGCTGTTCCTGCTCATCATCACCCCCTGCCGCTCGCTGTTCTATCGCAAGGGCTCCCTGCTGCACGCCCAGTTCACCCCGGGCTGGCTCATCTCGGTGGGGGCCGTGCTGCTGGGGGCGCTCTGGCTGCTGCTCTTCTCCTATCGCCAGGTGGAGTATGACCACGCCCTCTGGTTCCACTTCTCGCCCCATGGCGCCGCCTCCCGCGGGCTGCGGGCCATGGGCAGCGTGGTGGCGGTACTGGCGGTGGTGGGAGTAGCCCAGCTGCTGGCGCCGCTGCGGGTCTCCGGGCGCAAGCCGGAGCCGGACGAGCTGGCCCGCGCCCATGCCCTGGTGCTGCGCGAGGGGGGCGGTCACGGTTACCTGGCCCAGCTTGGCGACAAGTCGCTGCTGTTTCATCCCGGCGGCGAGGCGTTTCTGATGTACGGCGTCGAGGGCAATGGCTGGATCGTGATGGGGGATCCCATCGGTCAGCCTGAGCTTATCGAGGAGCTGCTCTGGCAGTTTCGCGAGCTGTGCGATCAGCACGATGCCAGCCCGGTGTTCTACCAGGTGTCGGCCCGCTACCTGCCGCTCTATCTGGAGCTGGGGCTGATCCCGTTCAAGCTGGGGGAGGAGGCCATCGTCGATCTGGCAGCCTTCGAGCTGGCCGGCAGCCGGCTGCGCAACCTGCGCCAGAGCCATGCCAAGGGCAAGCGGGAGGGGTTGTCGTTCGAGGTGGTGGCGCCGGAGTGCGTGCCTGCGCTGCTACCCCGCCTCAAGGAGGTGTCGGACACCTGGCTGCAGAGCAAGCAGGGCAAGGAGAAGGGCTTCTCGGTGGGCAGTTTCGAGCCGGCCTACCTCAGCTTGAGTCCGGCCGCCCTGGTGTGGCACGAGGGGCAGATCGTCGGCTTTGCCAACCTCTGGGTCAGCGACAACAAGGCGAGCCTCTCCATCGATCTGATGCGCTACAGCCTGGACACGGGCACGGCCCCCATCATGGATTTCCTGTTCGTCGAGCTGCTGCTGTGGGGCAAGGGCGAGGGTTACGCCAGCTTCAATCTCGGCATGGCCCCCATGTCCGGCTTCAACGATCACCCCCTGAGCGGCTACTGGACCAAGCTTGGCAACACCATCTTCACCCGGGGCAGCCGTTTCTACAATTTTCAGGGGCTCAGGCGCTACAAGGAGAAGTTCTCGCCGGACTGGGAGCCGCGCTACCTGCTCTGCGCCAGCAAGCTGGTGCTGCCGCGGGTGCTGACCAACCTGATCTCCCTGATCAGCCGAGGCCCGTTCGGGCTCATCAAAAAGTAGGAGTCGTTCATGAGGATCCTGTTATTGCTGCTGGCGTGCTGCGCCTTCTCGCTCTCGGCCGCGCCGGTGAAAGAAGATCTCGGGCTGGTGGAGCTGCCGGTGGCGCAAGCCTCGAATGCCCCCATGGTGGTGTTTCTGAGCGGTGACGGCGGCTGGGCGGCGCTGGACAAGGGGCTCAGCGCCCAGCTGCAGCAGCACGGCATGCCGGTGGTGGGCTGGAGCTCGCTCACCTACTACTGGAAGAAGAAGGATCCAGAGCAGGTCACCGCCGATCTGGTGCGGATCCTGGACGATTACCAGTCCCGCTGGGGGCGCCAGCGCTGGCTGCTGGTGGGCTTCTCCTTCGGGGCGGAGATCGTGCCCTTCGTCATCAACCGGCTGCCCGAACCCTACCGCAAGAGCCTGATCGGGGCCGTGATGCTCTCCCCCTCGACCGCCTCCGACTTCGAGATCCACGTCAGCGACATGGTGACCCGTGACAAGGCGGGCAGTTATCCCACCCAGCCCGAGGTCAACGCCATTCACTCCCTGCCGATGCTCTGCCTGCAGGGGGCGGATGACGACTCGCCAGTGCGGCTCTGCCCCCACCTGCAGCAGCCCAACGTGACTACTGTGACCCTGCCAGGTGCCCACCATTTCGAGGATGACTACCCTGTACTGTTCAAGGCCATCGCCAGCCATCTCAACCTGCAGTAAGTGTGCGCGCGGGCAAAAAACTTGATGTAAATCAAAGTTCATTCCCTATCAGGCCGGATTGTGCGCAGCCGGCCTGTTTCTTTTTGATTTCGCCTTTACAGGCGTGGATTGCTTCCCAACACTCTACTGAGCAATAAAACAGTAGAGGGGGCTGCATGCGCGAACAAAGAGCTCATCTAGTTGATCAGGAAGTGGATTTCACCGCCGATGAACAGCTGGTGTCCACCACGGATCTGCGGGGCGTGATCACCTACGCCAATGACAATTTCTGCCGGGTTGCCGGTTACAGCCGGGCCGAGCTGGTGGGGCAGCACCACAACATGGTGCGCCACCCCGACATGCCCAAGGCGGCATTTGCCGACCTGTGGGGCAAGCTCAAGCAGGGCCAGCCATGGCGCGGCATGGTGAAGAATCGCTGCCAGGATGGTCGCTACTACTGGGTAGATGCCTATGTCACCCCCATCTTCGAGCAGGGCAAGATCAGCGGCTACCAGTCGGTGCGCTGCCGCGCCGATCCGCAGATGAAGCAGATCGCCGCTCGCACCTATGCGCGGCTGCGGGCGGCGGAGCAGGGCGGTGGCAGGCCCAGGCTCTCGTTGGCGCGGCTGCGTCACGGGGTGGCGGTGGCCGGGCTGCTGGCACTGGGTTGGCTCGGCACAGTAGAACTGGGCGGCTGGGCCGCTCTTTACATGGCGCTGCCGCTGATCTTGCTGGGGATCCTCTATCGCCACGAGCTCATCACCACTCCCCGCTATCTGCAACAGCTGGCCGGCGAGTATGACAGCCTGACCCGGCTCATCTACTCGGGGCAGGAGCCGAGCGCCATCGCCGACTTTCACATCAAGCTGCTGCAGGCCCGCATCCGCACCGTGCTCGGCCGGGTGGACGACGCCACGCACTCGCTGCAGGATCTGGCGGTACATCTGAAGAGCGCCTCCAGCGAGGCGAGCTCGGACATTGCCGAGCAGGATGCCCAGACCCAGCAGATGGCGACCGCCATCACCGAGATGGCGAGCACGGCGCAGGAGATCGCCCGCAACATCCAGGACACCAACAGCCAGATTGCAGAGGCCAAGGCCCACTGCCAGCACACGGATCAGCAGTTGATCGAGACCGAGCACAAGATCACCGATCTGGCGAAGGAGGCGGAGCACGCCTTTGCCTCGGCGGTGGCGCTGGCCAGCGAGTCGGATCGCATCGGGGTGCTGATGGGGGAAATCCAGGGCATCGCCGATCAGACCAACCTGCTGGCGCTCAATGCCGCCATCGAGGCGGCGCGGGCTGGCGAGCAGGGGCGCGGCTTTGCGGTGGTGGCGGACGAGGTGCGCACCTTGTCTACCCGCACCCACAAGGCCACCGAACAGATCCAGGGCAGCATCGGCCAGATCCAGCGCACCCTGAACGGCTGGAAAGGGATGATGCAGAACAACCTGCAACAGACCCAGGCCTGCGTGGAGATGACCCGGATGGGGTCGGACAGCCTGCATCAGGTGCTGGCGGAGATCGAGCTGGTGATGGACTTCTCGGCCCAGATCTCGGCGGCGGCGGAGCAGCAGCAGGCGGTGGTGGAGGACATCAGCCAGAACGTCAACCTCATCTCCCAGCACTCCCACGCCAACAGCAACAAGATGCAGGACGTGGACGAGTCGAGCGAGATCCTGCTGACCAAGGCCAGACAGCTCAAATCCCTGGGGCAGACCTTCGGCTAGCCGCTGCTGACATCCATACAACAACAAGGCCACCCACGGGTGGCCTTGTGCTGTCAGGCGTGTCGATCAGATCGCGGCCTGGCCCAGCGGGTTTCCCTTGTCGTGGTACATGGCGCGGTCGGCCTGGATCAACCACTGCTCTGGGCGCCAGCCCGGCTGGTACTGGCTGATGCCAACGCTGATGCCGACCGACAGCGGGACTCCCTCCACCTCGAATGGCGGTTGCATGGTGGCCCTGATCTGCTCGGCGATGGCGTCGGCCTGCGCCTGATCGTGGCCCGGCAACAGCAACACGAACTCGTCGCCGGCCAGCCTGGCGAAGAAGTGCTGCGGCCCGAGGCTGCGGCTGATCCGCTCCGCCAGCTGGCAGAGGAGGGCGTCGCCGTGGCTGTGGCCGAAGTTGTCGTTGACCTGTTTGAAGTCGTTGAGATCGCAAAACAGCAGGCAGCCTGGCGCCGGGCCCTTGACCTGGGCATCGAGCCGCTCCATCAGGCTCAGCCTGTTGGGCAGGTTGGTGAGCGGATCGCGGCGGGCCAGCTGCCAGATCTCCTCCTCCCGCTGACGGCGCAGGGCAATTTCGCTGTTGAGCCGCTGGTTGCACATCAATAGATAGAGGGCCAGCAGCAGGATCAGCACGCTGGCTGCCAGGCTCAGCAGGAACCAGGGGCGCCAGAAGATCCACTGCTCGGAGGGGGCCTGATAGAGAAAGTCGCTCAAGGAGACCGGCTTTGGCACCAACCCGATCTCCACCAGCTGCTGCATGATATGGGCCATGCGGTCCGGATTCATATACCCGATCTCCACATAGAGCGGCTGGATCATCTCCTTGCTCACCTGCAGCTCGTACTCCATGTGGGCCTGACTGCGGTTGACGCCATACTCCTTGCGCAGCAGGGCGATGGCCTCCTGCGGGTGGGCCAGGGCGTAGCGCCAGCCGGCCAGGCTCGCGGCCCGAAAGCGGGCCACCCGATCCGGATGGGCGTGCTCCTGGGCCTGGGTGGTGAACAGGATGTCGCTGTAGAAATCGATGCCGTAGTTGCGCGGATTGATGACGGAGACGGGGATGCCGCGTTCCTCCAGATAGAAGGGCTCGTTGCTGAGGTAGGCGTTGAAGATGTCGACCCGCCCCTCGATGAGATCCTCGATGTTGACCGAGGTGGGCAGCGGGATGAGCTGACGCTCGCTCAGCCCCTGATAGAAGAGGGTGGCCAGCAGTTCGGCGTCCTGATGGGCCGAAAACATCATGATCCGTTTGCCACGCATGTCATCAACGGTGAGAATGCCGCTGTCACGGCGGGCCAGAAAGATGGACGGCGAGTGCTGATAGACGCTGGCGAGCGCCAGCAGCGGCTTGCCGTTGGCATAGCTGGTCAGCACCTCTGTGTTGCCGACCCCGAAGTCGGCTCGCCCGCTCAGCACCTCTTCTACCGGGCTGATGCCCTTGCCGCCGGGCCGTATCTCGACGTCCAGCCCGGCACTGGCATAGAAGCCCTTGGCCTTGGCCATGTGATAGCCAACGAACTGGGGCTGGTGCAGCCAGCGCAACTGGAGCACCACCCGCTCCGGGGCCTCAAGGGGGGATTCGCTGGCCCGCAGGGGAACAGCATGGCTGATACCGATCAGCAGCAGCCAAAGCAAGCATCTCTTCATCCGTGCGAGTCTTGTTCTGAGTGTTCATGGGGTGCGACCCCGCAGGGTCATCTTCTTGTAATTAAAAACATTCTAAAGGGTTATTGATGTACCGGATACTAGCGCAGCACAAAGATTTCATGGTTATCAACAAGGGACCCGGGCTCGGCATGCACGACGAGACCGACGAGTCCGGTCTGCTCCATCCTGGCCTGGTCAGCCGGGTCAAGGCCGACACGGGTCTGCTGCTCTATCCGGTGCATCGGCTCGACAAGATGACCTCCGGGCTGGTGCTGCTGGCCCGCACCACCGAGGCCAACCGGGCCCTCAGCATGGCCTTTGCCGCGCGAGAGGTGAGCAAGCAGTATCTGGCCCTCTCCGATCGCAAGCCCAAGAAGAAGCAGGGCTGGGTGAAGGGAGACATGCAAAAGGGGCGGGGGGGCAGCTGGATGCTGGTGCGCAGCCAGGACAACCCGGCCATCAGCTGGTTCGACTCGGTCTCGGTGCGCGAAGGCTTGCGGCTCTACCGGATCAAGCCCAGAACCGGCAAGACCCACCAGATCCGGGTGGCCTTGAAGAGCGTGGGGGCGCCCATCCTCGGGGATGAGCGCTACGGCGGCACGGCGGCCGATCGCGGCTATCTGCACGCTTGGCGCCTCGCCTTCACCCTGGCGGGGGAGGCGTTCGACTTTGTCTGTCCGCCCGACGAAGGCGCGCTGTTTGTGCTGCCCGAGCTGCACGCCGCCATTGCGGGGCTGGCCGAATGATGGGGGCGACAGTGCCGGATCTACCCGCCAGCGGCTGGATCCTGGCGGATTTTGACGACACCCTGGCACCGGATGACAGCCATGCCGGCTTGCTGCGCTTCATTCTGCGCCGCCGCATCTGGCCGCTACTGCTGTGGCCTGTGATGGCGTTGGGGGGGCTGGTCTATCTGCTGCCAAGCCAGCGCAGGCGCGGTATTTCGCTGATCTGGTGGGCCATCACCCTTGGGCTGTCGCCGCTAGGGTGGCGCCGCCTGGTGCGGGCCTATTGCCGCACCCGACCTGGGCTGTTTCGTGAGGCGCGCGCCCTGCTGCTGGCCGAAGGGCAGCGCTGCTGGGTGCTCTCCGCCAGCCCCCGCGCCCTGGTGCGGGGTCAGCTCCATCAGCAGCTGCCCGGCCAACTGCCCCATCGTATTCTGGGCTCGCGGATGCACTATCGTCTCGGCGGCCTGATGCCGCGTTTTTACTGTCACGGCCGCCACAAGATCCTGCCCGGGATCCAGGCCCTCGGCGCCCCCCTGGCCCTGAGCGACAGCCTGCACGACTTGCCACTGCTGGCAGAGGGGCAGGCGGCCTGGCTCATCAACCCCACCCCGGCGCGGCTGCAACGAGCGCGGCAGTCACTGCCCCGCATCGAGCCCAGATACTGGTCCCTGTAAGGCAAAACTGACAGCCTTGTGGGTCGCCACCGAGCGCGACCACAAGGCTGCGGCTTCAATGTCACAATCTATTTACATCTTTTGGCGCCGCCCCCCGCCAAACTATCTGAACGCCGCCTCTTTTCTTCCGCTACGCCCCTGCCTCTAATGAAACAAGTTGTTAACAACGCCGGTAGCAGCTGCCCGCAGCGCCCCGGTGTGACCCGTTTCGTTATCAGTCAATCGCAAGGAGCGCATCATGACGACCACTTCTTCTGCCCGTACTCACACCATCAACCCGCTCGGTACCGATGGTTTCGAATTCGTCGAGTACACGGCGCCCGATGCCAAGGGCATTGCCGCCCTCAAGGCGCTGTTCGTCTCGCTGGGCTTTGCCGAGGTGGCCAAGCACAAGCACAAGCAGTGCTGGCTCTATCGCCAGGGGGACATCAACTTCGTGGTCAATGCCGAGCCTCACTCCCAGGCCGAGCAGTTTGCCAGCCTGCACGGGCCGAGTGTCTGCGGCATGGCGTTTCGGGTGAGCGATGCCGGCAAGGCCCAGCAGTATGCCATCGCCAAGGGCGCCAAGCCGTTCGTCGGCAAGATTGGCCCCATGGAGCTCAACATCCCCGCCATCTACGGCATCGGCGAGAGCACCCTCTCTTTTGTCGACCGCTACGGCGACAAGGGCTCCATCTATGATGTGGATTTCGTCTTCTATCCCGACTGGCAGGCGCGCATGGCCGAGGTGGATGCAGGGCTGTATGAGATTGACCACCTGACCCACAACGTGCAGCGCGGCAACATGGATGTCTGGTCCAATTTCTACGAGCGGATCGGCAACTTTCGCGAAATCCGCTACTTCGACATCGAGGGCAAGCTGACCGGGCTCCATTCCCGCGCCATGACCGCCCCTTGCGGCAAAATTCGCATTCCCATCAACGAATCCTCCGACGACAAGTCCCAGATTGAAGAGTACCTGCGTCAGTACAAGGGGGAGGGGATCCAGCACATCGCCATGGCGTCGAGCGACATCTACAACACCATCCGTACCCTGCGCGGCCGTGGCACCGGCTTTATGCCGACCCCGGACACCTACTACGAGAAGGTGGACAGCCGGGTCGAGGGGCACCAGGAGGATCTGGCGGCGCTCAAAGAGCTGCGCATTCTCATCGACGGCTCTCCCACCAAGGACGGCATCCTGCTGCAGATCTTCACCGACACCGTGATAGGCCCGGTGTTCTTCGAAATCATCCAGCGCAAGGGCAACGAAGGCTTTGGCGAGGGCAACTTCCAGGCACTGTTCGAATCCATCGAGCTGGATCAGATCCGCCGCGGGGTGCTCAATGATGCGTAACGAAAGCCGCCACGCGCAGGTTGTCGGTCAGGCAAGGGAGGTTGGCAATGCGTAACTGGATTAACTTTCCCCACCGGGAGGGGACCCACTCCCGCCAGGCTCATGCCGACCTGCCCGAGCAGGCCATCTATGAGCGTGAACTGGGCCGCTCCGGCTTTTTCGGGCCGGCCACTCACATGCACCACAAGCATGCCCCCACCGACTGGATCAACTGGGAAGGGCCGCTGCGCCCGCGCCTGTTCGATCTCAACTCCCTCGGCGAGGAGGTGAGTTCCCTCTCCCCCTGGGTGATGCCGGATATTCTGAGCAACCCCCACTGCCGCTACCGCATCTGGCGCCTGCATGAGCCCATGCCGTTCCTGGTGCGCAACGCCGATGGCGACGAGCTCCTGTTCATCCACGAGGGGAGTGGCGAGTTCTATTGCGACTACGGTCACTTGACCCTGCGCGATGGCGACTACCTGGTGATCCCCCGCGGCACCATGTGGCGCATCGAGCCGACGGCGCCCCTGTTCATCCTGATGATCGAGGCGACCAACGACAGCTACCAGCTGCCGGACAAGGGGCTGGTGGGCAATCACGCCATCTTCGACCCGGCGGCGCTGGACGTGCCGGCCATCAACGAGCGCTTCCTGGCCCAGCAGGATGAAAATCCCTGGTCGCTGCAGGTCAAGCGTCACAACCAGGTCTCGGTCATCACCTGGCCGTTCAACCCGCTGGATGCGCAAGGGTGGCACGGGGACTTGTGCGTGGTGCGCCTCAACTGGCGGGACATCCGCCCGCTGATGAGCCACCGCTACCACCTGCCGCCCTCGGCTCACTCCACCTTCGTGGCGAGCCGCTTCGTGGTCTGCACCTTCGTGCCGCGCCCCATCGAGAGCGATCCCGGCGCCCTCAAGGTGCCCTTCTACCACAGCAACGACGACTACGACGAGGTGCTCTTCTACCACGCCGGGGATTTCTTCAGTCGGGACAACATAGAGCGGGGCATGGTCACCTTCCATCCCGCCGGATTTACCCACGGTCCCCATCCCAAGGCGTTTGCGGCGGGTCAGGCCTACGCCAAGAAGTTCACCGACGAGGTGGCGGTGATGCTCGATACCCGCGATGCGCTCAACGTCGGCAGCCTGTGTGACGGGGTGGAGAACCCGCGTTACGTCACCAGCTGGTTGCGCCCGGAACTCACACCAGCCACCAACGGCAAATAAAAGGAATCCCTATGAAACTGGCAACCCTGAACAATGGCAAACGGGACGGCGCCCTGGTGGTGGTGAGTCGCGATCTGAGCCGCGCGGTGCGCGTGCCACACCTTGCGGCCACCCTGCAGGCGGCCCTCGACGAGTGGGCCGAGCTTGCGCCCAAGCTGACCGCCGTCTATCAGCAGCTCAACGATGGCGCCTGCCCTGACGCCTTCCCGTTTGACGAGACGGCCTGTCTCTCCCCGCTGCCGCGCGCCTACCAGTGGGCCGACGGCAGCGCCTACGTCAACCATGTGGAGCTGGTGCGCAAGGCGCGCGGCGCCGAGATGCCAGAGAGCTTCTGGCACGATCCCCTGATGTACCAGGGAGGCTCGGACAGCTTCCTGCCGCCGCGTGGCACCATCCCGATGGGGTCGGAGGAGTGGGGCATCGATTTCGAGTCGGAGATCGCCGTCATCACCGACGACGTGCCGATGGGCACCAGCCCGCAGGCGGCCGCCGGCCACGTCAAGCTGCTGATGCTGGTCAACGACGTGAGCCTGCGCAACCTCATCCCGGGTGAGCTTGCCAAGGGCTTCGGCTTCTTCCAGTCCAAGCCCTCCAGCAGCTTCTCGCCGCTGGCCATCACCCCGGACGAGCTGGGGGATGACTGGCGCGACGGCAAGGTGCATCTGCCCCTCGAGACCCACCTCAATGGCGCCCTGTTCGGCGCCCCCGATGCCGGGGTGGACATGACCTTCAACTTTTATGAGCTGATCGCCCACGCCGCCAAGACCCGGCCGCTCGGGGCGGGCTGCATCATCGGCTCGGGGACCGTCTCCAACTACGACCGAAGCCGCGGCTCATCCTGCCTCGCCGAGCTGCGAATGCTGGAAATTATCGAGTCAGGTCAAGCCACTACACCCTTTCTGCGCTTTGGTGATACAGTGTCCATCGCGATGCAGGATCGCAACGGGATGAGTCTGTTTGGCACCATTTTGCAGCGGGTCACGCCGGCAGAGGCCAGTCAGACGAAGTGAAGGGGCCGGCATGGACACGAGGCCGACGGGTGAGCGGCAGGTGTCCATGCACCTGTCAACACAGGGACAAAGTATGTTGCAGTTGTTTGGATATTGGCGTTCATCGGCAAGTTATCGGGTGCGGATCGTGATGCAGCTCAAGGGGCTCGACTACGAGCAGCATCCGGTCAATCTGCGGCAGGGGGAGCAGCGCGAGAAGGCCTATCGCCGGCTCAATCCCCAGGGGCTGGTGCCGTTTCTGGTGGATGGCGAGGTGCAGGTGGGTCAGTCGGTGGCCATCATGGAGTACCTCGACGAAACCTATCCCGCTCACCCGCTGATGCCGTCCGCCCCCGAGGAGCGGGCCCGGGTACGCCAGATCGTCAACATGATCGCCTGCGACATCCATCCCCTCAACAACCTGCGGGTGCTCAATTACCTGGGAGAGCATCTCAGGGCGGGCAAGGAGCAGGAAGCGGTCTGGTATCGCCACTGGATTGACGAAACCTTCAGCGCGCTGGAGCAGCTGCTGATGACCACCGCCGGCATCTATTGCGTCGGCAACGAGGTGACCCTGGCTGACTGCATGCTGGTGCCCCAGGTCTACAACGCCCGCCGCTACGACATGTCGCTGGAAGACTATCCCACCATCAACCGCATCGTCGCCAACTGCGAGCAGTTGCAGGCCTTTATCAAGGCCGCCCCTGCCAATCAGCCGGATGCTCAGCCCTGAGCATTATTTTCCATGTAAGCCACTGTTAGAAGGAGTTAATGATGGGAATCAAGCCTGGACCAAAACGAAAAAATGAAGACGGAACACCAGATAAGCGGCAACGGGTTACACCTGAAAAGCAAAAGGAACATCCAGCACTAAAGCCGCATAAGCATAAGCCGGGTGAATGATATTAAAGACATATGTTGGGCTTTGTTTTGAAAGCCCAACATATATGACATGACGCGGGACGATTTCCCCACCATCAACCGCATCGTCGCCAACTGCGAGCAGCTGCAGGCTTTTATCAAGGCCGCCCCCGCCAATCAGCCGGATGCCCAGCCCTGAGGCTGCGCCCTCCGGCCAGGTTCCAATTATCGAGCCCCGCACCGTCAGCCGACCGTGCGGGGCTTTCATATCAGGGGCTCGCTAGCCACGGGTGGGCTTGGGCTGGAAGAAGGCGATGAACTTGCCGAATTTCTCCCCGTCGTAGCTGTCCCCCTTCTCCAGCAGCCCGGTGTTGAAGGATTCCAGCAGCTTGCCCTTGCCATCCAGCACGTAGAAGTGGGGCACCCCCAGGTACTCGGGATAATCTTTGAGGAAGGATTCGTTCTTGTTCTGCTTGCTGACGTTCACCTTGACCACCACGAAGGTGCGGTTGAGCTGACTGGCAAGATCGGGTTGTTGGTCCAGAAAGTGGTTCATCTCCTGGCACCAGCTGCACCACTCGCCGCCCACCAGCAGTAGGACTTTCTTGCCCTCGGCGCTGGCCTTGGCGGTGGCGGCGGCGAGATCGCGGGCCGGATCACGCTGCTCGTCATAGCCCTGGCTGTAATCGGGCAGAGTCTGGCTCCAGAGGTGGTCGGCGCTGTACACCTCGCCATGAAACAGGGCGGTGCCAAGCACCAGCGGCAATAGCAGTCGGTTCATCACGTGCTCCTTGTGTTGTTGTGGTTGCTTCCAAGCCGCAACAATGTGACACGAGCGAGCCCGGCCGCCAAGGGCGAGATGGGCTCTTGTTATGCAAAAAGCGGGAATGGGTCGGCGGGAAAAAACAAAGCCCCTCGCAGGAGGGGCTTGGCATTGAGGTTAAAGGAGGTCGTCGGCAGATCAGTAACCCTGCTGGTGGACATCCATCACGGCGCGACCGGACGGGTCGGCCATCTCCTTGAACTTGGCATCCCACTCCAGCGCGGTCGGGGTGGAGCAGGCGACCGACTTGCCATAGGGCACGGTGCGGGCGGCGGACTCCAGCGGGAAGTGCTCGTCAAAGATGGCGCGGTAGTAGTACGCCTCCTTGGTGAGCGGGGTGTTGACGGGGAAGCGGAAGGCCGCCGCCTCGAACATCTGATCCGTCACCTCTTTTTCCACCATGGCTTTCAGGCTGTCGATCCACGAATAGCCTACGCCGTCGGAGAACTGCTCTTTCTGGCGCCACGCCACTTCGTGGGGCAGCAGATCCTCGAACGCTTCGCGCAGGATGTGCTTCTCGATCTTGCCCTTGCCGCACATCTTGTCGGCAGGCTGCAGGCGCATCGCCACGTCCATGAACTCCTTGTCGAGGAAGGGCACGCGGCCTTCCACCCCCCAGGCGGCCATGGACTTGTTGGCGCGCAGGCAGTCATAGAGGTGCAGTGAGGCGAGCTTGCGCACGTTCTCTTCGTGGAACTCGCGGGCGTTGGGCGCCTTGTGGAAGTAGAGGTAGCCGCCGAACAGCTCGTCCGAGCCTTCGCCCGAGAGCACCATCTTGATCCCCATCGCCTTGATGTAGCGGGCCATCAGGTACATCGGCGTAGAGGCGCGGATGGTGGTGACGTCATAGGTCTCGAGGTGATAGATGACGTCCCGCAGGGCATCCAGCCCCTCCTGCACGGTGAAGTGGATCTGGTGGTGGATGGTGCCCAAATGATCGGCGACCTTGCGGGCGGCGGCGAGATCCGGCGAGCCTTCCAGGCCAACGGCGAAGGAGTGCAGCTGGGGCCACCAGGCCTCGCTCTTGCCATCATCTTCCACCCGACGGGCGGCATAGAGCTTGGTGATGGCGGAGATGACGGACGAATCCAGCCCGCCGGAGAGCAGCACGCCGTAGGGCACGTCGCACATCAGCTGGCGCTTGACCGCCGCTTCCAGGGCCGCTTTGAGCTCAGCCTTGTCGCTGACGTTGTGCTCGACCGCGCCATACTCCATCCAGTCGCGTTTGTACCAAGTTTTAAGCTCGCCATCCTTGCTCCACAGGTAGTGTCCCGGCGGGAAGGTTTCGACGCTCTTGCAGACCGGTACCAGCGCCTTCATCTCGGAGGCGACGTAGAAGTTGCCGTGCTCGTCGCGCCCGGTATAGAGGGGGATGATCCCCATGTGGTCACGACCGATGAGGTAGGCGTCCTGCTCGGCGTCATAGAGGATGAAGGCGAAGATGCCGTTGAGATCGTCCAAAAAGGCGGGGCCCTTCTCCTTGTAGAGGGCCAGCAGCACCTCGCAGTCGGAGTGGGTCTGGAACTGGAAGTCGACCTTGAGGTGCTTCTCCAGCTCCTTGTGGTTGTAAATCTCGCCGTTGACGGCCAGCACATGGGTGCGCTCGGGGTTGTAGAGCGGCTGGGCGCCGTTGCCCGGATCGACGATGGCCAGGCGCTCGTGCACCAGAATGGCCTTGTCGGAGCTGTAGACGCCGGACCAGTCAGGACCGCGGTGACGCAATCGCTTGGACATCTCCAGCGCCGATTTGCGCAGGGCGGCCGCATCGGATTTGATGTCCAGAATGCCGAAAATAGAACACATTGGCGGTAATCCTCTTGATTTTTATATGAGCCCCCCACGTTCGGGCTCGAAATTCCATTTACATTCCTCGCCAATCACAATGCCTAGTGCAAAAACCTTTTGCAAGCGGGAAAACCGCAGAAAATCATGCCGTAAGCGTCAAGCAGGTAGGGGAGTGCGGCGACCCGTCCGGTCGCCGGAAAAAAGAGAAGAGGTTGACGTGAACGTCAGCTGGTGGGTTCGAAGATCACATAGAGCTTGCGGCAGGGGGTGAGGGTCTCCCACTCCCCGACAAAGCCGGCGGGAATGACGAACTGATCGCCGGGCTTGAGGGGCAGCCTGCCGCCTTGCTCGTCGTGGATCACCGCCTCGCCCTCCAGCAGCTGGCAGTATTCATGCTCGGTGTAGTGGATGGCCCAGCGGCCCGGCTCGCAGCTCCAGAAGCCGACGTGAAACTGCTGGCTCGGATCTGAGTAGTGGTTCCATACCGTCTGGCGCGGGTTGCCGGCGCGCAGGCGCTCGGGGGCGGGCATCAGCGGGGTGGGAGCCACCTCGTGGCGGTCGAGCAGGATCCAGTCGTTGAGGGTCTTCATGCTGCCTCCTTGGCAAGGGATAAAAAACGGGGCCATCCTGGCCCCGTGATTGTTCGTTTTATTAAACGAGGTTGCGCATAACGTAAACGATAGCGTCCTCCTTGCCAAGGGGCTGCTCCCGCCCTTCAGAGTGGCTGCAGCCGCTTGATGACGTGGCGGGCGAAGCCGCTGCCCGCTTCGTCGTAGACGTTGAACACCGCATCCACTCCTTGCTCCTTGAGGGAGGCGATGTCGTCCTCGAAGCGGACGATGGCGGCAATCTTGCCGGCAAAGCCGTGGCTGCGCAGCTTCTCGATGGCGTAGAGGTTGCCCGAGTGGTGAGGCATTGCCAGCAGCACCAGGTTGACCTGGTTGGAGAGCAGCACCTTGTCCCAGAAGTCGGTATCGGTGGCGTCACCCTCGATGACGTTCATCCCCTGGGCGCGCAGGGTGGGCAGCTTGTCGCTGTCGTTCTCCACACCGAGGATCACGGTGCCGTACTTGTTCTCCAGCTCGAAGTAGGCGCCCTGGCCGATCCGTCCCATGCCGAGGATGATCACCTCGGCATCGCCGAGCTCGATGGGCCTGTCCTCCGGGTGCAGGGTGGTGGCCTGCATGCCGCGCAGCCAGTTGCCGAGCCGATGGTAAATTCGCTCGCTCTGGCCGTTGAGGGGGGCCGAGATCATGAAGCTGGCCGCCAGCGCCAGAGAGAGTGCGACCAGCCACTCGTGGGAGATCCAGCCCGCCTTGGCGGCGATGGCCGCGACGATGAGGCCGAACTCCGAGAAGTTGGTGAGCGCCAGGGTGGAGAGCAGGGCGGTGCGCACCCGCAGGTGGGCGCCGCTGTAGACCAGGTAGTAGAGTGCGCTCTTGAGCGGCAGGGCCAGCACCAGTGCCAGCGCCAGCAACATGGTGTCGTGGGTCGGCAGGCCGTTGAGGCCGATGGTGAGAAAGAAGCAGATGAGAAACAGGTCTTTGAGGTTGAACAGCGACTTGGCCAGCCCCGCGGAGGCGGGGTGGGAGGCGATCAGCATGCCGATGATGAGTGCCCCCAGATCCGGTTTGAGCCCCACCACCTCGAAACCGGCGGCCCCCACCACCAGTGCCAGGAAGATCCCGAACAGCACCTGCAGCTCGCCGTGGCCGGCCCGCTCCAGCAGTTTCAGCAGCAAGGGGCGCAGCAGCGGCAGCCCCAGGATCCAGAGTGCCCAGATGCTGGGCCACTCGCCGCTGGAGACCGCCAGGAAGGCCACCGCGAACAGATCCTGCATCACCAGCACGCCGATGGCGAGGCGGGCATAGAGGGCGTTCATGTCGCTGCGCTCCTCCAGCACCTTGACCGCAAACACGGTACTGGAGAAGGAGAGGGCGAAGCCCAGCAGCAGCGCCAGCTTCCAGTCCAGCGACATGGCCAGTGCCAAGCCGAGTCCCTTGCACACCAGCAGCACCACGGTAAACAGCAGGGTGGAGAGCAGCAGGTGCAGGCTGGTGGTGCCCCAGACGTCACGCCGCATCAGGATCTTGACGTTGAGCTTGAGGCCGATGGTGAACAGCAGCAGGGTGACACCGAGATCGGCCACTTCGCTGAGGGCCGGGGTGTTGTGATAGCCCATGGCGTTGAGGATGAAGCCGGCGGCCAGAAAGCCCAGCAGAGGCGGCAGGCCGATGAGGTTGACCAGCATGCCGCAGCCGAAGGCCACGGCGATAAGAATGGGTTCCATGTTGTTTCCTGCGAGGGCAGGGCCGGCCTGCCCTCTTCTCTATCCTGGGTAGCGGGTCAGACGATGTCGATGTCCACTACTGAGTCAAAGATGTGGTTCGGCCGAAATGGCATGCGGTCGATGTCGGCCACCTTGCTCACCCCGGATAGCACCAGCACCGTCTCGAGGCCGGCCTGGAAGCCCGCCAGAATGTCGGTGCGCAGGTTGTCGCCGATGATGATGGTGTCGTCGGAGTGGGCCTCCATCCGGTTGAGCGCCGCGCGGATGATCCAGGCGCTCGGCTTGCCGACGTAGAAGGGCTTCTTGCCGGTCATCCGTTCGATGGGGGCGCACAGGGCGCCACAGGCCGGGTGCATCATGGGGCCGTGGGTATCCGGGTTGGTGGCGATGAAGCGGGCCCCTTGATCGACGAATTTGGCCCCCAGCTGCATCATGGTCCAGTTGTAGTTGCGGGTCTCGCCCACCACCACGAAGTCGGGGTCGATGTCGGTGATGGTGAAGCCGGCCTTGTAGAGTTCGTGGGTCAGCGCCCCTTCGCCGATCACATAGGCCTTCTTGCCATCCTGGCGCTTGAGAAAGTCGGCGGTACCCATGGCGGAGGTGTAGAAGCACTCCTCCGGCACCTCGATGCCGGCGGAGCGGAAGCGGTTTTGCAGATCTTTCTGGGTCTGGGCCGGGTAGTTGGTCAGAAACAGCAGCTTGCTGCCCTGCTCCAGCAGGCGGTGGACGAAACGGTCGGCGCCCGGCACCAGATCGTTGTTGTGCAGGATGACGCCGTCGATGTCGCAGATGACGCTTTTCTTCATGGGGACTCCTTGTGTAGGCGCAAGAGGCGGCGGAAAGTTGCGCCAACTCTCAAGATCTTCAAATAGTTATGTTGTTTTTGTGACGCCATTATAAGTCTGTTTGATGACAAGTCTCCCCCATAAACAGAGATAGGTGCACAATCAATTGCAGGGGAGGGAGCCGCTCTGCCACTGGCGGGTCCCGCTGTCTGTGCACTGATGGAGCCGTCATCATGGATAACTTTATTGCCGGTCTGCCCAAGCTGGAGCTGCACCTCCATATCGAAGGCTCGCTCGAGCCGGAACTGATGTTTGCCCTGAGCCAGCGCAACGGCGTGGCCCTGCCCTGGCCAGACGTGGCCAGCGTGCGCGCCGCCTACGAGTTCGACTGCCTGCAATCCTTCCTCGATCTCTACTACCTGGGGGCCAGCGTACTGGTCAACGAGCAGGACTTCTTCGATCTGACCTGGGCCTATCTGGCGCGCTGCGCCGCCGACAAGGTGGTGCACGTGGAGATCTTCTTTGACCCCCAGACCCACACCGCTCGCGGCATCCCCTTCGCCACCGTGCTGGGCGGCATCGAGCGGGCGCTGCAGGCAGGGGAGAAAGAGTTTGGCATCAGCTGGCGGCTCATCATGAGCTTCTTGCGCCACCTGAGCGAGGAGGAGGCCTTCGCCACATTGGCAGAGGCAGAGCCCTTCCTGTCGCGGATTCACGGCATCGGCCTTGATTCGGGGGAGCTGGGCAATCCGCCCGGCAAGTTTGCCCGGGTCTTTGCCCGCTGCCGCGAGCTGGGGTTGCCGGTGGTGGCCCACGCCGGCGAGGAGGGGCCGGCGGACTACATCTGGCAGGCCATCCGGGAGCTGGAGGTGCGGCGCATCGATCACGGGGTACGCTGCGTCGACGATCCCGAGCTGCTGCGCTATCTGGCCGATACCCGGCTGCCGCTCACCGTCTGTCCCCTCTCCAACACCCGCCTCAAGGTGTTTGACCAGATGGCCCACCACAACGTACTGAATTTGCTGGAGCAAGGGCTGTGCGTCACCATCAACTCGGACGACCCCGCCTATTTCGGCGGCTACATGAACGCCAACTTCCACGCTCTGGCCCATGAGCTGGGGGCCAGCATGAACCAGCTCTGCCGTTTGTCACTCAATGCCGTCGAGGCGAGCTGGCTGAGCCTGGCCGACAAGGCGCGGCTGACCCGGGAGATCAGAAGCTACGCCGCCTGCTACGGGGTCAGCCTCTACTGAGCGTTGGCTCGCATGAAAAGTAAAAACGGTGCGCCCACCAGTGATGGTGGGCGCGTTTTTTATGCCTGAGCGGGTTTGATTTAGGCCGAGTGGGGCTGGGCGGCCGCCTGATAGGTCGGGTAGTCGGTCAGGCCCTTCTCGCCACCGCCGAACAGGGTGGCCGGATCGTGAGGGGCCAGCGGATAGCCGTGGCGCAGCCGCTCGGGCAGGTCTGGGTTGGCCACGAAGGGGCGACCGAAGCCTATCATGTCGGCCCAGCCCGCCTCGAGCGCCGCCCGGGCGCGCTCGCCGTCATACTTGCCTGCGTAGATGAGGGTGTTGGGGAAGGCATCGCGCAGCCCCTGCTTGAAGCTCTCTGCCATCAGCGGGGCGTCGTCCCAGTCCGCTTCGGCAACGTGCAGGTAGACCACGTCGAGCCGGCCCAGCAGGCGGGCGGCGGCCAGGTAGGTCTCCTGCGGATTGGCATCCACGGTGCCGTTCAAGGTGGTGAGCGGCGCGAGGCGCACCCCGACCCGGTCGGCCCCGATCTCGCTGCAGACCGCCTCGGTCACCTCCTTGAGGAAACGCAGCCGGTTCTCCAGCGAGCCGCCGTAGCCATCGGTGCGGGTATTGGACTCGGAGTCGAGGAACTGGTTGATGAGGTAGCCGTTGGCGGCGTGCAGCTCGATACCGTCAAAGCCGGCCAGCATGGCGTTGCGGGCCGCCTGACGAAACTGCCCCACCACCTGGTCGATGTCGGCCTGGGTCATGGCGCGCGGGGTGACGGTCTCGACAAACCCGGGGGCGTCGCTGCCGTTGTCGACGAACACCTTGACCCCTTTGGCCTGAATGGCGGAGGAGGAGATGGGCTGGGCACCGCCGAGGTTGTCAGGGTGAGTGACCCGGCCCACGTGCCAGAGCTGGGCGAACATGGTGCCGCCCTTGGCGTGCACGGCGTCGGTCACCAGCTTCCAGCCGGCCACCTGTTCGGCGCTGTGGATCCCCGGCGTCCAGGCGTAGCCCTTGCCCATGGGGTCAATCTGGGTGCCCTCGCTGATGATGAGACCGGCCCCTGCGCGCTGGGCGTAGTAGGTGGCCATCATGGCGTTGGCCACGTCACCGGGCTGGCTGGCGCGGGAGCGGGTCATGGGGGGCATGACGATGCGATTGTTGAGGTGCAGCTGGCCGAGGCGCAGGGGGCAGAACAGGTGATCGTGGTGCATGGTGAATTCCTCATGGTGATGATGGGCTCACTCTAGTGCCGGCATCCCTTGCGAAAAAGAGGGGTAATTGCAGAAAAGAATTGTGCTGATGACAGCAATGGCGACATGAGAGAGGAGAAAGGGGGGGATAAATAGAAAAGGGGACCGGCAAGGTCCCCTTTTGCAGCAGGGTTGACGAGATGGCGTCAGGCCGCCAGCGGCATGACGCGCACCCGCTCGATGCGCCGCTCGCTCACCTCGACTACCTCGAAGCAGAGCTGCTGCAGTTGCAGCTGCTGGCCCGGGGCGGGCAGGGTGCCGAAGTGGGAGAGCAGCATGCCGGCGAGGGTCACGTATTCGTCGCTCTCGCTCACCAGCCCTTCGTGCTCCAGCACCTGCTCCACGTGGTGGATGTTGGTGCTGCCGTTGATGAGCCAGCCTTCCCCGTCGCGGACCATGTCCGGCGTTTCATCTTCATCGGGCAGCTCGCCGACGATGGCCTCCAGCAGGTCGTGGGTGGTCACCAGCCCCTGGATGATGCCGAACTCGTCGGCCACCAGGATGAGGCTGCCCTTGGCTTGGCGCAGCTCCGCCAGCAACCTGATCACGTTGATGGTCTGCGGCACGATAATGGGGTCGTTCTGTTTGGCCAGTGCGCTCAGGGACTGCCCCTCGTTGAGGGCAAACAGCAGGTCGCGCGCCTTGACCACCCCGATCACCTCGTCCAGATCGCCGTCACAGACCGGGAACAGGCTGTGGGGCTCCTGCTTCAGCAGGGTGCGGATCTCGTCATCGGTGTCGTTGACGTCGATCCAGGCCATCTCGGAGCGCGGGGTCATGATGGTACGGATGGAGCGATCGGCCAGCGACAGCACCCCGGTCACCATGTAGCGCTCCTCCTCGCCAAAGCTCACCGGCTCGGGGGCGGGGGCATCCAGATCGTCGTCCGGCCGGTCCTGATACGCCTTGCTGCCCATCAGCTTGAAGATGGCGGCGGTGGTGCGCTCGCGCAGGGGCAGCTTGGCCTCGTGGCGCTCGGCACTGCGCTGGGAGAGCTGGTTGAAGAATTCGATCAGCACCGAGAAGCCGATGGCCGCATAGAGGTAACCCTTCGGAATATGGAAGCCGAAGCCTTCCGCCACTAGGCTAAAGCCGATCATCAAGAGGAAGCTCAGACAGAGCACCACCACTGTGGGGTGGGCGTTGACGAAGCGGGTCAGCGGCTTGGAGGCGAGCACCATCACCAGCATGGCGATGGTCACGGCCGCCATCATGACGCCGAGCTGTTCCACCATGCCGACGGCGGTGATGATGGAGTCCAGCGAGAAGATGGCATCCAGCACCAGGATCTGGGTGATCACCACGCCAAAGCTGGCGTAGACGCCGACCGGCCCCTCTTCGGGCGGCTTGGCCTCCAGCCGCTCGTGCAGCTCGGAGGTGGCCTTGAACAGCAGGAACAGGCCGCCCCCCATCAGGATCAGGTCCCGCCCGGAGAAGGGGTGATCCCAGATGTGCAGTATGGGGGTGGTCAGGGTGACCAGCCAGGACATGACGCTCAGGAGCCCCAGGCGCATCAGCAGGGCCAGCGACAGGCCGATGATGCGGGCTTTGTCCCGCTGGGCGGGGGGCAGTTTTTTCACCAGGATGGCGATGAAGACCAGGTTGTCGATCCCGAGCACGATTTCCAGAACGATCAGGGTAAACAGACCGATCCAGATGTGGGGATCCAGCAGCAATTCCATGTAGTGACCTCAATAAAAACAGACAGAGCAAAGAGTGATCTCGGCGCACGACGGCCGTAGTGACAGCAAGGCTATGACGTTATTCAGAGGCGCTGATTAAGCAGATAGAGATAGGTTTTGACGGGAAGAAACGAAGGGCAACTTCGGGGATTGTCCATGATGGGCAATAAAACCTCGGGTTAAAAGTGAGCCCTGATGATAGCGGTTGGCGCCGTTTTGGCAAGAGGGAAGCCATGAAGATGTGATGACAGGGGGAGGCGGCGGCTGGCCTCCCCCAAACGGCAGTTCAAGCGGTGGTTACAGCCAGCGCTTTTCGCGGGTGAAGCAGACCGACAACCAGGCGTCCCCCAGGGTGTCGCCGAGGCGGGACCAGAGCTCCTGGCGCAGGGCATCCTGGCGCTCGATGGGCCACTCCTGACCCGGGGCTACCAGGATATTGAGCTCGAGATCGAAGCGGCGGCCGCTTTTCGCCAGATGGCTGTAGCACTCGACGCCATGGCGCAGGCGCAGGGCCTCGACTTCGTTTGCCACCAGCCGGGAGACGTCCCCCTTGGGAGCGATCTTCAACACTTCCCGCAGGTTGCGACCGAGCACCTTGATGGGGATGAGGGTGGCGCACAGGGCCAAGAGAGAGACCAGCAGCGGGTCTATGTAGCGGTTGTAGTGGCCGTAGCCGATGGCATCGAGGCCGATGGCGACCACGAAGCCGATGAGCAGGGTGGTGCTGAGCAGGGTGTCCACCAGCCACTCCTTGGAATCCACCCGCACCAGCTCGGAGTTGACCCGCTCGGCCACGTTGGCCTCGACCAGATAGATGATGCCGCAGAAGAAGGTGGAGACGACGGCATAGATGAGGGCGTGGCCGAGATCGATCTCCCGTCCCCCCGCCAGCAGGGTGGTGAGGCCGTTGTAGAGCGCCGCCAGACAGAGAAGCAGAATGATGGTGCCGTTGATGACGTTGGCGATGGGTTCGAAGTGGGCGTAGCCGTATTGAAAACGGGCGTCGGAGGGGCGGGTGACCAGGTAGGCGGTGATGAGCCCCAGCCCCGTCATGCCCATGCTGAACAGGGTGAAGATGCCGTCGAGCATGATGGCGTTGGATCCGACGAAGAGGCCATAGCCGATGCCGAAAATGGCAAAGGTGATGCAACCAAACAGCGACAGGGTCAGCGCCTGTTTTTCGGTGCGGATAAGCGTACTGATAACATGGCTGTAGTGAGCCATAAAAGTCCTCCTTTCAAATGGTGAAGATTGCGCGCGCAAGCGGTTTTCTAGCTGATATACTGCCCGCTCACATGTGAGCGGACTGGTTCGGGGGCCCGCGAAGAGGCTGGCCCGAACGGTCGTTGTCGCCGGAATGCCGGCATCAAGCAAAGGATGGGAACAAGGATTCATGATCCCGAGACTCGATTACCAGGACAGTTTGTCACCTACAACCCTGCAGTTTCTTGAGTTGCTGGCGCGATCAGCATTTCGTGGTGATATCGAAAAGTCTTATGCAAGCCGGTTGGCGATGGCGACGGATAACAGCGTCTATCAGGTCGTACCTCAGGCGGTTCTCTATCCGCGCAGCGCGGACGATATAGCGGTGATGCTCAAGCTGGCCCAGGGGCCCGAGTACGCAGCCTTGAGTTTCTTCCCTCGCGGCGGCGGTACCGGCACCAATGGTCAATCCTTGGGCGGCGGCATTATCGTCGATCTCTCGCGCCATATGAACCAGATCATGGAAATTAATCTGGAAGAGGGTTGGGTGCGAGCCCAGGCCGGGGTGGTGAAGGATCAGCTCAACGCCTATTTGAAGCCTCATGGCTACTTCTTCTCGCCGGATCTCTCCACCTCCAACCGCGCCACCCTGGGGGGCATGGTCAACACCGACGCCTCCGGGCAGGGGTCGCTGGTGTACGGCAAGACCTCGGATCACGTGCTTGGTCTCAAAGCCGTGCTGGAAAACGGCGAGCTCATGGCTACCGAACCGGTGACCGGTGAGCGACTGGCCGACAAGCTGGCGCTGGATAGTCGTGAAGGGGAGATCTATCGCACCCTCTATCGCATCGGTAAGGAGCGGCGCGCCGACATCGAGGCCACCTTCCCCAAACTCAACCGCTTTCTGACCGGATACGATCTCAAGCACCTTTATATTCCAGAGAGCGACACCCTGGACGTGAGCCGGGTGCTGTGCGGCTCGGAAGGTTCTTTGGGTTTCATCACCGAAGCCAGGCTCAACATCACCCCCATCCCGCGCTACCGGACGCTGGTCAACGTCAAGTACGACAGCTTCCCCTCGGCCCTGCGCAACGCCCCCTTTATGGTGGAGGCACACGCCCTGTCGGTGGAGACGGTGGACTCCCGGGTGCTGGGGCTGGCCCGCGCCGACATCATCTGGCACTCGGTGAAGGATCTCATCCAGGACGTACCCGGCAAGGATCTGCAGGGGCTCAACATCGTCGAGTTTGCCGACACCGACGAGGATGCGCACAAGGCCAAGGTAGCCGAGCTGTGCCGGCGCATCGACGACCTGCTGGCGCGCGGTGAGGCGGGGGTCATCGGCTATCAGGTGTGTGACCACCTGCCGAGCATCGAGACCATCTACGGCATGCGCAAGAAGTCGGTGGGGCTGCTCGGCAACGCCGAGGGGCGCAAGAAGCCGGTGGCCTTCACCGAAGACACCGCCGTACCGCCGGAATCCCTGGCGGACTTCATCATGGAGTTTCGTGCCCTGCTGGACGCCCATGGCCTTGACTACGGCATGTTCGGCCACGTCGATGCCGGGGTGCTGCACGTGCGCCCGGCGCTGGACTTGTGCGATCCGGAGCAGGAGGTGCTGCTGAGGCGCATCTCCGATCAGGTGGTGGCGCTCACCGCCAAATATGGCGGCCTGATGTGGGGGGAGCACGGCAAGGGTTTTCGCTCCGAATACAGCCCCGCCTTCTTCGGCGAGCTGTGGGAGGAGCTGCAACGGGTCAAGGGGGCGTTCGACCCGGCCAATCGCATCAACCCGGGCAAGATCTGCATGCCTTACGGCAGCGGCGCCGAACTGGTGTCGGTGGACGGGCCCAAGCGCGGCAAGTTTGACCGCCAGATCCCGCTGGCGGTACGCACCAGCTATACCCGGGCGCTCGATTGCAACGGCAACGGCCTGTGCTTTACCTTCGAGACCGACTCCCCCATGTGCCCCTCGGTCAAAATCAGCCGCGATCGCCGCCACTCCCCCAAGGGGCGGGCCGGCCTGATGCGCGAGTGGCTGCGCCAGTTGGCGGAGCAGGGCTTCGACCCTCTTGCCGAAGAGGTGGCGCTGCAAAGCGGCGGTCTGCGCTTCAAGCAGATTGTCGACAAGTTCCGCAATACGGTGGCCCGCGCTCGCGGCCAGTATGACTTCTCCCACGAGGTGATGGAGGCAATGGAGGGGTGCCTCGCGTGCAAGGCGTGCACCAGCCAGTGCCCCATCAAGGTGGATGTGCCCACCTTCCGCGCCCGCTTCATGCAGCTCTACCACAGCCGCTATCTGCGTGGACCCAAGGATTACTTCGTCGGCACGGTGGAGAGCTATGCCCCTCTGCTGGCCAAGGCGCCGAAACTGGTCAACTTCTTCCTCGAAAAAGAGTGGGCCCAGAAGGCAACCGAGAAGAGCATCGGCATGGTGGACGTGCCGCTCTTGAGCGTGCCGACCCTGGCCGAGGAGCTGCGGGATCACCGCGCCCGCTATTTCGATCTGCCGGGTCTGGAGGCCATGAGCCCAGAGCAGCGCCAAAAAGTGGTGCTCATCGTGCAGGATCCCTTCACCAGCTACTACGACGCCCCCGTGGTGCGGGACCTAGTGAAGCTGGCCAGCAAGCTCGGCCTGCAGCCCTATCTGCTGCCGTTCAAACCCAACGGCAAGCCCCAGCACGTGAAGGGTTTCCTGCGCGCCTTTGCCCGTACCGCGGCCAGCAGCGCCCAGTTCCTCAACAAGGTGGCGGCGCTTGGCATCCCCATGGTGGGGGTCGATCCCTCCCTGGTGCTCTGCTATCGGGATGAATACGTGAAGGCACTCGGCCCCGCTCGCGGCGACTTCCAGGTGATGTTGCCCCAAGAGTGGTTGCTCTCCCTGCCGGCCGAGGCGCTACCGGTGCGGGAAGAGGCGGGCCGCGAACCCTGGTATCTGTTCGCTCACTGCACCGAGAAGACCGCCAAGCCCACCACCCACGGTGACTGGAGCACTCTGTTCCGCCGTTTCGGTGCCACGCTGCAGCCGGTCTCGGTGGGCTGCTGCGGCATGGCCGGTACCTATGGCCACGACGCCAAACAGGTGGAGAACTCCAAAGGCATCTATGGCCTGAGCTGGGCCGAGCCGCTGGCGCGCCTGCCCAAGGATCGCTGCCTGGCCACCGGTTATTCGTGCCGCAGCCAGGTCAAGCGGATGGAGGGGGAGAAACTCAAGCATCCGTTGCAGGCCCTGCTGGAACTGCTCTGATGCTGACCCTGCCCAAGCGGTTTCGGGTGCCGCAAGCCTATCGGCACCCGCACTTCCTGCTGCTGCCGGTCAGCCCGGCCCAGGCGGTGGTGGAGTTCGTCGCCATGCTGCGCGAGCGCGAGCTGCTTCATCAGCTGTTTCGCCCGGACGATGTGTGGCCCTCCGCCAATTTCAGCCTGAGCCAGCACGAGGCCGATCTGGAGTGGCAGCGCTCCGAATTTCTGGCCAAACGCTCCTTTGCCTATGGCCTCTGGAGCCCGGCGTGGGAACCCGAGTTTTGGGGCGGGGTTTACCTCTACCCCTCGGTGCTGCCGGAGGTGGCGGTGGAGCTCTTCTTCTGGAAGGCGGCCGAGGCGCCGCTCACCGATGCCGAACTGGAGGCCGAACTGCGCACCTGGCTTGGCAAGGTGTGGCAGTGGCCCGAGCCGAGCCTGCCGGGGCGGGACGTCCCTTGGGCCGAGTGGCCCGGAGTGACCTACCCCTGGTGACAGGGTCTGGCCAGCCGGCCAGCCCTGAAGATGCCCCTCAAGCGGGGCATCTTTTTTTCTGCGCCATTTTCGCCGACACTGCTGGTTTGCCGCTACGGCGCAGCGATAACCCATTGATCACAGAAGGAGTCAGCTCGTCATGAGTCAAGAGAACGCCCCCATCTGGCGCAAGCCCATGAGCCTTGAGAGGCTCAACGCCAGCTCCCGCAATACCCTGATGGCCCACCTCGACATCGTCTACACCGCCTTTGGCCCTGACTGGCTGGAGGCCACCATGCCGGTGGATCACCGCACCCATCAGCCGCTCGGCATGCTGCACGGCGGCGCCTCCGTGGTGCTGGCGGAGACGCTGGGATCACTTGCGGCCAACATGGCGGTCGGACCTGACAGTTACTGCGTGGGGCTGGAGGTCAATGCCAACCACTTGAGGGCCAAGCGGGAAGGGGTGGTGACGGGGCGCTGCGCGCCGCTGCATCTGGGGGCGACCACTCAGGTGTGGCAGATAGAAATTCGCGATGAACGTGGTCGTTTATTGTGCACCAGCCGGTTGACCATGGCGGTGCTCAAGCACAAGCGAGACAAGGACTCTGGCGAAGCGTGATCCGCAATCACGCACCATGAGTGAAAAATAAGCAAGCCATAGTCGTCAGATCCCTCTATAATTGCCAACGTCTTGAGAGGCCTATCACATTTTTCAAGACAGCAGAACAAAGTGGCGCTATAATCGCCGCCTTTTTGCTATTCCGCGGTGTTAGCCGCCTGCCTTAATCTGGAAGAATCTATGTCTGATACCGAACAACTGCCCCTTTTTAGTGAGCTTGGACTGGCCGCGCCTGTACTGAAAGCGCTGCAGGACGTGGGCTATGAGCGCCCGTCCCCCATCCAGGCCGCAGCAATTCCCCACCTGATGGCGGGCCACGATCTGCTGGGGCAGGCGCAAACCGGTACAGGGAAGACCGCTGCTTTTGCCTTGCCTCTGTTGTCTCGTCTGGAAGCTGGTAACCGCAACACCCAGATCCTGGTGCTGGCGCCTACCCGTGAACTGGCCCTGCAGGTGGCTGAAGCGTGCCAACGCTATGCCCACCACATGCCTGATTTCCACGTGCTGCCCATCTACGGCGGCGCCTCCTACGAAACCCAGACCCGCGCCCTGCGTCGCGGTGCTCAGGTTGTCGTGGGTACCCCGGGCCGTGTGATGGACCTGATCCGTCGCAAGAACCTGGACCTCTCCGGTCTGAAAGCCCTGGTGCTGGACGAAGCGGACGAAATGCTGCGCATGGGCTTCATCGATGACGTGGACTGGATCATGGATCAGTGCCCGGCCGGTCGTCAGGTTGCCCTGTTCTCTGCCACCATGCCGGAGCAGATCCGTCGCGTGGCCCAGAAGCACCTGAAGCAGCCCAAAGAGATCAAGATCGCCTCCAAGACTGCGACCGCCACCACCATTCGCCAGCGTTACTGGCAGGTGACCGGTCTGCACAAGCTGGACGCCATGACCCGTCTGCTGGAAGTGGAACCCTACGAAGCGCTGCTGGTGTTCGTGCGTACCAAGAACGCCGCCGAAGAGCTGGCCGGCAAGCTGGCTGCTCGTGGTCACGCCTGTGAAGCGCTGCACGGCGACATCCCGCAGAAGCTGCGTGAGCGTACCGTCGACAAGCTGCGTCAGGGCCAGTTGGACATCCTGATCGCCACCGACGTGGTTGCTCGTGGTCTGGACGTTGAGCGTATCACCCACGTAGTGAACTACGACATTCCGTACGACACCGAATCCTACGTTCACCGTATCGGCCGTACCGGCCGTGCCGGTCGCAAGGGCGAGGCCATCCTGTTCGTGGCACCGCGCGAGCGCCGCATGCTGCGCGCCATCGAGCACGCTACCCGTCAGGCCATCGAGCCGATGAAGATGCCGAGCACCGAGGACATCAACCAGCACCGTCTGGCCAAGTTCAAGGAGCGCATCCGCGAAACCATGATGGGTGAAGAGCTCGAGATCTACGTGAACCTGGTGAACGAGCTGATCGAAGAAGATTCTGCCGATCCGCTGGAGCTGGCTGCCGCCCTGGCCAAGCTGGTACAGGGTGATCAACCGCTGCTGCTGGATGACTCCATCCCGGATCCGCTGTTCAGCAACAACAACGATCGCGGTGGTTTCGAGCGTCGTGAGTTCAACGACCGCGGTGGTCGTGACTTCGGTGACCGTGGCGATCGCCCGGCCCGTCGCATGCCGTCCCTGGAGCCGCGTCCGCTCAAAGACAACCCGGACGTGGAGATGGAGCGCTACCGCGTAGACGTGGGTGCCCATCACGGCGTCAAGCCGGGTCAGATCGTGGGCGCCATCGCCAACGAAGCGAACATCGAGAGCCGTTTCATCGGCAACATCGACATCGCTGACGACTTCTCCACCGTCGATCTGCCCAAGGGCATCAGCCCTGACGTGCTGGAAGTGATCAAGAAGGCCCGTGTCTGCCAGCGTCCGCTGCAGATCAGCCGCTACACCGAGGTGCCGGCCGGTGGCAACACCAGCAGCCGTCCGCCGCGCGGTGATCGTCCGTTCCGTGGCGACCGTCCTTTCAACAAGGATCGCCGTCCGCAGGGTGACCGTCCCTTCAACAAGGATCGCCGTGAAGGCGGTTTCGACAAGGGTCGCAAGTTCGGTGGCAAGCGCCGCGACAGCTAAGCTCTGATTGTTATCTAAAAAGGCCGCTCATCGAGCGGCCTTTTTATTGCCTGAGGTTTACCCACGCTGTGCTGGTGGGGCTCACCCATTGAGCGTCATTGACATCGCCGACAGGCTGCCCGGCATCGGCATCGGCATCGGCTGCAAGGTGCAGGATGGTAACTAAGGTAGCCAGCCCAGGAGCCGCCTTGTGCCGTTGCGAGCAGAACCTGCGCGAAGGGGAGAGCGAAGCAGAACAAGAGAGGGCCGATAGAGCAGCCAGGAAGGAGCAGTGCCTCGCCTGTCCGCTCGTATATTCCGGCGTACACAGGCACGAGGCAGCAAAAAGGCGACCCGTAGGCCGCCTTTTTGTTGTCTTGTCTCTTGCTGCCCGGCTTAGAGCACCATGGCGGCAATCCAGCCGAAGAGGATGAGCGGGATGTTGTAGTGAATGAAGGTCGGCACCACGCTGTCCCAGATATGGTCGTGCTGGCCGTCGGCGTTGAGGCCCGAGGTGGGACCCAGGGTCGAATCCGAGGCGGGCGAACCCGCGTCCCCCAGCGCGCCGGCTGCCCCTACCAGAGCTATGGTGGCCATGGGCGAGAAGCCGAGCTGGATGCACAGCGGCACATAGATGGTGGCGATGATGGGCACGGTGGAGAAGGAGGAGCCGATCCCCATGGTGATGAGCAGGCCCACCAGCAGCATCAGGAGGGCGGCCAGCCCCTTGTGGCCGGTCATCATGCCGGCTACGGACTGCACCAGGCTGTCGACCCCGTGGGTCTCCTTCATCACGGCGGCAAAGCCGGCGGCGGAGATCATGATGAAGCCGATGAGGGACATCATGCGCACGCCCTGAGTGAAGGCATCCTGACTCTCGCGAAACTTGATGACGCCGCCACAGGTGAAGATGACGAAACCCGCCAGGGCCCCCAGCACTATGCTGTTGGTCATCAGCTGTAGCCCCAGTGCCACGGCGATGGCCAGCAGGGCCACCCAGATGTGATTGAGGTTGAGCTCGACCGTCTCCGGCTCGGCGGCCAGGATCTTCTCCAGATCGTACTGGCGCGGCTTGCGGTAGCTGAAGAAGACGGCGATGAGCAGGCCGCAGAACATGCCAAGCACCGGGATGGCCATCGCCATCGGCAGCTGGCCGAGCTCGACCGGCACGCCGTTGTCGATCAGGTTCTTGGCCAGGATGTTGTTGAGGAAGATGCCGCCAAAGCCCACCGGCAGCAGCATGTAGGTCGCGGTCAGGCCGAAGGTGATGACGCAGGCCACCTGACGACGGTCGATCTGCATCTGGGCCATGACGTGCAGCAGCGGCGGGATCAGGATGGGAATGAAGGCGATATGGACCGGGATCAGGTTCTGGGAAGAGACGGAGACCGCGAGCACGGAGGCGAGCAGCAGGCTCTTGACCCAGAGAATGCGGGTGCTGCTGGCATCCTTGCCGAGCTGGCTGATCACCTTGCGGGCCAGCAGATCGGTGATGCCAGAGCGGGAGATGGCGACGGCGAAGGCACCCAGCATGGCGTAGGAGAGGGCGATCTCGGCGCCGCCACCCAGGCCACCGGTAAAGGTGGAGAGCGTCTGCTCAAGGGTGAGCCCCCCGATCAGGCCGCCCGCGATGGCGCCGATGGCGAGGGAGACCACCACATTGATCCGCAGCAGGCTGAGCACCAGCATCAGCGCCACTGCGATAACAACAGGATTCATTTGATTTCCTTATAGTTTGTGTTGCTGTCTGTCGTGTGAAAGGCAGTTAGTTTGCGAAAAATGTGACAAATGTCGAGTAAAAAATCAGGCTGATGGCCTATCTGCAGCATTCACGGCGCTCTGCTGCCGACAACGGGGTCGGAGGCGTGAAAAAAGGCGCTGGATGGCACTTTATTATCTATTCTGGTCAAACCAGATCAGGAATAAACCAGCAGAGGCAAACCGTGCAAAGAAAAGCGGCTGCCGTGGCAGCCTGCTTGAGATCGGGATTTATTCGCCCCCATCGTCACTCTCGTTGTCCGGGTGAGCGGGTGGCCAGCCACCCAGGCTCTTCCAGCGGTTGACGATATGGCAGAACAGCTCTGTGGTGCGTTCGGTGTCATAGAGGGCGGAGTGTGCCTCTTTGTTGTCGAACGGGATGCGGGCGCTTTGGCACGCCTTGGCCAGCACCGTCTGACCCAGGGCCAGGCCGGAGAGTGCCGCGGTATCGAACGTGGCAAACGGATGGAACGGATTGCGCTTCAGGCCGGCCCGCTCGGCGGCGGCCATCACGAAGCCGTGATCGAAGGTGGCGTTGTGGGCCACTATGATGGCGCGGCCGCAATCCTGCTCCTTCATCCCCTTGCGAATGCCCTTGAAGATCTCGGTCAGCGCCTCTTTCTCGCTGACGGCGCCACGCAGGGGATTGAAGGGGTCGATGCCGGTGAAGTCGAGCGCCGCCTTTTCCAGGTTGGCGCCCTCGAACGGTTCGACATGAAAATGGAAGATCTGATCGGGCACGAGCCAGCCCTGCTCGTCCATCTTGAGGGTATGGGCAGCGATCTCCAGCAAAGCGTCGGTTCTGGCATTGAACCCGGCGGTTTCAACATCGATGACGACGGGGTAAAAGCCACGAAAACGGCCCTTGAGGGTGTGAACTGCGTCGGTCATGGTATCTCGGTCGGCGTGAAATGAGGCGGCATTATGGCAAAAAAGCGGGCCCTTGTCCCATCTCCGCCGCCCCGCAGGCGCTAGCCGATTCTATTATCGACACGCGAGCTTATAATTGACCACTCAATCAATGGAATGGAGAGCGAGGATGAAGAAGCTGGGATTGGCACACAAGATGTTGCTGGTTGTCTGCCTGCCACTGCTGGCCCTGCTGTTTTTCTCCGGCCGGTACGTGTATGAACGCTATCGGGTCGAACAGGAGATGAGCCAGGCCCAGGCCGCGCTGGATGTGGTTCGGGAAGCGGCGCAACTGGCCCACGAGCTGCAAAAAGAGCGCGGCATGTCGGCCGGTTTCCTCGGCTCTGGCGGCAACAAGTTCCGCGATGCCCTGCCGGCCCAGCGCAAGGTGGTGGATGGCCTGCTGCAGCGTTTTGCACAAGATCCGGCCCTGCTGGCGCTCAGCGAGGTACAGCAGGAGCTGGCCGGGCTGACGGCCATGCGCGAGCGGGTCAGTGCGTTGGGGGTGGAGGTGGCGGAGCAGGTCGGCGTCTACAGCCGGATCATCTCCCGCTTGCTGGCGGTGGTGGATCAGATCAGCATCCACAGCCGGGATGCCACCATAGCGCTGCAGACCAACGCCTATGCCGCCTTCTTGCAGAGCAAGGAGCGGATGGGGCTGGAGCGGGCGACCTTGAGCAACGTGTTCGGCCGAGACAGCTTCACGCCAGCGCTGCTGCAGCAGTTCATCTCGCTGCTGGCGGCCCAGAATACCTATCTTGAGCGCTTCCAGGCGGTAGCGAGCCCCTCCCAGCGCCAGCTGCTGGCCGACAGCCTGGCCTCGCCCGTGGTAGCCAAGGTGGCCGCCATGGAGAAACTGGCGCTCGACAAGGCGGCCAGCGGTGGCTTCGGGGTGGATGCTGAAGCCTGGTTTGCCTTGAGTACCGACAAGATAGGCCTGCTCAAACAGAGTGAGGATCGCCTCTATCAGCAGCTGTCCGAGCGGGTCGACCAGATGCGGGCCCAGAGTGCCAGCGACTTCTGGTGGGCTGCCATCGGGGTCTTGCTGTGCGTGGCACTGACCACCTTCGTCTGCTGGCGGGTGGTGCGGGATCTGCACCTGGGCTTCACGGCGCTGCATCAGACCTTCAAGCGGCTTGTGAAGGAGAACGACCTGACGGTGCGGGTCAACTGGCAATCCGGCGACGAGCTGGGGGCGCTGGCGCGGGACCTGAACCACTTCCTCGAACACCTGGAAGGCTTGTTGCTGGCGGTGCGCCGCTCCTGCGAGGTATTGACCCGCAGCGCCGCCGCCTCGGCCAACGTCATCTCCGAGGTGAACGCCGGGGTGGCCAGGGGCTTTGGTCAGGTGGATCTGGTGGCGACCGCCGCAACCGAGATGGCCTCGACGGTGGCAGAGATTGCGCGCAACGCGACCCAGACCTCGCTGGCGACCCAGCAGGCCATCGGCCGGGCCCGGCAGGGGGACAAGGAGGTGGATCAGACCATAGACGCCATCCAGCTGGTGGCGGGTACCCTGAGCGATACCCAGCAACTGGTGGACAGCCTGCATCAGGATACCGAGTCGGTGGGGGAGGCCCTCAACCTCATCAAGCAGATCTCGGATCGCACCAACCTGCTGGCCCTCAACGCGGCCATCGAGGCGGCCCGTGCCGGCGAATCCGGCCGCGGCTTTGCGGTGGTGGCGGAAGAGGTGCGGGCGCTGGCGTCGCGCACCCAGCAGGCCGCCGACGACATCGAGCGGATGCTGGCGCGTCTGCGCCAGGGGGCCAATCAGGCGGTGACGGCCATGCACCTGGGAACCGAGCAGGCGGGGCTGAGCGTGACCGAAGCCAAGCGGGCGGGTAGCGAGCTGACCGACATCGTCAACGAGGTGCGCAAGGTGAGCGACATGACGGCCCAGGTGGCCACCGCCACCGAGGAGCAGCGCTACGTTACCGACGATATCCAGCACAATGTGATGACCATCCGCGAGGTGTACGAGGCGCATCGCCAGCACTCGGAGACCCTGCAGCAGAACAGCGTTGAGCTGGATCAGCTGGCACGAGAGCTGGCAGGCCGCATCGCCAGCTTCAAGCTGATGGGCGGATCTTCACCCCATTGAGCGCTTTGACCTAAAGCTTGTCCTGCCCCTGCCGATACCTAACCAGAGATCGTGTGGAGGGCAGGCAGTTGAACGCTTGGGTGTTGGGGTTGGTCAGCATATCAGTGAGTATGCAGTTGCAGGCGGGGGTCACCGAATTTGGTGCCGGCCTGGATCAATCCGTCTGGCGGTTGACCTCTGATACCCAGGTGGAATGCCGGCTCGAGCATCCGATCCCCAGCTGGGGCACGGGGGCCTTCGTCAGCCGCGCCGGTCGCAAGATCAATCTGGACTTCGAACTCAAGGGGCTGCGCCAGCAGGCCCAGACCCAGACGGTGAGTCTGGGCATCATGCCGCCCATCTGGCGCCCTGGCCTGGCCGGTCGGGAGATAAGCCAGCTGCGTTTTTACCAGCAGTTTGATGGCCTGGTGGAGGGGCAGACCGCCTGGACCATGCTGGACGAGCTGGAGGGGGGGCGCATGCCGACCTTCCAGTATCGCGACTGGTATCGCCAGAACCGGCCGGTGCGGGTCTCCCTCTCCTCGGTCAACTTCCGGGTCAAGTACCAGGCCTTCATGGACTGCGTGAACGGCCTGCTGCCCTACAGTTTCAACGACATCGCCTTCAGCGTGCTCACCTACGACAAGAACAGCGATCAGCTGTCGCTGGCCTCCAAGCGGCGGCTGGCGATGATCGGCGAGTACGTGAAGGTGGACAAGAGCATCGACGTGGTGGTGATCGACGCCTACAGCGATAGCTATGGCGGCCGCTGGCCGAACCAGAAGCTCTCCGAGAAACGGGCCGATGCCATCAAGAAGGTGTTTGTCGATCTGGGCATCGATCCCGGCAAGATCTCGGTGGAAGGGCACGGCGAGAAGCAGCACGTCGCCTCCAACGAGACCGAGGGGGGCCGTGCCAAGAACCGGCGGGTTGTGATCAACATGGGCCGCAACGGCGCCATCTGAGCGATATCTTCGCCATAAAAAAGAGCGCCTCGGCGCTCTTTTTGGTTTTTCGGGGACAAGCCTGGATCAGAAGCTCTCGCCAAGGCCGCTGCCGGCATCTTTCTTGGCGATCAGTTCAATCTTGTAACCGTCCGGATCCTCGACGAAGGCGATGACGGTGGTACCGCCCTTGACCGGACCCGGTTCGCGGGTGATCTTGGCACCGGCGGCGCGCAGCGCCTCGCAGGTGCCGTAGATGTCGTCCGCTTCCAGCGCGATGTGGCCGTAGGCCGAGCCCAGCTCGTACTCGCTCACGCCCCAGTTGTAGGTGAGCTCGATGACGGCCTCATCCTTCTCGTCGCCGTAGCCGACGAAGGCCAGGGTGTACTTGTACTCGCTGTTCTCGCTCTTGCGCAGCAGTTTCATGCCCAGCACACGGGTGTAGAAGTCGATGGAACGTTGCAGATCGCCGACGCGCAACATGGTATGCAGAATTCTCATTGCTCAATTCTCCGGGTTGGTGATTGGTACTGCCTTGAATCCATGACCCTCGGCCTGGGTCCGCAGACGCCTGTGAGCCAGGCCTCGCCCTGCGGATCAGCTCTCGGGGTAGACTTTTTCTTTGTACTTACACAAATCTTCGATGATGCAGGAGCCACAGCGCGGCTTGCGGGCCAGACAGGTGTAGCGCCCGTGCAGGATCAGCCAGTGGTGCACATCCAGCTTGAACTCGGCCGGGACCACCTTGAGCAGCTTCTCCTCCACCTGATCGACGTTCTTGCCCACCGCAAAGCCGGTGCGGTTGGAGACCCGGAAGATATGGGTATCGACGGCGATGGTGGGCCAGCCGAAGGCGGTGTTGAGCACCACGTTGGCGGTCTTGCGGCCAACACCGGGCAGGGCCTCGAGGGCCTCGCGATTCTCCGGCACCTCGCCGCCGTGGCGCTCCAGCAGGATGGCGCAGGTCTTGATGACGTTCTCGGCCTTGGTGTTGAACAGGCCAATGGTCTTGATGTACTCCTTGAGCCCGTCCACCCCCAGATCCAGCATGGCCTGCGGGGTGTTGGCCACCGGGTAGAGCTTGTCGGTGGCCTTGTTGACGCTCACGTCGGTGGCCTGGGCCGACAGCAACACGGCGATCAGCAGCTCGAACGGCGTGGTGAAGTTGAGCTCTGTGGTGGGGTGGGGATTGTCGTCCCGCAGTCGCTCCAGGATCAGTCTGCGTTTCTGGTTGTTCATGGCTCCCTCTTGGCTCAGAGCTGGGTCGCGCGGGCGCCCGCGGCCGGCACGCTGCAATGGGCCTTTTCGGCGCTCTGCTTGCGGCCCATCCAGTCGTTGATGGCGTTCTTGCCGGCGATCATCAGGCCGAGGCCGATGAAGCCGCCAGGGGGCAGGATCGCCAGCAGCAGGCTGGCGTCGGCGTGGAACAGCTCGATGCGCAGGGACTTGGCCCACTCACCCAGCAGCAGGTCGGCACCGTCAAACAGGGTGCCCATGCCGATGATCTCGCGAAGGCCCCCCAGCACCAGCAGCACCAGGGTAAAGCCCAGCCCCATCATGAAGCCGTCGATGGCCGCCAGCAGCGGCGGGTTCTTGGAGGCATAGGCCTCGGCCCGGCCTATGATGACGCAGTTGGTGACGATGAGGGCGATGAAGATGCCGAGCGCCTGATAGAGGCCGTAGGTATAGGCGTTCATCAACAGCTGCACGCTGGTCACCAGGGCCGCGATGATCATCACGTAGACCGGGATGCGGATATCCTTGGGCACCCAGTTGCGCACCAGGGAGATGGCGAGGTTGGAGCTGACCAGTACCGCCATGGTGGCAAGGCCGAGCCCCAGCGCATTGGTGAAGGTGGAGGAGACCGCCAGGGTGGGGCAGAGCCCCAGCACCTGTACCAGGGAGGGGTTGTTCTTCCACAGCCCCTGCAGCATCAGCTCCTTGAGCTCTTCACGGCGGCCATTGCTCTCGCTGATCGGGCTCTGCCCGTCAATCACATCAACTTGTTCCATAGCTTGTGCTCCGGCGTTAGGGGGTGGCGTCACAGGCGGGGGCGTCCCGCAGCAGCTCGGGGTGCTCCTGTTGCAGCAACAGCAGGTTCTTCACCGCCTTGACCACGGCCCTGGGGGTGATGGTGGCGCCGGTGAAGGCGTCGAACTCGCCGCCATCCTTCTTCACGGCCCAGCTGGATTCGTTGTCGCGGTTGAGAAACTTGCCGACGAAGCTGTTGATCCAGCCAGATTTTTTCAACTCTATCTTGTCGCCAAGACCGGGCGTCTCGTTGTGGGTCAACACCCGCACCGCGCTGACGGTGCCCTTGGCGTCGGTGCCGACGATCAGGCGAATGGCCCCACTGTAGCCGTCGGGGGCCACGGTTTCCAGCGCATAGCCGGTGGTGGTGCCCTGCAGGGTCGCGGTGTAGAGGGGCATCGGCTGGTCGCTGCCCAGATAGCGTTTGCTCTGCACCAGCTTGCAGCTGGCCACCAGATCGTTGTCATAGCTCCCCTCCGGCAGCAGGGCGGAGAGGGTGCGCAGCTTCTCCAGCTGCTGTTGATGGGCGATCCGGCCCTGGGTCAATTCGTTGGTCAGTACCACCAGGGCGGTACAGGCCAGGGCGAACAGGGCCAGGGTGACGCCGTTCTTGCGCATGCTCTTTAACATTGCATCGTTCCTGAGAGTGAGGTGTGCGCGACGTTCATACGACGGGCGTCATGGGCGCCGGGACAGCTCAGGCTGTCTGTCCAGCAAGCCATGCAGGCGTTGGCTGTCGAGATCATTTGCGGCGGGCTCCATAGACTTTGGGGCGTGTCAGGCTGTCGATCAGCGGCACGCACAGGTTGGCCAGCAGCACGGCGAAGGCGAAGGCGTCCGGGTAGCCGCCAAAGCGGCGGATGAGGTAGACCAGCACCCCGATGAGCACGCCATAGACCAGGCGGCCGCGCGGTGTGGTGCTGGCACTCACCGGATCCGTGGCGATGAAGAAGGCCCCCAGCATGGTGGCGCCGCTGAACAGGTGGAACATGGGGGTGGCGGTGGCATCCGGCGTCACCAGATAACCCAGGGTGGCGGCCAGCAGCAGGGCGCCGAGGATGGCCCCCGGGATGCGCCAGTTGATCACCTTCTGTTGCAGCAGGAACAGACCGCCCAGCAGGTAGCCGAGGTTGACCCAACTCCAGCCGATGCCGCCCCAGCCCTCGAACACCTTGTGGGTCATCACCTCGCCGGCGGTGAGGCCCTGGGTCAGCCCGGTTTTCAGGGTATCCAGCGGTGTGGCCATGGTCAGTCCGTCCACTCCCTGCTTGAGCTGGGCCATGCTGTAGCCATCCAGGCTGAAGCCGGTGAAGATCACCGAGGCCGCATCACCAAAGCCGATGTCGTAGGCGGCGATGCTAGACGGCGGCAGCCAGCTGGTCATCTGCACCGGGAAGGAGACCAGCAGCAGCACGTAGGCCACCATGGCAGGGTTGAACAGGTTCTGGCCCAGTCCGCCGTAGAGGTGCTTGGCGATGATGATGGCAAACGCGGTGCCCAGCACCAGCATCCACCAGGGCAGCAGCGGCGGCAGGGAGAGACCGATCAGCACGGCGGTGAGCGCCGCGCTGCCATCCAGCAGGGCTGGCTTGACGGGGCGTTGGCGCAGGCGCAGCACCAGGGCTTCGGAGGCCAGCGCCGTGACCAGGGCCAGCAGGATCTGGATCAGGGTGCCCCAGCCAAAGAACCAGCTCTGCGCCAGAAAACCGGGCAGACAGGCCAGCATCACCAGCAACATCAGGGTTTGGGTCTGTCTGCGGTTATGGGCAAACGGCGCACTCGCGATATTGAACATGGATCAGTGGCTCTTGTCGGTCGATGGAGAAGGGGAGGCCTGGGCTGCCGCCTCGGCCGCCAGTTTCCGGGCCTTGGCACGGGCCACGGCGGCAGCGATGGCCGCCTTCTTGGGATCCGCCTCGGCAGCATCAGGCTGCGGGACGGCGGCAGGGGCTGCTGCAACAGCCTCTTCACCCTCGCTTATGGCGGTGTCACCTTGCGCCTGAGCCGCGGCCTTCTTGGCCTTGGCGCGGGCCACGGCGGCAGCGATGGCCGCCTTCTTGGGGTCTGCGTCGGCAGCATCAGGCTGCGGGACGGCGGCAGGGGCGGCTGCAACAGCCGCTTCACCCTCGCTCACGGCTGCGTCGCCTTGCGCCTGAGCCGCGGCCTTCTTGGCCTTGGCACGGGCGATAGCTGCGGCGATGGCTGCCTTCTTGTGATCCGCGTCGGCAGCGTCAGGTTGCGAGACGGCGGCAGGGGCCGCCGCAACGGCCTCTTCACCCTCGCTCACGGCGGTGTCGCCTTGCGCCTGAGCCGCGGCCTTCTTGGCCTTGGCCCGAGCGATGGCGGCGGCGATGGCTGCCTTCTTGGGATCCGCCTCGGCGGCATCAGGCAGCGAAACTACTGCTGGCGCAGCCGCAACGGCCTCTTCACCCTCGCTCACGGCGGTGTCGCCTTGCGCCTGAGCCGCGCCCTTCTTGGCCTTGGCACGGGCGATGGCGGCGGCAATGGCCGCCTTCTTGGGATCCACGTCGGCAGCGTCAGGCTGCGGGTCGGTAGCAGGGGCCGCCGCAAGAGCCTCTTCACCCTCGCTCACGGCGGTGTCGCCTTGCGCCTGAGCCGCGGCCTTCTTGGCCTTGGCGCGGGCGATGGCGGCGGCAATGGCCGCCTTCTTGGGATCGTCCCCCGCACCGGTCGGCTCGGTTGTTGCCGCACTGCTGCCAGCGCCTGGTTCGGTGGCATCTGCCTCGCTGCCAGCTTGCGCTTTCTTCGCCTTGGCGCGGGCAATGGCTGCCGCGATGGCGGCCTTCTTGGGATCGCTCTGGGCAGCAGCACTGGTTGACGCTGTGGCATCCGCCGGGGTGGCCTGTGCCGCCTCGGCGTCACCGCTCTGGGCTGCCTTCTTGGCCTTGGCCCGCGCCAGTGCGGCGGCGATGGCCGCTTTTTTCGGATCCGCCTCTGTGGTGGCAGTGGCATCGCCCGGCTCGGCTGCCGCAGTGTCGAGCGCCTTGGCGGCGCGGCGGGCTTCCGCCTCCCGCTTGCGGGCCTCACGGGCGGCGATCACCGCGCTGTTGTCGGGCACACCTTCGGCAGTGGCGGCAACGGCCGTGACGGGAGCCTCCTGCTTGGCCTTGAGACGGGCGAGGGCCGCAGCCACCGGATCCTCTCCGCCGGCCGCTGTCATGGCCTGGCGGCGCTGGGCAGCCGCCTCGGCATGGCGGGCTTCGCGGGCGGCTTTCTCCCGCTCGAAGCGGGCCTGCTTGGCCTCGAAGCGCTGCTTGGCGCGCTCGGCCTTCTCGGCCTCGGCGCGAGCTTCGCGGATGTCATCCTTGGCAATCTTGTAGTACTGCACCAGCGGGATCTCGCTCGGGCAGACCCAGGCGCAGGCGCCGCATTCGATGCAGTCGAACAGGTTGAGCCCTTCGGCCTTGTCGTACTCCTTGGCCCGGCTGTACCAGTAGAGCTCCTGCGGTAGCAGGTTGGCCGGACAAGCGTCGGCACAGGCGCTGCAGCGAATGCAGGCCTGCTCCGGACCGGGGGGCGGCAGCTCGGCCCGGGTGGGGGAGAGCAGACAGTTGGTGGCCTTGACCACGGGTACCATGGCGTGGGGCAGGGTGAAGCCCATCATGGGGCCCCCCATGATGACCCGCTGATCCGCCTCGGGCTGCAGCTCGAAGCGCTGCAGCAGCCAGCGTACCGGCGTGCCCAGCAGCACCCAGGCGTTGCCCGGCTTCTTGAAGGCGTCGCCGGTGAGGGTGACGATGCGGGAGATGAGCGGTTCGCCGTCGATGATGGCGCGCTTGATGGCAAACACGGTGGCCACGTTGAGCACCATGATGCCCATGTCTACCGCACGGCCGCCTTTGGGTACCTGACGACCGGTGAGCAGCTCTATGGTCTGCTTGGCGCCGCCCGAGGGGTACTTGGTGGGGACCGTCTTGACCAGTACGTCTTCGTCGGTGGCGTGACGGGTCAGCTCGCCGATGGCGGCCGGCTTGTTGTCTTCCACCCCGATCAGGGTCAGCTTGGGTTTGAGCAGGTGCTTGAGCACCCGGATGCCGTCCATGATCTCGTCGGCATACTCCTGCATCAGCCGGTCATCGGTGGTGATGTAGGGCTCGCATTCGAGGCCGTTGACGATGAGGATCTCGGTGAGCTGGCCGCGGCCATCGAGCTTGCTGTGAGTCGGGAACACGGCGCCGCCAAGGCCCGCGATACCGGCCTGCTGAATGCGCTCGAGCAGTTCACCCCGCTCCAGATTCCAGTAGTCGGCTTGGCCCTTGCGCTCGCCCCAGGCATCTTCGCCATCCGGGGTGAGGGTGATGCAGAGATCGTCGAGACCGGAGGGGTGGGCCACCGTATGGTGCCCGATGGCGGTGATGGTGCCGGAGGTAGAGGCGTGCACCGGCACGATCCGTCCCTTCTCATGACGGGTGAGTGGCTGACCCTTCTTGACCCGGTCGCCGACCCGCACCAGCAGATCGCCAGCCGGGCCCGCGTGCTGGCGTACCGGAATGATGAGCTGGGGCGGCAGGCCCGCGTCCACCACGGGGGTGAGGCTGGACTGCTCCTTGTTCTCGGGAGGATGAATGCCGCCGTGAAAATCCCACAGGGTGCCGGCTTTGATGCGTTCGAGTAAGGACTGCATGGTTACTCCACTATCTTGACCGGAATGGTGACGTTGTTGAGATCCCACTTCCAGTTGTCGACCGTGGTGGGTACCGGGATCATCTCGATGCAGTCGGTCGGGCAGGGATCGACGCAGAGATCGCAGCCGGTGCACTCGTCCTTGATCACGGTGTGCATCGCCTTGGTGGCACCGACGATGGCATCGACCGGGCAGGCCTGGATGCACTTGGTGCAGCCGATGCACTGATCTTCATGGATGAAGGCGACTTTCTTGACCGGTACGGCGGCTTCTGCGCCGCCCAGCGGCTGGGGTTCGACCCCCATCAGATCGGCAATCTTGCGCATGGTGGCATCGCCACCGGGTACACACTTGTTGATCTGATCGCCGTTGGCCAGTGCCTCGGCGTAGGGTTTGCAGCCAGGGTAGCCGCACTGGCCGCACTGGGTTTGCGGCAGCAGGGCGTCGAGCTGATCGACGATGGGATCGGCTTCCACATGAAACTTGACAGCGGCAAAGCCCAGAATGATGCCGAAAGCCAGGGCCAGCAGAGCCAACACCAGAACGGCAAAAAGAATGTGAATCATAGCGCTATATCTTGATGAGGCCGGTAAAGCCCATAAAGGCCAGCGACATCAGGCCGGCGGTGATCATGGCGATGGAGACGCCGCGAAACGGGGTGGGAACATCGGCGGCCACCAGGCGCTCACGCATGGCGGCAAACAGGATCAGTACCAGCGAGAAGCCGGTGGCGGCACCAAAGCCGTAGATGATGCTCTGGATGAAGTTGTGGTGCTCGTTGATGCTGAGCAGCGCCACCCCCAGCACGGCACAGTTGGTGGTGATGAGCGGCAGGAAGATGCCAAGCAGACGGTAGAGAGTGGGGCTGCTCTTGCGGATAACCATCTCGGTAAACTGAACCACGACGGCGATCACAAGAATGAAGGCGAGCGTGCGCAGGTAGGCGATGTTCAGCGGGATCAGGATATAGTGTTCCATCAGATAGGAACAGGCGCTGGCCAGGGTCATCACGAAGGTGGTCGCCAACCCCATGCCGATGGCGGTTTCCAGCTTGCCGGAGACGCCCATGAAGGGGCACAGGCCAAGAAACTTCACCAGCACGAAGTTGTTGATCAGCACGGTGCCGACCAGTAAAAGCAGGTACTCAGTCATTGCAGGTTGGTTATCCGGTTTGAAGGCGGCGGTATTATCTGATTTTAGGTGCCTTTTAACAACCGCAAGGCCGCATGGTTATTATTCAAATAGCCAATTTCATGGAGGAAACGTGCGCCCTTTACCCATTTTTACCCTGACTCTGGCGATGCTGCTCTGGTCCAGCTCCTTCATCGCGCTCAAGCACGTGCTGGCGGTCTGGGGCTTCGGTCAGGTGCTCTTCATGCGCATGAGCGTGGCGGCCCTTTGCTGGCTGTGCTGCTACCGCTATCTCGGCAATTTTCGCTACCAGCCAGGGGATTGGCGCTGGCTGGCCTTGATGGGGGCACTGGAGCCTTGTCTCTATTTTCTGCTGGAGGTCAACGCCCTGCGCTACACCAGCGCCGGCCAGGCGGGCATGGTCTGCGCCCTGCTGCCGCTGGTGGTGGCCCTGGTCGCCTTTTTGCTGATCGGGGAGCGGGTGAGTCGCCGCCAGCTGCTCGGCTTTGCCGTGGCCATCTTCGGCATCGCCCTGCTCGGTTTTGGCAGCGGAGCCGATGAGTCTGCCCCCAACGCCCTGCTTGGCAACAGCCTGGAGATGGCAGCCATGTTCTGCGCCGCCACCTACTCGGTGGTGTTCAAGAAGCTCTGTAGCCGCTACAGCGTGCTGACCCTGACCGCCCTGCAGGCTTTCGTCGGCACCCTCTTTTTCGCCCCCTTTGCCCTCAGCGAGCCCTGGCCTGCAGACTGGGCCTGGCAGGATATGGCGGTCATCGTCTTTCTCGGTGCCTGCGTGACGCTCGGGGCCTACCTGCTCTACAACTGGTCGGTGACCCAGGTGAAGGTGACGCTGGCGGCAGCCTACGTCAATCTCATCCCGGTGTTTACCCTGCTGCTGGCCTACCTGCTGTTGGGGGAGACCCTCAATGCCCTGCAATGGGTGGCCTGCGGCGCCGTGCTGCTGGGCATCGCGCTGGGGCAACTGCCGGCCAGGCGCAAGGGGGCGCAGGCCGTCACCGCCGAGGGGTAACGGGCGGAGCACCCCATCGAATGCAGGCGGGTAACACAGGAGACAAAGCAAACAGGCGACGCACCGGCGTCGCCTGTCTGTTGTGGGCGAAATGGCTAGATGGAGAGCCCTTTGACCGTCTCCGAGACGGAGTTGGCGTCCTCGATGATCTCCTGAATGACGCCGGCGATGATGTCGGCCTGGGCCTGACCTGCCATCGCCTTTTCCGATACCACCGAGACGGTCTGGGTGATCCTGGAGGTGATGTCGGAGTTAAGCCGGATGACGGAGACGATCTCGCCGGTGGAGGTGGAGGTTCTGGCCGCCAGTTGGCGCACTTCATCGGCCACCACCGCAAATCCGCGCCCCTGCTCGCCGGCGCGGGCCGCCTCGATGGCGGCGTTGAGCGCCAGCAGGTTGGTCTGATCCGCGATGCTGCTGATGGTCGAGATGATGGACTCTATGCTTCTCGACTGCTGGTTGAGGTTCTCTATCTGCCGGGTGACCTCGCTGACCGAACTGTTGATGTGGGCCGAGGTTTCCAGCACCTTGTCGATCACCTCCCGTCCTTTGGCGGCGCTCGAAACGGTCTCACCGGCGATGGCGCAGGCTTTCTGGGCCGCCTCGCGCACTGAGATGGATTTCTCCACTCGCTCGCTGATGTCGCTCGCCAGCTTGATGATCTTCACCACCTTGCGCTCGTGGTTGAAGATGGGGTTGTAGGTGGCCTCCAGCCAGATCTTCTCGCCGTGGCGGCCGCGGCGCATGAAGAGCCCGGACTGGATGGCGCCGGATCCGAGATCCCGCCAGAAGTTGGGATTCTGCTGATAAAACTCCTCGTCACAGAACATGCGGTGGGGCTGACCCACCACCTCGTCCAGCCGGTAGCCAAAACAGTGCAGGAAGTTCTGGTTGGCGGTGATGACGGTGCCATCGGGCTGGAAGTCGATGACGGCCAGGGACTTGTCCAGTGCTGTCAGCAGCGCCTGGGTACGCTCCAGGGTGGATTGTTGCTCGCTGACGTTGGAGGCGACCTTGGCCACCTTGCTCACCTTGCCATCGAGGAGGATCGGGAAGTAACTGGCTTCGAGCCAGACCGCCTTGCCCGATTTGGCCTGCCGAATGAAGCGGCCGCTGCGCGACTCTCCCCGCCGCAGCTCCTGCCATAGCTGCTCGTATTCCCGGGTGTTGACATCGTCGGGGAAGCAGAGAGAGCTGTGGTGCTTGCCGATCACCTCCTCCCGGCCGTAGCCCACGATGGCGAGAAAGCGATCGTTGACGAAGGTGATGACCCCCTCCGGGGTGAATTCGATATAGGGCAGCCGTGACTGGATGGCCTGCTCAAAGGCGCCGAGTGCTGCGATCTTTGCCGCTTGTTCACTCTTGTCGTGATTTCCCGTGCGATTCCAAAACATGGCGGAGCTCCTTGTTAAGACCCTTGTGAGGCTCTTCATGACAATAACCGACCGTCTGAATACTAGTACAGGTTCTTTGGCCATCGCCTTGGCCATTGGGGGGAACTGCTTGTTTTGTCGTTATTTATTGTTCCATGCGGGGGAGCGGCAACAGGGGGGAATGGGGCAAGTCCGCCTGAGGGCGTGACGGTAGGAGGGGCGGCGGCGGTTTTTGTCCCTCCATTTGCTCATTTTCCCTGCGATTCAACACATCAGAGCACCTTATCGCGGCAAGATGAGGTATCTTATGCCCCGATTTCATCCATCAAACGGATAAGAGACAACACATGATCATCAAACCCAAGGTTCGCGGCTTTATCTGCACCACCACTCACCCGGTCGGTTGCGAAGCCAATGTTCGTCGTCAGATTGCCTATACCCAGGCCAAGGGCACCATCGAGAATGGTCCCAAGAAGGTGCTGGTGATCGGTGCCTCCACAGGTTATGGCCTGGCGTCTCGCATTGCCGCCGCCTTCGGCTCCGGCGCCGCCACCCTCGGCGTCTTCTTTGAAAAAGCGGGCAGCGAAACCAAGACCGGTACCGCCGGCTGGTACAACTCCGCCGCCTTCGACAAGGCCGCCAAAGAGGCAGGTCTGTACGCGAAAAGCGTCAACGGCGATGCCTTTTCCAACGAATGCCGCGCCAAGGTGATCGAGCTCATCAAGCAGGATCTGGGTCAGATTGATCTGGTGGTCTACTCCCTGGCCTCGCCGGTGCGCAAGATGCCGGAAACCGGTGAAGTGGTGCGCTCCGCCCTCAAACCCATCGGCGAGGTCTACACCACCACTGCCATCGACACCAACAAGGATCAGATCATCACCGCCACCGTCGAGCCGGCGAACGAGGAAGAGATCCAGAACACCATCACCGTCATGGGCGGTCAGGATTGGGAGCTGTGGATGGCTGCCCTGCGCGATGCGGGCGTGCTGGCCGACGGCGCCAAGTCCGTGGCCTACTCCTACATCGGTACCGATCTGACCTGGCCCATCTACTGGCATGGCACCCTGGGCCGCGCCAAGGAAGATTTGGACCGCGCCGCCGCCGCCATCCGTGGCGATCTGGCTGCCAAGGGCGGCACCGCCCACGTGGCCGTGCTCAAATCCGTGGTGACCCAGGCATCAAGCGCCATTCCGGTGATGCCGCTCTACATCTCCATGGCCTTCAAGATCATGAAGGAGAAGGGCATTCACGAGGGCTGCATGGAGCAGGTGGATCGCATGATGCGCACCCGTCTGTACGGCGCCGATCTGGCGCTGGACGAGCAGGCCCGCATCCGCATGGATGACTGGGAGCTGCGCGAAGACGTGCAGCAGACCTGCCGCGACCTGTGGCCGTCCATCACCAGCGAGAACCTCTCGGATCTGACCGACTACACCGGCTACAAGCAGGAGTTCCTGCGCCTGTTCGGTTTCGGGCTGGACGAGGTGGATTACGACGCGGACGTGAATCCGGACGTGCAGTTCGACGTGGTCGAACTCTGAGTCTGACCCAAGTGAAAACAGGGCCCCGCGGGGCCCTGTTTTTTTGGCAAAAATCCCGCCAGGTTGCGAAATTTTATTATCCGCGATCACCTTTTTCCCATATCAAACCCGCTAGTCTGGCGGTGATCGGATCACATGACGGCATTGCCGAGGTACGGAAGCTATGACCACTCCACATGAGGCGCCCAAGAAGCGCCAACTCCCCACTGTCTATACCCTGCTTTTCATCATTATCGCCCTGATGGCGGCCCTCACCTGGGTGCTGCCGGCGGGCAAATACAACTACGTGACGGCCAAGAGCCAGCAGCCGGTGGCGGCGGCGGCCGTGGCAGATTACAGCGGCGACGAGCGGCTGTTGCCGGTGCCCGGCAGCTACACCGAGCTCCCCTCCCAACCGCAGGGGGTATTCGATGTGCTCAAGGCACCGATCCAGGGCTTTCACAAGGCGGCCGACGTGGCGCTGTTCGTGCTCATCATTGGCGGTTTTCTGGCGGTGACCATGCAGAGCGGGGCGCTGGATGCCGGGGTAGGGGCCATCGTGCGCGGCTTTGCCGGGCGCGAGCGGCTGCTGATCCCGGTGCTGATCGCCCTGTTTGCCCTTGGCGGTTCCACCTTCGGCATGGCGGAGGAGACGGTGGCCTTCTGGGCACTGATCGTGCCGGTGATGATGGCGGCGGGCTTCGATCGCATGGTGGCGGCGGGGATCATATTGCTCGGCTCCGGGGTCGGGGTGCTCGCCTCCACCGTCAACCCGTTTGCCACCGGCATCGCCTCCGGTTTTGCCGGCATTCCCATCGGGGAGGGGATTGGCCTGCGGGTCGTGCAATGGCTGCTGCTGGTGATCTTCGCCTCCTGGTTCGTGATGCGCTACGCCAAGCAGGTACAGCAGGACAAGTCCCGCTCCGTGCTGGCCGACATCGCCTATGACGACGAGTTCTCCCAGATGAAGAGCGGCAACCTCGCCTTCAGCGGCAAGCAGAAGCTCACCATGCTGGTCTTCTTCGGCACCTTCCTGCTGATGATCTATGCAGTGGTGCCCTGGTCCGATCTGGGCATCGACCTGCTGCCCACCCTGGGCTGGTGGTTCGACGAGCTCTCCACCCTCTTCTTCAGCGCCTCCATCCTGATCGCGTTGATCAACCGGATGCCGGAGTCCAACTATGTGGCAACCTTCCTGAACGGGGCGCGGGATCTCATCGGGGTGGCGCTGGTGGTGGCGGTGGCACGCGGCATCTACGTGGTGATGGAGCATGGGGTCATCATCGACACCATCTTGCACTGGGCCGAGGGGTTGGTGAGCGGGCTCTCCTCGTCGGTCTTCATCCTGATGGCCTATCTGGTACACATCATCCTGAGCTTCTTCATCCCCTCCACCTCTGGGCTGGCGACCGTCTCCATGCCGCTGATGGGGCCGCTGGCTGACTTCTCCGGCATTTCGCGGGATCTGGTGATCACCGCCTACCAGTCCGCCTCCGGCTGGATCAACCTGTTCGCCCCCACCGCCGCCCACCTGGTGGCGGGGCTGGCGCTCGCCAGGATCCCCTACGATCGCTTCGTGCGCTGGGTGTTGCCCTTCATCATAGGGGTGGCCCTCATCACCATGGCGGTGCTGGTGGCCGGGGCCCTGCTGCAGGGGTGATAAGCAGACCGCTGTCTCGATGAAACAGGGCCGCTCAACCGGGGTTGAGCGGCCCTGTTGTTTACTCATGTCGCGCAGAGCAGGGTGAAAGGCCGTCGCTGGCTCGCCACCTTGACGCGCGATGGATCAGGAAGGGGACGTCATGGCGTTCATTTTTATGCGTGCCTCTGGCAGCATGTCAATATGAGTCCTGACTGAGGCGCCAGACCGGCGAAGTGAGCACAGTGGCACAATGCAGTGCTGCCCCTTTCGCCGCCGCGACTGCAGTGCTATTACTGCTGGTGATCTTTGTTATGACTCGATTTTTTGCAAGCGAGGGCGATGAGCCCTATGTGTCATGGATGACGCCAGGAGAGGGATAGGGGGCCGTTGCCCCGTCCGTTGCCGAACGTGGTCATCATGATGAAACAGGACGGTCACGAGGGAGAGGTTATGGGGCACAGAGGGATCATCAGGCTGGCAGGGATGCTGCTGGCCCTGCTCATGGTCGATAGCGGGTGGGCGGCGGAGCCGAGACTGGAGCCGACCGAGCAGGAGCAGGCCCAGACCCTGACCCTGTTTCACGAACCCATAGTGATGCTGCAGGCGAAATTCGGTCGCCTGGACGGGGCGGCCCGGGTGCGGATCGTCAAGGAGCGGGTAAGGCAACTGCAGCCCGAGGATCTGACCCATCCGGTGACCGTGGTCAGCTCGACCCGCCTCGGTCAGGAGGCCAGGGAGTTCAGGCTCAATGACAAGCACCTGCTGGTGTTGCTGGAAAAAGATCTGGAGTGGCTCGATGAGCTGACCCTGGATCAGGCCGCAGAGCGGGTGCGGCTGCGGCTGGAAAATGTGCGGGTCAAGGTGCTGGAGCTGCATTCCAACACCTACCTGCTCAAGGCGGCAGGCAAGACGCTGCTGGTGACCCTGCTGTTTCTGATGGTGGTGCAGCTGCTGCGACGGGGGCACCAGCGGGCACGTCGCTGGTTCGCCAACAACCTGCTGCAACAGAAGGGGCTGATCCCCCATCAATGGCGCCAGGTGCTCGGCAACCTGGAGATCCGCGTCATCGGCGTGTTCACCTGGCTGGTGATCCTGCTGCTCACCTATGGCTGGCTCACCTATGTGCTGGGGCTGTTCCCGCATACCCGGATCTGGAGCGATCAGCTGGGCTCCTCCCTGCTGGAGCTGTGCAGCAACATCCTGGGCGGGATCGTCGCCGCCATGCCGGGGCTGGCGACCGTGCTGGTCATCTTCGTGCTGACCAAGCTGTTCATCCGCATGCTGGCGGTCATCTTCGCGCGCATCGAGCGCGGCCATTTCCGGGTGCAGGGGCTGCACTCCGAGACGATAGGGGCGACCCGCCGTCTGCTCTCGGTGGTGATCTGGCTGTTTGCCCTGACCGTCGCCTATCCCTATCTGCCGGGGGCGGATTCGGACGCCTTCAAGGGGGTGAGTGTCTTCTTCGGTCTGATGGTGACCCTGGGCTCGGCCGGGATCATGAACCATGCCATGAGCGGCCTGGTGCTGATCTACTCGCGGGCCCTGCGGCCGGGGGATCTGGTGCAGATAGGGGAGGTGGAGGGGGTCGTCACCGAGCTGAGCGCCCTCTCGACCAAGCTGGTGACGCGCCACGATCACGAGGTGACCCTGCCCAACGCCGTGGTGGTGGGGGGCAAGGTGACCAACCTGAGCCGACTGGCAAGCGACAAGGGCATTGCCCTGCTCACCAAGGTCACCATCGGCTATGACACTCCCTGGCGTCAGGTGCACGCCATGCTGGAGCTGGCGGCCAGGCGCTGCCAGCTGATCAATCAGGAGCAGGCCCCGCTGGTGCGCCAGCTCAATCTGCAGGACTGGTACGTGGAGTACGAGCTGCAGGTGCGGATGAAAGAGGGGCTGTTGCCCGGTCCGGTCAGAACCGAGCTGCACGGCCACATCCAGGATGTGTTCAACGAGTTCGGGGTGCAGATCATGTCCCCCAATTTCGTGGCTCAGCCGGAGCAGGCCGTGCTGGTGCCCCGCGAGCAGTGGTATCAGGCTCCTGCCGTGCCGCCTGCCGAAGTGGCCACCGGGGAGAAATAGTCCACAACGCGGGCCTTGCGACGGGACTCTCTCGCCATAAAAAAATCCGAAGCGGTGCAGACCGCTTCGGATTTTTTATGGTCGGCCTGCTGCAGGCGAGCCGCAGGCCAGGGCAGACGCCGTGTTGCGGTTACTGCTTGTAGCCCTTGAGGAAGCGGGCGAGGCGGCCGATGGCCTCTTCCAGCTCCTCTTCGCGGGGCAGGAACACCAGTCGGAAGTGATCCGGCGCCGGCCAGTTGAAGCCGGTGCCCTGCACCAGCAAGAGCTTCTCCTGCTGCAGCAGGTCGAACACCATCTTCTGGTCGTCGCGAATGTCGTACACCTTGGGATCGAGGCGCGGGAACATGTAGAGCGCCCCCTTGGGCTTGACGCAGGAGACCCCGGGGATCTCGTTCAAAAGCTCCCAGGCCTTGTCACGCTGGCGGCGCAGGCGCCCGCCCGGCAGGATCAGCTCGTTGATGCTCTGATAGCCGCCAAGGGCGGTCTGGATGGCGTGCTGCATCGGCACGTTGGCACACAGCCGCATGGAGGCCAGCATCTCCAGCCCCTCGATATAGCCTTTGGCACGGCCCTTGGGCCCGGTGATGACCATCCAGCCCTGGCGGAAGCCGCAGGCGCGGTAGGCCTTGGAGAGGCCGTTGAAGGTCACCACCATCACATCGTCGCACAGGGTGCAGACGCTGGTGTGGGAGATGTCGTCGTAGAGGATCTTGTCGTAAATCTCGTCGGCGAAGATGATGAGGTTGTGCTGGCGGGCGATCTCGATCACCTCCAGCAAAAACTCGCTGCCGTAGACGGCGCCGGTCGGGTTGTTGGGGTTGATCAGCACCAGGCCGCGGGTGCGCGGGGTGATACGGGCACGGATGTCGTCGAGATCCGGATACCAGTCGGCCCCTTCGTCGCAGCGGTAGTGCACCGCATGGCCGCCGGAGAGGGTCACTGCCGCGGTCCAGAGCGGGTAGTCAGGGGAGGGCACCAGCATCTCGTCGCCGTTGTTGAGCAGCGCCTGCATCGCCATCACGATGAGCTCGCTGGCGCCGTTGCCGATGTAGATGTCGTCGATGTCGACCTTGCGCATTCCCTTCTGCTGGTAGTACTGCATCACCGCCTTGCGGGCGGAGAAGAGCCCCTTGGAGTCGCAGTAGCCCTGGCTCTGGGGCATGTTGAGGATCACATCCTTGATGATCTCTTCCGGCGCCTCGAAGCCGAACGGAGCCGGGTTGCCGATGTTGAGCTTGATGATGCGGTGGCCTTCGTCTTCGAGACGGCGAGCTTCTTTATGCACCGGGCCGCGGATGTCATAGCAGACATCGTCGAGCTTGTGCGACTTGTCGATTGTGAACATGGTGACTGTGATTCCTTCCCCATGGGGACGCGTTGGCGAAAAAGGCGGTTTTTAGTATCAAATTTCTTTTCCCCTATTCTTCACAGAATTGAATGCTAGAACAATCCTCTTTTTAGTAGAATTCCCTGATTTTTAGCCCTGAAACAGGGTTGCTAAAACGTTAAATTCAGCACGATCGTTTGTGTGAACCAAGGTTATCCAGTGAAAGATGAGGGGCTCATTAACAAAGCTACCCGACTGTGTTGAAATATTCACGCTCGCTGGCACGATTGGCTTGCGTGAAAAATGCCGTTCTTTTTGCCCACGGCAGCCAAAAACAGGACCCGACGCGTGCTGTCAGGCCTGTCCGGACCCCGTCCCCACACCATGGAGAAGTCATCATGCAAGCCCCCGCCGCCGGTCGTTATCGTCACTTCAAGGGTGGTTATTATCAGGTGCTGACCCTGGCCCTGCACACCGAGACCGGGGAGCAGCTGGTGGTCTATCAATCGGAGCAGGATGGCGCCGTCTATGCCCGTCCCGTGGTCATGTTCATGGAGTGGATCGAGCATCAGGGTCAGGTGGTGAGCCGCTTCAGCCCGGTGGCGGAGTGACGCCGGGGAACGACCATGAAAAAAGGCGCCTGATGGCGCCTTTTTTACAACGTGAACTTACTGGTAGAGACCCAGGTTCTCTTTGGCATAGGCTTCGAAATCGGTGCAGCCACCGATGTGCTGCTCGTCCAGGAAGATTTGCGGCACGGTATTGACCGGCTTGCCGGCGCTCTTGGCCAGATCTTCCTTGGTGATGCCCTCGGCGTGGATGTCCACGTAGCGGAATTTGAAATCGTCACGCTGTTCGACCAGTTGCTCGGCAATCTGCTTGGCACGGACACAATAGGGGCAACCGGGACGACCAAAAATCACTGCAAACATGTTCTCTCTCCATTCATTTGAGGCTGGGCACAGGATAGCCCCGCCTCGTGACTAGTCAAAGTGGAAATTGTCGATACGGCCGTTCGCCATCTTCGATAAGGCGCACTGCGCCGGCCGTCATCGTCACTCACCTCGCAGCGGATCAACCCTCATCGGCGATCTGGATCGGCTGCTGCTGGTAGATGCTCTCCAGCACCCCTTTCTCGAACACGGTCCAGGGCCAGGGGGCCTTGCTGGCGCGGTAACGCTCGTGGGTGGCCGGATCCTGCGACAGGCCGCGCTGGAACATCACGAACGCCTTGCGCTGGCCGCCGGCGGTGTCGATGAAGCCCACCAGGTTGGAAGTGCCGGTGATGGTGCCGGTCTTGGCATGCACCTTGTTCTTCATCATGGGGGCGGTAACGCTGCGCCGCCAGGCCAGGGTGCCGTCCACCTGGGAGCTTGGCAGCAGCTTGATGAGGCCGAGCTCCGCATCATTTTTCTGGATGAAGTTCAGCACCGACAGCATCTGGCGGGCACTGATGAGGTTGTGGGCGGAGAGACCCGAGCCGTCGGCCAGGGTGGCGTTGCCCAGATCGATGCCGTTCTTGGTCAGGATGGCGCGCACCGCCATGGTGCCGCTGCGATAGCTGCCCGGCTTGTTGTAGTAGTGGCGGCCGACGGTCTTGAGGAAGGTATCGGCGTAGAGGTTGTCCGACTTCTTCAACATCTTAGCCAGCATCACCGGCAGGGAGACCGAGTAGTGGGTACCCAGGGTCTCGGCATTGTCCGGCGATCTGTGGGTGACGCGCAGCAGGCCGTCATGCTTGATGCCGGCCCGGTCCATGGCCCAGCGGATGTTGTCCCAGCCCCAGGCTTCCACGTCGTGGATGGCGAAACGCAGCCCCTGGGGCTCCTTGTTCGGGGTGATGCAGCCCTTGAGCTCGTAGAAGTTGCCCTTGGCCATGTCCACTTCCAGTGCACAGAACTGGCGCGCCATGTCGCCATAGCTCATCACCTCCACGTTGTCGGCACCGACCCCGATGGGGACCCCGATGGCCACGTTGCCCACCGCCGGCTTGCCGATCTGGGTGGCGGTGATGGTGGCGTAGGCGCAGTTCTTGTCGATGATGACCGAGGAGACGGGGGCGGCGAAGCAGAGGGTCTGATCCCCCCAGGACCAGCCGTTGCCGCGCTCGTAGCCGTTGTAGGCGCCGGTGTTGACGTAGACGTTGCCCTTGATCTGGTTGACGCCAAGCTGCTTGAACAGGGCCAGCAGGTCCATCCGTGACAGGGTGGGGTCACCGACGAAGTTGATCCAGATATCGCCGTTGATGACGTTGCCCTGCTTGGCGCCAGGCTGAGCCTGGATGTCGGTGGCGAAGCGGAAGTCGGCGCCGAGCTCGAGGCGGGCCGCCAGCGCGGTGAGCACCTTCATGGTGGAGGCGGGGGCGATCATCTGATCCGCATGGCGGGCAAACTCGATGCCGTTGTTGCCCTGCACCACGATGGCGTACTGGCCCCCCTGGGGGGGCGTCAGCGGGGCGGCCTGGGCCGCCAGGGAAAAGAGAGCACAAAAACCAATCAACAGCCGCTGCATAACATCCTCTAACGTGACGAAGGGGCCCGGCAGTGGGCCGGCCCTGATAACTCAAACCTTGTTGTACCCGCCGATGCCGGAACGGCCGTGGCAAAGCAATTCATACGCCTTATGCCGGTCGCCATCACGCCAGTGAATTGGCGGTGCGATAGCGGCCGTCATAATCAAAAATCTTCTCTTTGATCTGCCAGAAGCGCCCTGACTTGCGGGCGATGACAAAATCGGGGTGGCGAAACTGATGTTCCACCGCCAGCACGCTCGCCAGGGTGGCAAATTCGGGCTCCAGCCCCGGGGCGGGCCAATGATGACGCACAAAGTGCTGTTGAAACAAGCGCCGTGCGCCTGCCGAGTGAAATCCGAAGTACTCATTGAGGGTGAGACCATCCTCGTCGTGATAGGTCACCTCCAGCCGCTCCCCCTGTTTGCCGCGCCCTGCGGTGAAGGTGAGACCGGCGCAGCGGATCACCATGCAATCCTTGAGATTGAGCGCCTCTTTAAGCTTGTCGTCAGGGTCCACCAGCAGCTGATCGCAGCTCTGGCAGCGGCGGGCTGCGATGTCGTTTTCGGCGCCGCAAGCGGGGCAGATCTTGGCGCGAAAGCGGTAGTCGCACTCCTCGCGATTGCCCTCGTCATCTTCAAACAGTCCCTGACAGCGGCGGCCGTAGTGCTCGATCACCTTGCCATCCTCGTCGGTCTTGCCCCAGAAGGTGTTGGCAAAGCCGCAGGCAGGGCAGGGCACCTGCACCGGCTCGGTACCTGCGTGGGGGCGAGGCTCCCCCACTTCGGGAGCAAACAGGTTGAAGTTGTTGCCGGCGTAGTCGAGCACCAGACAATCCTCCTTGCCCGGCGAGAGGCGCAGGCCCCGCCCGACGATCTGCTGATAGAGCGAGACCGACTCGGTGGGCCTGAGCATCACGATAAGATCGACATGGGGAGCATCGAAGCCGGTGGTGAGCACCGCCACGTTGACCAGAAACTTGAGCTCGCGCGCTTTGAAGGCGTTGATGAGAGCATCGCGCTCCGGCCCCGGCGTTTCGCCGGTGATAAGGGCTGCCTGCTGGCCTCTGGCGCCAAGCAGGCCGTGAATTTCACGGGCATGCTCGACGGTGGCGGCGAAGATCATCACCCCCTGCCGGTTGGCGGCATACTCCAGCACCTGACTCAGGATATGGGGTGTAACTCGCTCCTGCCGCTTGAGCTCGCCGTTGAGCTCCGCCTCGCTGAAGAGGCCATTCTCCCGCGGCACCAGCTTGCTGAAGTCGTAGTGAACGATGGGGGCATCCACCATGCGCGGCGGCGTCAGGTAGCCGTTTTTGACCATAAAACGCAGCGGCAGCTCGAACACGCAGTCGCCGAACAGCCGCTCACCGTGGCTCTTGACCATGCCGTGGTAGTGGCGCCGGTAGATCCAGCCCAGCCCGAGCCGATAGGGGGTTGCGGTGAGACCGAGGATCTTGAGGGCCGGATTGGCGGCCTTGAGGTGGCCTAACACCTGATGGTACTGGCTGTCGTCATCCAGCGAGACCCGGTGGCACTCGTCGATGATGAGCAGCGAAAACGCCCCGTCGAAGGCCGCCAGATTGCGCGCTACCGACTGCACCGAGCCAAACACCACCTGGGCGCTGGCCTCCTTGCGATTGAGCCCGGCGGCGAAGATGTCGGCCTGGAGGCCCCAGGCTTCGTACTTGGCGTGGTTCTGCTCCACCAGCTCCTTGACGTGAGCCAGCACCAGTACCCGGCCGCGCGCCTTGCGGGCCAGCTCGGCGATCACCAGACTCTTGCCGGCCCCGGTGGGCAGCACCACCACGGCGGGATCCAGGTGCTTGCGAAAGTGGTTGATGACGGCGTTGACGGCGTCGGTCTGGTAGGGTCTGAGAACGAACATGCAGGCTGGGTACATCGACGAGGGGCGGAGCAGGGTGGCGCCATTATAGGGAACTTGGCGCCAAAAAACAGCGGGCCGGCATGGTGCCGGCCCGCTGGCTGCGTCGTTGCGGCTTAGTGGAAGGGGAAGATGTAGTTCATCCAGCTGGCCATGCGCAGCAGTACCTTGCGCATGATGGCCACGTGATGGAAATGCTTGGTGTAGATGGCTGCCTGACCGCTGGAGCCGGCTATCACCTGATACTCCTGCCAGCGCGGGTCGGTGATCTTGATGCGCACCGGCAGGCGGCCGGGGATCACCGCCGAACTCTGGTCGATCAGCGCGGCATTGGCCTGCACGTTACCGGAGGCGATGGCGGGGATCACCGCTTCTACTTCACCCTTGAAGATCTTGCCGGGGATGCCGTCGATCACCACTTCGGCCTCGTCCCCTACCGCCAGGCGCTGCATGCTGTTTTGCCAGAACCAGCCGACGTAGGCGTTGTCGTCCTCGTGGATGAAGGTCATCACAGGGCGATACATGAAGGGAGTGGCGATCATGCCCGGGCGCAGGGCCAGCTGTACCACATGGCCGTCGCTCGGGGCATAGACCACGGTCTGGTCGAGCTGGTACTTGGCTTCGCGCAGCTGGGCCCGCACATCGTCCAGGGTGGCTTGTTGCTGATCGAGCTGGGCGACCAGATCGTCGACGTTGGCCTGGGTCACGTCCAGATCACGCTGCTTGCCGATGCCGCGGCGCATCAGCTCGGCGGCGCGATCCCGGTCGAGCTTGGCCGAGCGCATGCGCGCCTCGATGGATTTGAGGTGCTCCTCGTTGGAGCTGACCCTGGCCTCCAGGCTCGCGGTGCGCTGGCGGAACGGCTCGTCGTCGATACGAAACAGCACGTCACCCTTCTTCACCTTCTGGTCCGGCTTGACCGCGACCTCGCTGACCCGGCCCTTGACCAGGGGAACGATGGGGGTGGAGACGTAGTAGTTACGCGCCATCTCTGAGTAGGGGTGGTTGTAGTTCATCAGCATGATGAGGGTGCCGATGAGCAGCACGCCGCCGAGCACGGCGGTGGGCACGGTCCACTTGTTGAGCGGGATGCGGAAGATTTTGAAGACAGCTACACAGATGGCGGTGTAGGTGAGTACCAGCAAGAGATCCATGATCACTCCTTCTCTTGGGTCAGCTGATCGAGGCGGCTGCGCAGGGCGGCGACCTCATCCTTGAGCTCGGCGAGGTGTTTCTCGTCGCGCTCGATACGCTGGGTAAAGCCCCAGCCCCGATCCTCCCGGTAGAGGGTCGCCCAGATCCAGAGGAAGGGCCACAGCACGTGCAGGGTAAACAGGCTGACCCAGCCGGCCACGTGAATGGCATCCTGATGGGGATGCTGACGATGCTTGGCTATTTCATAGGGAATGTCGTGAATGACGATGACCCCGTAAAAGATGACCAAACCCACAAAAAAAAGCAGACCAAGAGCAAAATAATCGAGTGTCATTTATGCCTCCACCGGCGTGACGCACAGCATTGTCATTGGATCCCGGGTTCTGCAACACAACCAGCAACCGGGTTTCCATCCTGTTGGGCCCGAAATCTTAAGCAATCTTGTTGTACTGAAGCTTAAGTGGCTTCGAAATCGTCAAGATAGATGACGGTATTATTGGGGCGAGTCCATAAAGTCGTATCCATGACAAGGACTTACGCAGGGAGTATGGCATCAGTGAGGGGAAATTAGCAGCAAAAAAAGGAGCCTTTATGGCTCCTTTTCTGACATGTTTGGCGTGGATCAGCTTTCGCTGGCCTTGCCGATCAGGGCGGGTCTGAACTTCATCAGGAAGGCGACGGTCACCACCAGGGTGCTGGCCAGACCGATGAGGGTGGAGACGCCCATCTCCAGTCCGAACCCGATGGGGGCGTTGGCCAGATAGGTGAACACCACGGCGGTCATGAACATGGCCGGCAGGGTGCAGACCCAGTGCAGCTTGCCCTCTTTGGCGAGGTAGGCGGCGGCGGCCCACAGCATCATCACGGCGGTGGTCTGGTTGGCCCAGCCGAAGTAGCGCCAGATCACCCCGAATTCGGCCTTGGAGATGATGAAACCGAGGATGAACATGGGGATGGCGATCAGCAGTCGCTTGGCCATCGGCTTCTGGGTCAGGTTGAGGAAGTCCGCCACGATGAGGCGGGCACTGCGAAACGCCGTGTCACCGGAGGTGATGGGCAGGATCACCACGCCCAGGATGGCCAGGATGCCACCAACGGTGCCGAGCAGGCTGGTGGAGACCTCGTGCACCACGGCAGAGGGACCGCCGCTTGCCAGGGTGGCGTTGAGCGCTTCTGTGCTGTCGTAGAAGGAGAGCCCCAGGGTGCACCAGATGAGGGCGATGATGCCTTCACCGATCATGGCCCCGTAGAAGATGAAGCGGCCGGATTTCTCGTTCTGCATGCAGCGCGCCATCAGCGGGGACTGGGTGGCGTGAAAACCGGACACGGCGCCGCAGGCGATGGTGATGAACAGCAGCGGCCAGAGCGGCAGCTCGGTCGGGTGCAGGTTGGAGAAGTCCATCCCGGTGTTGTAGAAGCCTTTGCCGGAGACGATGAGGCCGATGATGAGGCCGACCGACATGAACACCAGCAGGGCGCCGAAGATGGGGTAGAAGCGGCCGATGATCTTGTCGATGGGGACTATGGTCGCCAGGATGTAGTAGGCGAAGATGGCCACAATCCAGTAGACCAGGTCGGTGGAGGTGAGGTTGGCCAAGAGGCCCGCCGGGCTCAGCACGAACACCACGCCCACCAGCATCAACAGCACCACGGCAAAGAGGTTCATGAAGTGCTTGGCGGCGGTGCCCAGGTGCTCACCAACCACGGTCGGTACAGAGGCGCCCTTGGCGCGTACCGACAGCATGCCGGAGAAGTAGTCGTGAACCGCGCCGGCGAAGATGCAGCCGAAGACGATCCACAGCATGGCGACCGGGCCGTAGAGGGCACCCAGTATGGGGCCGAAGATGGGGCCGACGCCGGCGATGTTGAGCAGCTGCACCAGGTAGACCTTCTTGTCCGACATGGGGACATAGTCCACCCCGTCCGCCATGGTGATGGCGGGGGTTTTCAGCTCGGGTTTTGGCCCGAATATCCGCTCGATGAATTTGCCGTATACGAAGTAGCCGGCTATCAGCAAGCCGACACAGAGGAAGAACCAGATCATTGCTACGCTCCTGCTTTGTTATTTTTTGGTGTGCGCGGCCAGTGTAGGGGCTTGCACTGTTAACGGCAGGTAAAAAGGGGCGAGCGGCCGTATGGCGACCCGAGCGGTTGGCGCTCGTGATCCGGCTCACACCGCGCGGCTCACTCCAGCCCGAGCTGCTCCTTCAACTCCTTCAGGTAGCGGCGGCTGACCGGCACCTGGGCACCGCTCGGGGTCACTATCTCCGCCAGCTGATTCTCCAGCAGCCGGATTTCGAAGATGGCGGTCGGGGCCACCAGGTACTGGCGGTGGCAGCGCAGCAGCGGGGTCTTCTCTTCCAGTGATTTGAGGGTGAGCTGGGTGTGAAACAGCTCGCCCTGGCTGGCGACGTGCACGCCGCCGAGATCGGAGAAGGCGTACTCCACCTGTTCGATGGGCAGCAGCCGCACCCGGTTGTGCAGGTAGCCCGGAATGTGGCGAATGGCGGGGGCGATCGCCGTCATGGGCTGCGGGCTGAGATCCTGTCTCAACCGCGCCAGCGTCTTGGCGAGGCGGGCCGGCTCCACCGGCTTGAGCAGGTAGTCGAAGGCGTTCTCCTCGAACGCCTGGATGGCGTAGTCGTCAAACGCGGTGACGAACACGATGCGGGGCAGGGGATCGAGCATGGCCACCAGCTCCATGCCGCTCAGCTTGGGCATCTGGATGTCGAGAAACACCACGTCGGGTCTGAGCCGCTGAATGAGCGGCAGCGCCTCGATGGCGTTGGCGGCCGTCCCCAGCAGCTCGATATCGGGCTCGGCGGCCAGCTGCTGCATCAACTCCTCGCGGGCATACGGCTCGTCATCGACGATGAGGGTGCGGATCATGGTGTTCTCCTGCGTGACTGGGGGGCAAAACTGGCTTGGTGTGACGGCCGGATCATGACGCCTCCCTGGGCAGGGTGACGGAGACCCGGGTCCAGCAGTCGGGCTCGCAGCTGACGCTCAGGCCATAGCGGTTGCCAAAAGCGCTCTTGAGGCGCCGATCCACCAGGGTCATGCCGAGCCCGTCACCGGCCGGTTTCTCCTGCCAGGTGCCGGCATTGTCTTCGACGTGGATGGTAACCCGATCCGTCGTCTGCTCGGTGTAGAGGCGAATGCGCCCCTGCTCCAGCAGGGTGGAGATGCCGTGCTTGATGGCATTTTCAATCAGTGGCTGCAGGGTGAAGCTCGGCAGCTTGAGGCCGGCGAGGTCGGGCGGGATGTCGTTTTGCACCGTCAGCCGGTCGCCAAAGCGGGCCAGCTCGATCTCCAGATAGGATTGGCAGTGCTCCTGCTCCTCCTGCAGGGTGGCCAGCCCGCTCTGGCGCTTGAGGTTCTTGCGAAAGAACAGGGATAGGTGGAGCAGCAGCTGGCGCGCCCGCTCGGGCTCGCGCCGGGTGATGGCACTGATGGTGTTGAGGGTGTTGAACAGAAAGTGGGGGTTGATCTGGGCCTGTACCAGCTTGAGCTCGGACTGCACCAGCAGCCGCTGCTGCTGCTCCAGCCGGCCGGTCAGCAGCTGCTGGGAGAGCAGGTTGGCGATCCCTTCCCCCAGGGTGTGGTTGATCTTGAGAAACAGCCGCTTCTTGGGTTCATAGAGCTTGATGGTGCCGATCACCCCCTCGTCGCCGTGCAGCGGGATCACCAACACAGAGCCGAGCTGGCACTGGGGCGAGATGCTGCAGCGGTAGGGCTGGCTGTTGCCGTCGGCAAACAGCACCTTGTTCTGGGCGATGGCCTGCATGGTGATGGCGGAGGTGATGGGGGTACCCGGCTTGTGGTGATCCTCGCCGATGCCGATGAAGGCGAGGATCTTGTCGGTATCCGTGATGGCGACCGCTCCGACCCCGGTCTCCTCCTGCACTATCTGGGCGATGCGGGTGCTGGCCTCGGGGGTAAAGCCCTGGCTCATGATCCCCACGGTGCGGTTGGCGATGGTGAGCGCCTTGGCGGAGAAGACCCGGGAGAACTTCTCGTACATCCGCTGCTGGTCGCGGATCATGCTGATGAAGAGGGCCGCACCGCAGGAGTTGGCAAGGATCATGGGGGTGGCGATGGTGCGCACCAGCAGCAGGGATTTGTCGAACGGGCTGGCTACCAGCAGGATGATCACCATCTGCATGATCTCGGCGTAGAGGGTGGTGAAGAAGGCGATGCGCGGCTCGAACAGCGCATCCATCTTGCCTGCCCGCATCAGTCGCCAGTGCACCAGTCCGCCCAGCAAGCCTTCGCAGGTGGTGGAGATGGCGCAGGCGAGATCGGTGAACCCCCCCAGGGTATAACGGTGTATCCCGCCGGTCAGTCCCACCAGAAATCCCACCAGCGGGCCTCCCAGCAGTCCCCCCAGCACGGCGCCCACGGCGCGGGTATTGGCGATGGCATCGTCGATATCCAGCCCCACATAGGTACCCAGAATGCAGAAGCAGGAGAAGATGAGGTAAATCAGCACCTTGTGGGGCAGCCTGACCGAATAGTTGGTCAGTGGGCGCAGCAGCGGACTCTTGGAAAAGAGGTAGGCGATGACCAGACTGACGCTCATCTGTTGAAGCAGGGAGAGGACCAACTGCATAAAAAACGTTCCTCAGAGTCCGTGCCGAAAAAAGCGGCAGTCTTGAATAAATGTGATCAGGATCTTGTTCTGTGGGCCATTCTGGCCATAACGCCGGCGAAGTGTGCCAGAAACGCGGAATAAAACCATATCAAATCAGCATGTTAAATTGATATTTGTGTAATTGCCCAAGGATTGATATTGCTGAATTGAGCATGAATGTATCCGTTGGATACGCCACACGGAGGTGGCATGCTCCGCCCGACCAGCAGGTCGGGCGTTTTTTATCCAGGGGACGTGGCAAACCATTTTGAGGGTAATCGGGCAATTATTCAGGTTTGTCCAATGAGTTATCCCCAGCTTCTGGGGATAACTCAGAATGCAAAATAGTAACAGAAGCGTCGGGTCAGGTTGAAAAACAGACGCTGCCCTTCGTCCAGATCTTCCTGCTTGAGAAAGGATTTGATGGTGCGCTCATCCTCCCGCAGGTCGACCATGGCCACCCCTTCCGGTCGTTGTGCCTTGATGTAGGGCAACACCTTGGGCTTGAGGGGCATGGTGGGTTCGGTGGAGAGCACCAGGGCCACCGAGTCGTCGGAGAGCAGCACCAGCGAGCCCGGCGGATAGACCCCCAGTACCTTGATCAGCAGCTTGACCAGATCCTGGTCGAATTTCTTTTGCGACAGCTTGTAGAGCTGGCTGATGGCCTGGCTCGGCGCAGCCGGTGTCGCGCTGTTGCGCGGGTGCAGCAGCTCGTCATAGTAATCCACCAACCCGATGATCCGTGCCAGCGGCGGGATCTCGCCCCCCTTGATGCCAAGGGGAAAGCCACTGCCGTCGAGCCGCTCGTGATGCAGGTGGGCCACCTGACGGATCTTGGGCTCGAAGGCCTGCAACTGGGTCAGCATCTCCAGTCCGTACTGGGGGTGCATCTTGAGGAAGTTCTGCTCCGACTTGTTGAGTTCCCCCCGCTTCTGGGTGATCTGGGTCGGGATCTTCAGCTCGCCAATGTCGTGCACCAGCCCGGCCAGCCCGGTCTCCTCGATCTCGATGGGAGTCATGCCCAGCTCCCGTGCCATCAACATGGCGATGAAGGCCACGTTCAGGCTGTGCTGCAGCAGGATGTCGGTATGGGGGCTGCGAATGAGGTGCAGCCCGAGTGGGCCCTCGTGGGCGCTGATGCGGGCGGCGGCGTTGCGCACAATCTGCGCCGTGTTGGCGAGCCCTTCGTCCGGCTTGAGGTTGAGGGCGCCCAGGGCATCGCGCAGCTCGGACATGGACTGGCCGAAGGCCTTGTCGGCGGCGCGCAGGGAGCGACGAAATGCCTTCTCGTCAAACGGGGGAGGGCCGCTATCCTCCGGCTCTTCGACAACGGAGAGATCGGGGCCTGGGCTCGGAATATCGCCACGCAACAGGGGCTCGAGAGGGAGGTCGCTCTTGTCGGGGTCGACCATCAGCAGATTGAGGTCAAGGTGGCGGATGATGTCGAGTTGCTGTTGATCCTTGATCTTGAAGGCATTGAACATAAAAGGGTGATTGGTCCATCCCGTGGGAAGATGGATATAGTGACCGACCCGCAACTGTTCTATGGATGCCTGTATCAGCGCCATACGCTCGCTCGCATTTCATGAATGCCTATGAACAAGCTAGCAAAATTAAGCAGATAGACAAACAAAAAAGCCCGCGCATGTGCGCGGGCTCTCGAGTCGACTCAGCTTATCAGGCTTTGGACTTCTTCTTGCCTTCTACTTTGGCATCAACCTTGGCGGCAGCTTGGGCCTCCTCGGTGAACGGACGGCCGTAGTAGGTGTCCAGCAGGATGGCTTTCAGCTCGCTGATCAGCGGGTAGCGCGGGTTGGCGCCGGTGCACTGGTCATCGAAGGCTTCCACGGCCAGTTGGTCAACCTTGGCCAGGAAGTCGGCCTCGGCGACGCCGGCTTCACGGATGGAGGCTGGGATACCCAGGGTTGCCTTCAGCTCGTCCAGCCATACCAGCAGCTTCTCGATCTTGGCGGCGGTACGGTCACCGGCGGCGGTCAGACCCAGGTGGTCGGCCACTTCGGCGTAGCGACGACGAGCCTGCGGACGGTCGTACTGGGAGAACGCGGTCTGCTTGGTCGGGTTGTCGTTCGCGTTGTAGCGGATGACGTTGCTGATCAGCAGGGCGTTGGCTAGGCCGTGCGGGATGTGGAACTCGGCACCCAGCTTGTGAGCCATGGAGTGGCACACACCCAGGAAGGCGTTGGCGAACGCGATACCGGCGATGGTGGCCGCGTTGTGTACCTTCTCACGAGCGATCGGGTCGTTGGCACCGTTCAGGTAGCTGGAGGGCAGGTAGTCCTTCAGCAGTTTCAGGGCTTGCAGTGCCTGACCGTCGGAGTACTCGTTAGCCAGCACGGAAACATAGGCTTCCATGGCGTGGGTCACGGCATCGATACCACCGAAGGCGCACAGGGACTTGGGCATGCCCATCACCAGGTTGGCGTCGACGATGGCCATGTTCGGGGTCAGCTCGTAGTCGGCCAGCGGGTATTTCACGCCGGTGGCATCGTCGGTCACGACCGCAAACGGGGTCACTTCAGAACCGGTACCGGACGTGGTGGTGATGCAGACCAGTTCGGCCTTCACGCCCATTTTCGGGAACTTGTAGATACGCTTGCGGATGTCCATGAAGCGCATGGCCAGATCTTCGAACGCGGTGTTCGGGTGCTCGTACATTACCCACATGATCTTGGCCGCATCCATCGGTGAACCACCGCCCAGGGCGACGATCACGTCCGGCTTGAAGGAGTTGGCCATTTCGGCACCCTTGCGTACCACGGACAGGGTCGGGTCGGCTTCGACTTCGTAGAACACTTCAACTTCCATCTTCAGGCCTTTGAGCAGACGAACCACTTCGTCGGCGTAGCCGTTGTTGAACAGGAAGCGGTCGGTCACGATCATGGCGCGTTTCTTACCTTCCAGGTCGCCCAGGGCGATCGGCAGGGAGCCACGACGGAAGTAGATGGATTTCGGAAGTTTGTGCCACAGCATGTTTTCTGCCCGTTTTGCGACTGTCTTCTTGTTGATCAGGTGCTTGGGACCCACGTTTTCGGAGATGGAGTTGCCACCCCAGGAGCCGCAGCCCAGCGTCAGAGACGGTGCCATCGCGAAGTTGTACAGGTCACCGATACCACCCTGGGTAGTCGGGGTGTTGATGAGAATACGGGCAGTCTTCATCTTGTCGCCGAAGTACTTGATGCGGTCGGCGTTGCGATCCTGGTCGGTATAGAGACCGGAGGTGTGGCCGATACCACCCAGGTTGACCATGTCGCAGGCCATCTCGACGGCTTCTTCGAAGTTCTTGGCACGGAACAGACCCAGGGTCGGGGAGAGCTTCTCGTGAGCGAACTCTTCCTCTTCACAGATCTTCACGCCTTCACCGATCAGGATCTTGGTGTTGGCAGGCACGGTGACGCCAGACATTTCGGCGATCTTGACCGCAGGCTGACCCACGATGTTGGCGTTCATGGCGCCGTTGATCAGGATGACCTTGCGGACCTTGTCGGCTTCTTCCTTGGACAGCACATAACCGTTGTGAGTGGCGAAACGCTCTTTCACCTGGTCGTAGACGGAGTCGACCACGATGGCGGCTTGCTCGGAGGCACAGACCACGCCGTTGTCGAAGGTCTTGGACATCAGGATGGAGGCGACGGCACGCTTCACGTCGGCGGTTTCGTCGATGACGACCGGTACGTTACCGGCACCTACGCCGATGGCGGGTTTGCCGGAGGAGTAGGCGGCCTTCACCATGCCCGGGCCACCGGTGGCCAGGATCAGGTTGATGTCGTTGTGCTTCATCAGGGCGTTGGAGAGCTCAACAGAGGGTTGGTCAATCCAGCCGATGATGTCTTTCGGAGCACCGGCGGCAATGGCTGCATCCAGTACCAGCTTGGCTGCGGTATTGGTGGAGTTCTTGGCACGGGGGTGCGGGGAGAAGATGATGGCGTTGCGGGTCTTCAGAGAGATCAGGGACTTGAAGATCGCGGTGGAGGTCGGGTTGGTGGTCGGTACGATACCGCAGATGATGCCTACCGGCTCGGCGATGGTGATGGTGCCCATCTCGTCATCTTCGCTGAGGATGCCGCAGGTCTTCTCTTCTTTGTACTTGTTGTAGATATATTCGGAGGCGAAGTGGTTCTTGATAACCTTGTCTTCGATGATACCCATACCGGACTCTTCCACGGCCATCTGGGCCAGGGGGATACGGGCGTTGTTGGCGGCCAGGGCGGCGGCACGGAAGATCTTGTCTACCTGCTCTTGCGAGAAGCTGGCGAATTCACGCTGCGCTTCTTTGACGCGGGCAACCAGTGCATCCAGTTCAGCCAAATTGGTTACTGCCATGTTTATCTCCTGATGATTTGAAAACTGTTTAGTAAGACCTTGGCAATGCCCGGCAATTATAGATGCCCTGTCAAGAACAGAATCACCACAACGGGGTATTTACATGCCTTACTAAATCGCTTTCTGAGTCGATTATAGAGCGGGGCTGACTCAGAAAAACTTGATCTGGATCATGTGTAACAAAAGAACAAAAGAAATTTTGTTTCACAATACATGTTTGCCAGATGTTGCGCGGTTGTTTAGTGAGCCAGAGGCGGGATGAATGGTGCGTGAACAGGGGTTCACGCACCATTTTTCAAGCAGTTAGCACGATCACGTCCCAATGTCCCCGGTCCGTGCCCAGGGGCAGAATGGGGGCGGCATTGTGATAGAAACGGCGATCATCCAGGATCAGATACTCACCGACGTTTAATTGTTGTTGGAAAAATGGTTGTTCTTTTAATCCATGATAGAGCTGCAAGGCGCCGCCGCTGACCCCTTCACTGCCGCAGAAGAAGACCCCGATGAAGTCAAAGCCATCCTGGTGCACCCCCTCCGGCGCGGGCGGGACGCTCTCTCCTTCGCCGGTGACGATGCGCATCTGGTGAATGCCGATGGCCTGACCGTCTTCCAGCCGGGTGTGGCGGGCGAACAGTTTCAGCAGTTGTATAAAGGAGGGGTGAGCGACGAAGGCAGGCTCCAGCTCGGCATAGGTTCTGGGCACATCCCCCAGAAACTTGTTGATGGCGGCCGCCTGAAAGAAGACGCCGTTGTCGAGGGGTTGAAAGCGGGAGCCCTCCTTCTCCACCCGGCCGTAGCGGCGCTGGCGAAAGCTGCCTTGAATGTAGGGATCAACCGGCAGCCGCCGGAAGAAGCCCTGCAGGGGGGTTAGGGTACCTGCGGGCAGTGCATCCAGGTGCCACTGCAACTTGATGTCCGTATCAATCATCACGAAATCCTTGTTTGCTGAGATGAAATGTTGCGGCCAAACTCCATGGCCAGATAAAACTCGAAGCGATTTTATCAGAGTGTTAAATTGCGACAATCTTTATTAACAACTCAATCTGTCGAATTTCGTCGATGCATTAGAGGAACTAACTGAAAAGCCACGGAAAGGGTGAGATTATTTGATTGGTGAAGGATTCGGGCATGATGTAAATTTACGCTCGGTTTATCGGGGTGGCCCACAGGGCCTCGTACTACTTCTGGATGGCGCCTATGGCAGCGATTGACGTCTCTTTATATCTGAAGTTTTTCATCGGTTTGTTTGCGATCATCAACCCGCTCGGTTTGCTGCCGGTGTTCGTCAGCCTGACCAGCCATCAGACGCCGGAAGAGCGGATGAAGACCAACACCACCGCCAACATTGCGGTGATGATCATCCTGCTGGTCTCCATGTCCATGGGGCAACTGATCCTGGACGGGTTTGGCATCTCGCTGGCCTCCTTTCGCATCGCCGGCGGCTCGCTCATCACCCTGATCGCCTGGTCCATGCTGCAGGGCAAGCTGGGGGAGGTGAAGCACAACAAACAGGAGAAAGGGGAACTGGCCGCGCGGGAATCTGTCGCTGTGGTGCCGCTGGCGCTGCCGTTGATGGCGGGCCCCGGTGCCATCTCCTCTTCCATCGTCTACGCCAGTCAGAGCACCTGGTCCCAGATGCTGGGCATGTCGCTGGTGGTGATGGTGTTTGCCTTCTGCTCCTGGTTGATATTCCGCGCCGCCCCCCTGTTGTTCAAGGTGATGGGCAACACCGGCATCAACGTGGTGACCCGGATCATGGGTCTCATCATGATGTCGCTGGGTATCGAGATCATGGTGGCGGGGATCAAGGGGGTCTTCCCCGGATTGATGTGATTCAGGTCTGTTTTGTTGGAGCCGGTCCTTGTGACCGGCTTTTTATTGTTTCTTTTTTGTTGGTCATTTCCTAGAATCGAGCGGGTTTGTATAAAAAACGTCCATTACGGGATATTTAAATTCTGAATAATTGGTCAAAAGCTGCTTTTTTGACCATGAAGTCCAGTCCTGCCTGACGATATCTATTGCATTATCAGAAATGTCAGGGAATTATGCTGGCAGCGGGGTACTTATCTCGTTGATGGAAAAATGCATGGAATGTTCTTGTGGAGTATGGAAATGACTCATAAAAAAACAATGATTAATACCCTATTGGTGGCAGCTCTGTTTGGCGGTGTCAACGCGGCACAAGCCGCCGATGTGCCCGCAGGTACCAAGCTGGCTGAGGTTCAGCAGCTGGTGAAAGGCAACGGCTCCGAGCCCGCAACTCTCGACCCGCATAAAACCGAAGGAACGGTTGAATCCAATATTCTGCGTGACCTGTTCGAAGGTCTCGTTTCCTCCGGCCCCAAGGGTGAAGTGCTCCCCGCCATGGCCGAGTCCTGGGAAACCAAGGACAACAAACACTTCGTCTTCCACCTGCGCAAAAACGCCAAGTGGTCCAACGGGGATCCGGTCACTGCCCACGACTTCGAATATGCCTTCAAACGGGCCGTCGATCCGAAAACCGCCTCTCCCTACTCCTGGTATCTGGAGATCCCGACCATCGTCAACGCCTCCGACATCATTGCCGGCAAGAAGCCGTCAGATACGCTGGGCGTGAAGGCGGTGGACGACTACACCTTCGAGGTGCAGCTGGAGAAGGCGGTGCCTTACTTCGTCAGCATGCTCTCCCACACCACCACCTACCCGGTGCCGAAGAAGGTGGTCGAGAAGTTCGGTGACAAGTGGACCCAGCCCGGCAACATGGTATCCAACGGCGCCTATGTGTTGAAGGATTGGGTGGTCAACGAGCGCGTCGACGTCGAGCGCAACAAAAACTACTGGAACGACGCCAAGACCGTCATCAACAAGGTGACCTATCTGCCGATCCAGTCCACCAACGCCGAGCTGAACCGCTACCTGGCCGGCGAAGTGGATCTCACCTACAACATGCCCATCGAGCGTTTCAAGCAGATGAAGAAGGATCTGCCGAACGAGGTGAAGGTGAGCGGCTACGTCGGTACCTATTACTACCAGTACAACTTCAAGAAGAAGCCGTTTGATGACGTGCGGGTGCGTACCGCGCTCTCCTATGCCATCGACCGCAACGTGATCGCCGACAAGGTGATGGGCAAGGGGGAAACCCCGGGCTACACCCTGGTCCCTGATTTCGTGGATGGCTTCAAGCCGGTGGCGCCGGCCTGGTCCAAGCTGACCCAGGCAGAGCGTGATGCCAAGGCGAAAGAGCTGCTGACCGAAGCCGGTTTCGGCCCGGGCAAACCGCTCAAGTTCGAGCTGCTCTATAACACCGATGACAACCACAAGAAGGTGGCGGTTGCCGTGGCCTCCATGTGGAAGAAGCTGGGCGTGCAGGTGAGCCTGGTCAACCAGGAGTGGAAAACCTACCTGGAGACCAAGAAACAGGGTCAGTTTGACGTGGGCCGTGCCGGCTGGATCGCCGACTACAACGAAGCCTCCTCCATGCTGGATCTGATGCAGACCACCCACGGCAACAACGACGGCAAATACTCCAACCTGGCGTTCGACAAGTTGATGAACGAGTCGCGCAATCAGGTGGATGCCGAGGCGCGCAACAAGCTCTACGTCCAGGCTGAAGAGATCCTGGCCAAGGACATGCCGATCGCCCCCATCTATCAGTACGTGACTTCCCGTATGGTCAAGCCCTACGTGGGCGGCTATCCGGCCAACCCGCTGGACAACCTGTACAGCAAAGACATGTACATCATCGCCCACTGATTTTCGTTACAAGTCGCATAACAAGCAGGGCCCGCCAGACGGCGGGCCTTTATTACAACCGCGACCCTTTGGAAGCAGTACAGGACAGGAATTGTCTATGTTGAAATTCATTTTTAAACGTCTACTGGAAGCGATCCCGACTCTGCTGGTCTTGATCACCGTCTCCTTCTTCATGATGCGTTTCGCGCCGGGTAACCCCTTCAGCAGCGAACGCACCCTGCCACCCGAAGTGATGGCCAACATCGAAGCCAAATATGGCCTCGACAAGCCGATCGGGGTGCAATATCTCACCTATCTGGGCAACCTGGTGCAGGGGGATCTCGGTCCTTCCTTCAAGTACAAGGACTTCACCGTCAATGATCTGGTGAGCCAGGCACTGCCGGTTTCCGCCAAGATAGGCTCCTTCGCCTTTTTGTTTGCGGTGACGCTGGGGGTCACCTTCGGCACCATTGCCGCCCTCAAACAGAATACCGTCATCGACTACCTGTTGATGTCGTCGGCCATGGCCGGGGTGGTGATCCCGGGCTTTGTGCTGGCGCCCCTGCTGGTGCTGTTCTTCAGTATCCATCTGGGCTGGTTCCCGGCCGGTGGCTGGCAGGGTGGTGGCGTGCAGTTCATGGTGCTGCCGGTGTTCGGCATGATGATGTATTACATCTCCGCCATCTCGCGGATCATGCGGGGCAGCATGATCGAGACCATGAACTCCAACTTCATCCGTACCGCCCGAGCAAAGGGACTGCCGCTGCGCCACATCATCCTGAAACACGCGCTGCGCCCGGCCATGCTGCCGGTGGTCTCCTACCTGGGCCCGGCCTTCGTCGGCATCATCACGGGTTCCGTGGTGATCGAGACCATCTTCGGTCTGCCGGGGATTGGCCAGCTGTTCGTCAACGGTGCCCTCAACCGTGATTACTCCATGGTGCTCGGTCTGACCATTCTGGTCGGCGCCCTCACCATCACCTTTAACGCCGTGGTCGATATTCTCTATGCCTTTATCGATCCCAAGATCCGTTACTAAGTCGGGAGTACATCATGGTTGTCACAACTGAAAAACGCGAAGCCATCGAGGCGTTCGCCCAGAAAGTGGAAGTGGTGGAAGGACGCTCCCTGTGGAAGGATGCCCGTCGCCGTTTCCTGCGCAACAAGGCGGCTCTGACCAGCCTTATCATTCTCTCCATCATCGGCCTGGCGGTGATAGTGGGGCCCCATCTGTCCCAGTACACCTTTGACGATCCTGACTGGGGCGCCATGCAGACCGGCCCCGACATGGAGACCGGCCACTGGTTCGGCACCGACAGCCTGGGGCGCGATCTGTTCGTGCGCACCCTGCTTGGCGGGCGCATCTCGCTGATGGTCGGCATCATGGGGGCCATGGTGGCCGTCATCATCGGCACCCTGTACGGCGCGGCATCCGGTTTCATCGGCGGTCGGGTCGACAGCCTGATGATGCGGGTCCTTGAGATCCTCAACGCCTTCCCCTTCATGTTCTTCGTGATCATGCTGGTGACCTTCTTCGGCCGCAACCTGGCGCTCATCTTCATCGCCATCGGTGCGGTGAGCTGGCTCGACATGGCGCGGATCGTCCGTGGCCAGACCCTGAGCCTCAAGAGCAAGGAGTTCATCGAGGCGGCCCATGTCTGCGGCGTCTCCAAGTGGAAGATCATCACCCGCCATATAGTGCCGAACGTGCTGGGGATTGTGGCGGTCTACGCCACCCTGCTGGTACCGGGCATGATCATGTTCGAATCCTTCCTGAGCTTCCTGGGGCTGGGGGTACAAGAGCCCATGACCAGCTGGGGTGCCCTGCTGGATGAAGGCTCCAAGTCGATGGAAGTGGCCATCTGGCAACTCCTGTTCCCCGCCGGTTTCATGGTGGTGACCCTGTTTTGCTTCAACTTCCTCGGGGATGGTCTGCGTGACGCCCTCGATCCGAAGGATCGCTGATAAAGCGGCGAAAGAGCGTTGGAACAACGCGCCGAAGGGCCGCACAGTGCGGCTCAATCGGGCGGACAGCGCATCGGATCGACAGGAAAACGTCACGAAAGATCGATAAGGAGTTTTTATGAAGTTACTGGATGTAAAAGATCTGCGGGTCGAGTTCAAGACCCCGGACGGCAATGTGGTAGCGGTCAACGACCTCAACTTCTCTCTCTCTGCCGGCGAGACCCTGGGTATCGTCGGGGAATCCGGTTCGGGCAAGTCCCAGACCGCGTTCGCCATCATGGGGCTGCTGGCCAAGAACGGCATCATCACAGGGTCTGCCAAGTTTCAGGGCGACGAGATCCTCAACCTGCCGGAGCACAAGCTCAACAAGATCCGCTCCGAGAAGATCGCCATGATCTTCCAGGACCCCATGACCTCGCTCAACCCCTACATGAAGGTGAAGGATCAGCTGATGGAAGTGCTGATGCTGCACAAGGGGGTCAGCAAGGCCGAGGCGTTCGAGGAGTCGGTGCGCATGCTGGATGCGGTGAAGATCCCCGAGGCGCGCAAGCGGATGGGGATGTACCCGCACGAGTTCTCCGGCGGCATGCGCCAGCGGGTGATGATCGCCATGGCGCTGTTGTGCCGGCCGCAACTGCTCATCGCCGACGAACCGACCACGGCGCTGGACGTGACGGTACAGGCCCAGATCATGACCCTGATGAACGAGCTCAAGCGCGAGTTCAACACCGCCATCATCATGATCACCCATGACCTTGGCGTGGTGGCCGGTATCTGCGACAAGGTGCTGGTGATGTACGCCGGCCGTACCATGGAGTACGGCCGGGTCAACGACATCTTCTATCGCCCGAGCCACCCCTATACCGAAGGCTTGCTGCGCGCCATTCCCCGCCTCGATACCGAAGGGGAAGTGCTGCCCACCATCCCGGGCAATCCGCCCAACCTGCTGCGTCTGCCCACCGGCTGCCCCTTCCAGGAGCGCTGCCACCGGGTGAGCGAGATTTGCGGCCGGCAATCCCCAGTTCTGACGCCGTTCAACGACGGCCGGGAGCGGGCCTGCCACTGGGTATCGGATGCCATCATCAAGGGAGTGAACTAAATGGGGACTGACAAGAAACTGCTGCTGGAAGTGTCCGACCTCAAGGTCCACTTCAGCATCAAGAGTGACAAGGCCTGGCCCTGGGCCAAACCCTCCGCCCTGAAGGCGGTGGACGGGGTGACTCTGCGCCTTTACGAAGGGGAGACCCTGGGCGTGGTGGGGGAGTCGGGTTGCGGCAAATCCACCTTTGCCCGGGCGCTGATCGGCCTGGTGCCGGCCACCGACGGCAAGGTGGTGTGGCTTGGCAACGATCTGACCAAGCTTGACCAGAAGGCGCTGCGCGAAAAACGCAAGGAGATCCAGATGATCTTCCAGGATCCGCTGGCCTCCCTCAACCCGCGCATGACCATAGGTGACATCATCGCCGAGCCCCTCATCACCTTCTACCCGGCTCTGCCGAAAGAGGAGGTGAAGGAGAAGGTGCGCGCCATGATGAGCAAGGTGGGGCTCTTGCCCAACCTGGTCAACCGCTACCCCCACGAGTTCTCCGGTGGCCAGTGCCAGCGCATCGGCATCGCCCGGGCGCTGATCCTCGAGCCCAAGATGATCATCTGTGACGAGCCGGTGTCGGCGCTGGATGTGTCGATCCAGGCCCAGGTGGTGAACCTGCTCAAGTCCATCCAGAAGGAGATGGGGCTGTCGCTCATCTTCATCGCCCACGACCTGTCGGTGGTCAAGCACATCTCGGATCGGGTGCTGGTGATGTATCTGGGCAATGCGGTGGAGCTGGGGACCGGCAAGGAGATCTTCGCCAACCCCTTGCACCCCTATACCAAGGCGCTGATGTCGGCGGTGCCCATTCCGGATCCGGATCTGGAGCGCAGCAAGACCATCCAGATCCTGGAAGGGGAGCTGCCATCGCCGATGAATCCGCCCTCAGGCTGCGTGTTTCGTACCCGCTGCCCGGTGGCAGGCCCTGAGTGTGCCAAGACTCGGCCCCAGCTCGAGGGCAACTTCGACCATGCGGTCTCCTGCCTCAAGGCGGATCCGCTCTGAGGATGAGTAGGCAGAACAGGGCGCCCGGGTGGCGCCCTGTTTTTTTGCAGCCGGCATGAAGATGCCTCTTGGCGTTATCTTTTTCCGCTGTTACTATCCGCGCAACAAGGGGAGTAACTTCTCGCCGGTTTGTCGTCATTACGGTGCACCCATATCCTGCAGTGCACCCGGCAGCCGGGCAGTCGATGAAAATCGGCTGTAAGTGAGACCTTGCCGAGAGGCAAGGTGTATCTGCTCCAGACGCGAACCCACTGCCTCCCGGCCGTGGGTTTTGTCGTTTTTGGGAGAAGTGAAAAATGGGTGAATGGTGGATGTGGACCGGTTTCTTCAGCATAGTGCTGGTCCTGTTGTGGATTGATATCCGCTTTGTCGGCGGCGGCAAGGCGCACAAGGTGTCGCTCAAAGAGGCGGGCATCTGGTCCCTCATCTGGATCAGCGTGGCGCTCTTGTTCAACCTGGCCATCTGGTTCTGGCTGGATCACAGCGCCAGCCGCGAGATCGCCAACCAGAAGGGGCTGGAGTTCCTCACCGGTTACCTCATCGAGAAGGCGCTGGCGGTAGACAACGTCTTCGTCTGGCTGATGCTGTTCGGCTACTTTGCCATTCCGGCCGAGCTGCAGCGCCGGGTACTGTTGTACGGGGTTCTGGGTGCCATCGTGATGCGGGCCGGCATGGTGTTCGCCGGCAGCTGGCTCATCGAGCAGTTCCACTGGATCCTCTACCTGTTTGGCGCCTTCCTGCTGCTGACCGGGGTCAAGATGCTGTGGGCGGCCGACAAGGAGCCGGATCTCGCCAACAACCCGTTGCTGGGCTGGATGCGCCGTCGCTTCAAGGTGACCGAGACACTGGAGGGGGAGAACTTCTTCGTCTGGCGTGACGGTGTGCGCTATGCCACCCCGTTGCTGCTGATCCTGGTGCTGGTCGAGGTGAGCGACCTTATCTTTGCGGTAGACAGCATCCCGGCCATCTTCGCGGTGACCACGGATCCCTTTATCGTGCTTACCTCCAACATCTTCGCCATCATGGGCCTGCGTGCCATGTACTTCCTGCTGGCGGGTGTGGCCGAGCGTTTTGCCCTGCTCAAATACGGCCTGGCGCTGATCCTGATGTTTATCGGGGTCAAGATGCTGCTGCTGGATATCTTCAAGATCCCGACTGGCATCGCATTGGGCGTGGTCGCGCTGATCCTGCTGGCATCCATGGGGTTGAGCCTCTGGGTGACCCGCAAGAAAACGGCATAATTGGCAAACAAGCAAAAGGGCTCCCGCGGGAGCCCTTTTTCATGGCAAAGACTGGCTTAACGCTTGATCTTCTTGGGGTTGGTGTAGCCCCAGATGGTGTACATGTCCGCCAGCAGGGCGCCGTTGTACTCCTCCAGATCCGCCTGTTTCACTTCGGCATTTCCCTGACGGCCAAACAGCACCACCTCGTCACCGGGTTTCACCCCCTTGAGGTCAGTCACGTCCACCATGATGGTGTTCATAGAGGTCTTGCCGACCACCGGCACCTTCTGGCCCTGGATCAGCACATAGGCCTTGTTGCTCAGGGAGCGGCGATAGCCATCGGAGTAACCGAGCGGCAGGTTGGCGAGCCAGGAGTCGCGCTTGAGGGTAAAGGTGCGGTCATAACCGACGGTGTTGCCAGCCGGGTAGTGGTTGACGGAGGCAACCTGGGTCTTGAACGCCATCACCCGCTTGTACTCGGTGTAGGAGGGGATGGAGTCACCGTACAGCAGGCCGCCCGGGCGCACCATGTCGAAGTAGGCGTCCGGCACTTCCAGAGTGGCGAAGGAGTTGGCGGCGTGGATGGTGATCTTGCTGCGATCCAGCTTGCCCGCTTCCAGCAGCCACTGGGAGTCCAGCTTGAACTGGGCCAGACCCATCTTGACGTCCTCTTTCTCCTCCACCGGGAAGTGGGTCATGATGCCGACCGGGGTGATCCCCTTGAGCTTGAGCATGGCCAGTGCGTCTTCCTTGGAATCAGCCAGACGCAGATCGATGCCGTTACGGCTCATGCCGGCGGAGTTGAGCGCGATGTGCACCGGGATATTGGTGTGGTGGCGCTGGGCGATGTCGGCGATGCCCTGGGCACTCACCAGGCTGCCGATGAGCTCTTCCATCTTGTAGGGCAGTGCCTGTTCCACTTCGGCCGGGGTGGCTGCGCGCACCCGCATCAGGCGGCCGGTGAAGCCCTTCTCGCGGGCCACACGGGCCTCTTCGTTGCTGGCAATCCCGATGCAGGGGATGCCCGCTTTGACCACCGAGGGGACCAGCAGGTCGATGCCGTGGCCGTAGGCGTCCGCCTTCATGATGGCGCAGATCTTCGGCCCCTTGTCGCCGAGGCGATCCTTGAGGGTCTGGATGTTGTGCTCGAAGGCGCCGAGATCAACTTCCAGCCAGGCATTGCTGGCGGTCTGCACTTCGCCGTTGCGGTGATCGCTGGCGAGCGGCAGATAGGGGGCTGCGACGGCCTGACCGGCCAGCAGGCCCAGGATCAGGGTGGCCAGCAGTGTCTTCTTGTGCATGGGGTGGTTCCTTTCTTTATTGTTTGGGTTGAGGCGCATGGCGGTCAGCGGGTGACCGTTTTCATGCAGATGGGATAAAGTGTAGCCAAGGCATTGTTATCGTTATGAACTTTGTCAATTTTCCACGGCGCTTTCCCGCCGGGGAGTGTAACGCAAGGTGCCGATCGTGGCACCTTCCGGGAGCCAATAGATGATGAGTCTTGAGTGTCGGGTACCACCGTTGCTGCTGTTTGGCCTGATCGTGGCGGCCATGCTGGGATGGGGCGCGGGTGACGTGAACGGTGGCTGGCCGCTGCCGGCCCTGTTGCTGGCCATGCTCGGCAGCCTGTTCGGGCTGGGAGGCGTGCTGCGCTTTCGCCGCCAGGGCACCACGGTGACGCCGCTGCACCCGGCGCAGGCCAGTGCACTGGTGACCGGGGGGATCTTTCGTGTCAGCCGCAACCCCATGTACCTGGGGCTGCTCTGCTGGACCATGGCGCTGGCCTGTTATCTGGGCGGGCTGCTGGTGTGGCTCGGTCCGCTGCTGCTGTGGGGCTGGCTCAGCCGCTGGCAGATAGTGCCGGAGGAGCGGGCGCTGCAGGAGCGCTTTGGTGATGCCTATGCCGATTACTGCCGGCGGGTGCGGCGCTGGTGCTAGGGAGCGTGCTGTTGCCATGAGGCATAAGAAAACGGCCCGCAGATGCGGGCCGTTTTGATGGGATGGCGGGGATCACGCCTTGGCGGTATCCACCTCGCCGAGCGGCGCGGTTTCCCCCAGGCTGTCTTCGCTCTTGGCCACCACGCTGGCGGCGATGGCGTTGCCCAGCACGTTGGTGGCGGAGCGACCCATGTCGAGGAAGTGGTCGATGCCGAGCAGCAGCAGGATGCCCGCTTCCGGGATCTGGAACTGGTTGAGGGTGGCGGCAATCACCACCAGGGAGGCGCGCGGTACGCCGGCCATCCCCTTGGAGGTGACCATCAGCAGCAGCAGCATGGTGATCTGCTGGGCCATGGAGAGCTCAATGCCGTAGGCCTGGGCGATGAACATCACCGCGAAGGTGCAGTACATCATGGAGCCGTCCAGGTTGAAGGAGTAGCCCATGGGCAGCACGAAGCTGGCGATGCGCTTGTCACAACCGAACTTCTCCAGCCGATCCAGGGTCTTGGGATAGGCAGCCTCGGAGCTGGCGGTGGAGAAGGCCAGCAGGATGGGCTCGCGGATGAGGGCCAGCAGAGTCAGCATGCGGCGGCGGATGAACAGGCTGCCCATGGCGATCAGCAGCAGCCAGAGGCAACCCAGTGCCAGGTAGAACTGGGCCATGAAGGTGCCGTAGGTGGCCAGGATGCCGAGCCCTTCTTTGGCGACCATGGCGGCGATGGCGCCAAACACCGCAAACGGGGCGAAGTTCATCACGTAGCCGGTCACTTTGAGCATGATCTCGGCGCCGCTGGCCATCAGCTTCACCACCGGCTTGGCGGCGTCCCCCAGGGCGGCGGCAGCCAGTCCGAAGAAGAGGGAGAACACCACGATCTGCAGGATCTCGTTGGTGGCCATCGCCTCGACCACGCTTTTCGGGATGGCGTGGGTGACGAAGTCCTTGAGGGAGATGGCGCCGGCGACCACGCCGGAGCTGGCGGTGTCATCGGGCAGGGAGAGGGAGAGCCCCACCCCAGGCTGCATCAGGTGAACCATCACCAGTCCCAGGGTCAGTGACAGCAGGGAGGCGAGCATGAACCAGCCGAGGGTCTTGACGCCGATGCGGCCCACGGTGCGGGTGTCGCCCATCTTGGCAATGCCGACCACCAGGGTGGTGAATACCAGAGGGGCGATGATCATCTTGATCAGGCGCAGGAAGATGTCGGTCAGCAGGGTAATGTCGTCGGCAAAGCCGGCGGCCTGGTCAGGAGCAAACATGCGATAGCCCTGACCGGTAAGGATGCCAACCAGCATTGCGATGAGGATGGCAGCCGTCAATTTGTTCATTTTCATGGGGTGGGTCCCAGTTTTGATGAGTGCAAAGCATTTCAAGTGGCAAGGGCGCCACTTCAGTCCGTTTTTGTGATCCGAGCCGTAGATTCCTGACAGCCGGTGTGCTTGCAGCATGCCTAATCCGGGGGGGTAAATCCAGCGCCTTGTAGCAGAATTTTATGTTGCGATTAGGTGTATGTGATATAGATCTTGCAATTTGCCTGTATTAATCGCTGTTTATTTTAATTTTCGCGAGATAATCGGCTTTCATGCTGCGGTCGTTTCTGGCGTGATGGGCGAGGGTGAAGACCAGCAGCGCCGAGATGCGGTGTTCCACGGTGCGCTGATCCAGAAAGGGGTCCGGCTCGTCGTCATCGAACCCGAACAGGGGGCGGCTCGGGGTCACTCTGACCGCATCTCGTTGCAGGGTCAACTCGTTGACCTCAAGCCACTGATAACCTTCGGCTTGCGCCACTTCGCCCGCCCGTTTCAGCACGTACTTGCGGGCGGTTTCCCGGCTCACCAGATCGTTGCCGACAAACTCCAGCTGCCACTTGTCCGGCCCGAGCCGGGTCTGGGAGAAACCGGTCTGGCCGTTCCAGAACGAGGGTTCGCTGTGATAGGGGGTGGCACAGCCGAGCAGCAGGGCAGCGCAGAGGCAGGCCAGCAGCAGGACGGGCACGGAGGGACGGGGAGAGGGCATCTCGATCACCGGTTGGCAGCAGAGGGCTTCACTACAGCACAAAGCCATGGGGGGCACAATCGGGGGGCCGTTTCCTGCGGTGGCGCGCCTGAAAGAAAAAAGGCCTTGTCGTTTGACAAGGCCTTTCTCGGGGAATGATGGTCGGCGTGAGAGGATTTGAACCTCCGACCCCTGACACCCCATGACAGTGCGCTACCTGGCTGCGCTACACGCCGACGAAGTCAGTCTGAGCTGACGGGGGCTGAGTTTATGGAGATGGACCCGGCCTGTCAACAAGGAAACCGCGGCGGCGGTGCGTTCGCCTGCTTTGCGAACAATCGGCGCTCAAAGTGCCGCCACTTGCCCAAAAACCGCTCATGGCGGGGTTGAGAACCGCTTCAAACAAGCAGGCCGCCCGGGTGGGCGGCCTGTGATGGTGCTATGGTGACGGTGGCACCGATTGAGATGGCTCAGCGGTTGAAGGTGAGCCGCTTGCCCAGCACCTCGTTGGTGACCTGGCCGTTTTGCCAGGCGATCTGGCCGTTGACCAGGGTCATCTCCACCGTGCTGTGGAAACGGTAGCCGTTGAAGGGCGACCAGCCGCACAGATAGAGCAGGTTGCTGTCGTTGACCACGTAGGGCTTGCCCAGATCCAGCAGCACCAGGTCGGCGAAGTAACCCTCGCGGATGTAGCCACGATCCTGCACCTGGAAGCGCTCGGCTACCGCGTGGGAGGTCTTCTTGACGATGGTCTCCAGCGAGAATACCCCGTTGTGATAGAGCTCCAGCAGGGCCAGCAGGGAGTGCTGCACCAGCGGCACGCCGGACGGCGCCTTGAAGTAGCTGTTCTGCTTCTCTTCCCAGGTGTGGGGGGCGTGGTCGGTGGCGATGATATCGAGCACGTCATTGCGCACCGCATCCAGCAGGGCGTGCTGGTCGGCGGCGCTCTTCACCGCCGGGTTGCACTTGATCTGGCTGCCCAGGGTGTCGTAGTCCGCCTCGTTGAAGAACAGATGGTGAACGCACACCTCGGCGGTGATGTTCTTGTCCTTGAGATCCTTCAGATCCGGGGTGGCGGTAAAGAGCGACAGCTCTTTCGCCGTGGTCAGGTGCAGCACGTGCAGCTTGGCGCCGTACTGCTTGGCCAGGGAGACCGCCAGGCTGGAGGATTTGTAGCAGGCGTCGGCGCTGCGGATGCGGCCGTGCTCGCGCATCGGCACATCTTCGCCCCACTTGGCACGGGCTTCGTCTTCCAGCACCTTGATGGTGGGGGTGTCCTCGCAGTGGGTGACGATCATCACCGGGCTCTCGCGGAAGATGGCGGCCAGGGTCTCCTGGTTGTCCACCAGCATGTTGCCGGTAGAGGCACCCATGAAGATCTTGATGCCGCAGGACTGTTTCGGATCGAGCTTCTTGATCTCTTCCAGGTTGTCGTTGGTGGCGCCGAGGTAGAAGCTGTAGTTGGCGGCGGAGGAGTTGGCGGCTATCTGGTATTTGGCTTCGAGGGCATCGAGGGTGGTGGTCTGGGGATTGACGTTGGGCATTTCCATGAAGCTGGTGGTGCCACCGGCCACGGCGGCCCGGGATTCACTGGCGATGGTCCCCTTGTGGGTCAACCCCGGCTCCCGGAAATGGACCTGATCATCGATCATTCCGGGGATGAGGTGACGGCCCGCGGCATCGATCACTACTGCATCGGGGGCGCTGATATCCGGGGCGATGCGGGCGATCCGTTCCCCCTCGATCAGTACGTCGGAGGCATAGATGCGGCCTTCGTTGACCAGGGTGGCATTCTTGATAAGCAATTTGTTCATGGGGGGTTCCAGTTCCTTTGCCGATAATCGCGGGTCATAATAGCGCAAACCGCCCTTTCTCTGTAGCAAGGCCTGACTGATGAAGTTATTTGTAAAAGATTTGACCGTGATCGACTCCAGCTACCTGTGCGAACGCCGCGGTATGGTGGGGGAGAGCTGGCTGGTGGACATCGAAATGAGCGGCGAGCTCAACGAGATGAGCATGTTGCTGGACTTCGGCCGGGTCAAGAAGCTGATCAAGTCGATCATCGACGACGAGGTGGATCACAAGCTGTTGGTGCCGACCGAGAGCCCCCTGGTGCAGGTGGCCCAGCTGGACGGTGACGAGAGCACCGTCGATCTGCTGCGGCCCGGTCGTTCCATCCACCTGCGCTGCCCGAGCCAGGGCTTCGCCTTCATTCCGGCGCCCCAGGTGGACAAGGAGTCCGTCACCCGTTATCTGTTGGCGGTGCTGGCCAAGCGGCTGCCTGGCAACATCAAGGACTTGTCGCTGACCCTGCGCCAGGAGGCCATCGACGGCGCCTTCTACCACTACAGCCACGGCCTCAAGAAGCACGACGGCAACTGCCAGCGTATCGCCCACGGCCACCGCTCTCCCATCGAGATCCACGTGGACGGCGAGCGCGACCAGGAGCTTGAGCTGAACTGGGCCGAGCGCTGGGCCGACATCTACCTGGGGACCGACGAGGATCGGGTGGCCCTCGGCGATCTCGCGCTGAGCGAGCAGGCCAAGGCCATCCTGCAAGAGGCCGGTGAGCACTACGTCGGTTTCAAGTATGTGGCGCCGCAAGGGTTGTTCCAGCTGGCCATGCCGGCGGCGGAGGTGGAGATGATCGACACCGACACCACTATAGAGCTGCTGGCTCACTACATCGCCCGCGAGGTGAAGAAGAGCGTGGGCGACAAGTTCATCAAGATTGTCGCCTATGAAGGGGTGGGCAAGGGCGCCATCGCCTACGCCTGATCCCGCCCTGCTTGCCAGTAAAAAACAAGGCCCCGCATCTGCGGGGCCTTGTCGTTGCCGGGGTTGGCGTCAGGCGCTGAGCCGGAAGCGCTTGACCAGGCTCTCCTGCTGCTCGGCCAGCGAGTCGAGCTGCTGGCTGGTCTCGGCCACCCGCTCGATCCCTTGGTAGTTGAGATCCGAGATGTCGGAGATGCGGTTGAGGTTGGTGGCGATGTCGGCGCTGGTGGCCTGCTGCTGCTCGGCGGCGGAGGCGATCTGGCTCGACATGTCGCTGATGAGCACCACTATGCCCTGCACCTCCTCCATGGCGTTGTTGGCGTGGGAGCTCTGATCCATGCAGCTGTCCATCTCGCGGGAGCACTCCTGCATCACCGTGACCGCCTTGGCGACCCCCTGCTGCAGGTTCTCGATCATGGTCTGGATTTCGCTGGTGGACTGGGCGGTGCGCCCGGCCAGGCTGCGCACCTCGTCGGCCACCACCGCAAAGCCGCGCCCCTGCTCGCCGGCCCGGGCCGCTTCGATGGCGGCATTGAGGGCCAGCAGGTTGGTCTGCTCGGCGATGCCGCGAATGACGTCGAGGATGTTGCCGATCTGGCCGCTCATGGCGCTCACGTCGCCAATCACCTTGCCGGTCTGCTGCAGCTTGCCCGCCAGCTGGTGGGTGGTGGTGATGTTGCCGGCCATCACCTTGCGACCGGTCTCGGAGGCTTTCTCCACGTCCATCACCCGCTCCAGGGTCTGGTTGGCGGCCTGGGCCACTTCGCGTACCGAGGCCTCCATCTGGGTCATGGCGGCGGCGACCGAGGCGGTCTCCTGGCGCTGTTTCTCCAGATCCGCCCGCACCGATTCGGTGGTGTGGCGGTTGTCGTGGGCGGCGTTGTTGAGCTGGTTGGAGGCCTGGGAGAGCTGGCTCAGCACCTCGCCCATCTGCTCGATCAGCAGGTTGACCTGGCTGCCGAGCCGGCCGAATTCGTTGTTGCTGCGAAAACCGATGCGCTGGGTCATGTCGCCCTGGGTCACCTCGGTCAGCACCCGCAGCAGCTCTTTGAGCGGACGGCGAATGGCCTTGCCGAGGGTGTAGGCCACCAGGATGGCGATGGTGATGGCGATGACCAGCGCCACCCCCTGGGTGAGGGTGCTCTGGGTCTGTACCTTGCCGGAGGCGCGGATGCTGTTGTTCATCAGCTGCTGGCTCTGGGCGGTGATCTGCTCGAGCTTGCTCTGGATGTTGACGATGAGCTTGCCGGCCTGCTTGCTCTGCTCGCGCATCCGCTCCTGCTGCTGCATCAGCGCCAGGTACTGGGCCAGCACGCCGTCGCTGGCGGTGGTGTCGCGCACGAAGCCGTGCACGTAGTGGCCCATGTTGTTGTCGAACTCCTTGAGCTCCCCCTGCAGATCCTTGATGGTGCTGTTGAAGCCCTCGATCTGCATCTTGTTGCGCTTGAGCGCCGCCTCGATGGGGGCGGGTATGCTCTGATTGAGGGCATCCATGGTGGAGAGTTCAATGGCGGAGAGCTTGGTGGTCAGGGTCTCGGAGAGCATCTTGATGAAGCTGTCGTCGATGGTGATCATCATGTCCCCCAGGTTCTTCTTGAACTGGGGCAGGCTGACCTGGAACTGGCCCTTGGCCTGGTTCACCTTGTAGAGCCGGCTGAGCAGGGCCTGGTGTTCGGTGGGCAGGGTCTCGGTCAGCTGCAGGTAGTCCTTGACCAGCTGGTTGAGCGCGCCGAGCTCACTCTGCAGCTCCGGGTGTTCCGCCGCCTGTTGGGCAAGGGTGGCGAGAGTCTGGTCGACCTGCGCCTTGGCCTGCTGCAGCTCGGCCACTTCGGCCGGGATCTGCTTGAGATCCTGCTCGGTCAGCACGTCGGTGAGCCACTTGTTGGCGCTGAGCAGGCTGATCTGGGTCTGACTGCTGGCGATCACCAGCGGCATGGTCTGCCGGGTGACCTGATCCAGCGCCTGGTTTAGCTCGCTCTGGCTGCGGAAGGTGAGTACCGAGGTGGCCGCCATCACGGCCACCAGGATGGCAAAGCCAAGATAGACCCTCTGCAAGATGGAGAGGTCTGACATTGTTTGTTTCATTATTGTCCCGCTGTATATGCAAAAGTCCCTTGCCTGAATACCCCGTCCATTTGATACCCTGCTACCACTGTGGGCGAGCAACGTCGGCAGACGTCTTCCGGCTATCGGTATTTTTAACAATAACTGAAGAGAATGGGACAACGGCTGTGTCAAATGTCGGCTTGTGTCACACTTGCCGGGCCTTGATGACGGGCGTTGGAACCGCTTGAGACAGGCATTGAATTTTCTTTTTCATATAAAGGAGTTATCCATGGCGCAAGAAACCATTTTCAGCAAAATCATCCGCAAAGAGATCCCCGCCGACATCCTTTATCAAGACGACCTGGTGACCGCCTTTCGCGACATCCAGCCCAAGGCCAAGACCCATATCCTGATCATCCCCAACGTGCTGATCCCCACCGTCAACGATGTGGAGCCGGATCACGAGCTGGCGCTGGGCCGGATGTTCACCGTGGCCCGCAAGCTGGCCAGCGAGGCGGGCATTGCCGAGGATGGCTACCGCCTCATCATGAACTGCAACCGCCACGGCGGGCAGGAGGTCTACCACATCCACCTGCATCTGGTCGGCGGCCAGCCGCTGGGACCCCTGCTCAGCCTGTGATGCCGCGCCTGCCACTGGCCGGTCTGCTGCTGGCCGGTTCCCTGCTGGGGGGCTGCGCCTCCCACTGGCAAGACATGTTCGTCTCCTATTCCGATCAGATGGTGCCGCTGCGCAACCAGCTGTTGCTGGGTCATGCCGCCGAGGCGCTGCCCGAGGTGCGCGACTCCACGCCGGGGGACGATACCTATGTGCTGGACCGGCTCGAGCAGGGGCGCATCGCCTGGCTGGCGAGTCAGGATGCCGCCAGCAAGCTGGCCTTTGCCGCCGCCGACAGCCGGCTGGCGTGGGAAGACAATCAGGCCGAGTACCGGGTCAGCCAGGGGCTGGCCCAGGCGGGCAGCCTGCTTACCAATGACCAGACCATGGTTTACCGCGCGCCCGATTACGAGCGCACCATGCTGCACCACTATCTGGCTCTCAACTACCTGCAGCGCGGAGATGCCGAGGGGGCGCTGGTGGAGGTGCGTCGCGCCAACCAGGTGCAGGAGCAGGCCCTTAAACGGCGGGCCGACGAGGTGCGCAAGGCAAAGCAAAAGAGCGAAGAGGCCGAGGCGGATACCGCAACTGAAGGGGAGATGCGCCAGCTGATGTCGCGCGGCGCCCCCGAGCTCGACCGGCTGATAGGGCGGGTCAAGAACGGTTTCCAGAACGCCTACACCTTCTATTTCTCCGGCGTGCTCTATGAGGCGGCCGGCGATCTCAACGATGCCTGGGTCGACTATCAGCGTGGTTACCAGATAGCACCGGACAACCGGAGCCTGCAGGATGCCTTGCTGCGCCTGGCTGTGCTTCGTGGTGCCGCGGACGAGATCCGCGAAACCGAGAAAAAGGTGGGCCGCAAGGCGCCGCCCCTGGCCAAGAGTCAGGGCCAGCTGGTGGTGCTGTTTGAAGATGGGCTGATCCCGGCACGGCGCGAGCTGTTCCTGCCGCTACCCATCGCCACCTCCGGCGGCGATTTTCGCACTTTTACCGTCGCCATCCCCTATTACGATAATCGGGCCAGCGACACCGGGCCGCTCACGGTGTCGGTGGGCAAGCGGGTCGAGCAGACCAGCGAACTGGTCAGGCTGGAGGCGCTGGCGGCCAAAGATCTGCAGGAGCGGCTGCCCGGCATGCTGACCCGTCAGGCGCTGCGGCTGGTGGCCAAGGAGCAGGTGCGGCGCACCGCCGCCAAGGAGGGGGGCGATGTGGGCAATATTCTGGTCGGCATCTTCAATACCCTCTCGGAGCGGGCTGACACCCGCAGCTGGTTGACGCTGCCGGCCCAGGCAGCGAGCTGGCAGGGGATGCTGCCGGCGGGTGACGTGAACCTCACCCTCAGTACTGGTATAGGCGTCGGGGCAGCCCAGCGGCAATTGCCGCTCACCATTCACCAGGGACGCACCACCCTGGTGTGGGTGCAGCGGCTCGGTGCCGGGCTGACGACGCGGGTGATGCCGCTGTGACGGCGAACGATGGCAATACACATGAGTGACCGGTCGGGCCCCTCGGGGTCGCCGGCAAGGAGAGCAAGATGAAAGCACACGGGTTGGCTCTGGGCCTGGTTCTGCTGCTGGCAGGCTGCGCCACCAATACCTCCGGCGTGGCGCTCTATGGGGCGGCGGGCGCCGCGCCAGTGGCGGAGCAGCATCAAAACGTCAATGTCACCCTGACCGAGCTCAGCCGGCGCGAACAGAACGGCCTGCTGCAGGTCAATGTGGCGGCGGCCAGCACCCAGCGCGGTGACAACAAGCTGCAATACCTGTTCTATTGGTATGATGAGGCGGGGCAGGAGGTGGCCAGCGATGGCCGCGGCTGGACGCCGCTCAAGCTGCACGGCTATCAGACCCGCACCCTGTCTGCTCTGGCGCCGAGCCCGGCCGCCCGGGGCTACCGGATTTACGTACGCGAAGTGATTGAGGAATCCTACTGATGAAAATGAATCATGCCCTGCTGATATTGACCGGCGCCCTGCTGCTGGGCGGCTGCTCCAGCACCACCGTCAGCTATGGCGATCCGACCGAAACCGAGACGGTGACCGTCGATTACGGTTCAAGTGATCTGCAGGCCATCGCCGACAAGATGGCGGATTCCATGCTGGCGTCGCCGGCCACCAGCGAGATCACCGCCGGCGGCCGTCCGGTGATGTTCATGGACTCCATCCGCAACAAGACCTCCGAACACATCGACACCGAGGCCATCACCGACACCATCCGCACCAAGCTGCTGCGCGCCGGCAAGTTCCGCTTCGTCGACATGAGCAAGGTGGCGGCGGTCAAGCAGCAGCTCGAATACCAGCAGAGCAGCGGCATGGTGGATCCTGCCTCCATGGTGCGCTTGGGCAAGCAGACCGGTGCTCGCTACATGGTCTATGGCAACCTCGCCAGCATCGTCAAGGACAACGGCAAGGTGAAGGATGTCTACTACCAGATGACCATGAACCTGATGGATCTGCAAAACGGCGAACTGCTGTGGGCCGATCAGAAGGAGATCCGCAAGCAGGCCAAGAAGTCCACCTTTGGCTGGTAAGTCGAAAGAGTCCTCTCTGGACGCCGCCGAGCGCGCCCTGCTGTCCCGCCTGCCGCCACCCTGGCGCTCGGGTCGGCTGGAGCCATTGGCCAGCGGCCTGACCAACTGCAACTATCGACTGCGCCTCCCCTCGGGGCGCAGTCACTTTTTGCGCCAGGGCCACCCCGATCCGGTGCGCCTTGGCATCGATCGGGCCACCGAATGGCAGCTCTATCAGGGAGCCGTGGGGCAGGGGCTGGCCTTGCCCTGCCATCACAGCGATCCCGCCACTGGCCTGATGCTGCTGGAGTGGTGCGACGAGCCGAACTGGCTGGCGGCGCCGCCCCCGGCCGAGGTGCAGCCAGCGCTGCTGGCCGGGGTGCTGACGCGGCTGCACCGGTTGCCTGTGCCGGGCGTGGTGATGGCGGTGCGGGCCCACAGCGCGGGTTATCGTGGCCGGCTGGCCCGGGTGCCGGCCTGGTTGCCGGCGCTGGAGCGGGGGCTGCTGGCCAGCCGCGAGCCCGCCGATTGCTGGCTCCCTTGCCATCATGATCTCAATCCGGCTAATTTGTTGGGGAGCCGGCCCTGGGTCATCGACTGGGAGTATGGCGCCGCCGGGCATCCCGGTTTCGAGGTGGCCAGCATCCAGCGCACCCACAACTGGCAGGAGGCCCAGCGCGAGGCGCTGGAGCAGGCCTACTGCGAGCGGGCAGGGCAGCCGGTCGGCCCGCGCGGCTTTCAGAGCCGGGCCTTTTTGCCCTGGGTCGACTACATAGGGCTGCTGTGGGCGCTGTTGATGGCCGAGCAGCAACCGGGGCCCGATTACCAGGCGCTGATCGATCTCAACCGGCAGCGGCTGGAGTAGAGGGTCAGGCATTATGAATCATCCGTTTCGTCAACTTTGTTTCATCAACATTGGAGCCCTGCATGGTGACCACCTTTTCCTGGCGCAAGCCCAGTAGCTGGAGTCTGCTGCTGCTCTGTCTGCTGCTGGCCGGCTGCTCCACCCGGGTCGTCTATTACTGGCTCGACGTGGCCATCGTCTGGCAGCTGGACGACTACTTCTCGCTGGATCGCAGCCAGAAGCGGCTGCTGGACAACGAAGTGAAGGGGTTGATGGCCTGGCACCGCCAGTATGAGGTACCGCGCTACGCCAAGGATCTCGATGCGCTGGCCAAGGCGGTGGCGAGCCCCATGACCCCGGCCCAGGTCTCCCGCCATCTGGATGCGGCCCAGCAGAGCCTGACCCGCACCCTGGAGGACACGGTGCCGCGGGCGGTGCGGTTGGCGCGTACCCTGACCGAGGCGCAGGTGGCCATGTTCATGAAGGACAGGCTCACCCGTCAGGCCGAGCGGGAAAAAGAGTTTGCCGACAAGCCCAGGGAGGAGATGCTCAAGGAATTTCGCGACAAGATGAACGAGCGGCTGGTGTTCTGGATTGGCGAGGTGAAGCCGGCCCAGGCCCCGCTGGTGGCCCAGTGGGCCCAGTGGCAGTACGAACTGCAGGCCCCCTGGCTTGAGTTTCAGACCGCCTGGACCAAGGAGCTGGATCGGCTGATGAAGCAGCGCCAGAGCCAGGACTTCGGCGCCCAGCTCACCGCTCTGCTGCAACAGGGGGACGGCCTGATGGATGGTCGCTTCACCGGCTACACCGATCAGTCGCGCCAGCGCACCGTCAACTGGCTGAGCGATCTCAGCCAGTCGCTGGACATCTCCCAGCGGGCCCATCTCTACAGCCTGCTCAAGGGATATGCCCGCGATTTCAGGCAGATGTCTGAGGGGTAATGGTTGCGGCCAGCCTGTGGGGAAGGGGGTTGGCGACCCCTTCATCCTTGTTCCAACGGGCCCCCTGTGGTAGTTTGCCCTTTCTATTATGCGGGAATTAACTTTTTGAACCTGACCGACAAAGTGAAACTGGCGCTGATGACCCTGCTCATCACCCTCGCTCTGTTGTTCTCCACCCTCTCGGTGGAGGGGTTTTCCCTGCCCGTATCCCAGCATCACGCCCAGCATGGTCAGTTGATGGATGACGCCGCGGCGGCGTCCGACGAAGGCCAGGTGATCCACAGTGCCAGCGACAGCGACGACGGCATCGTCAAGTTCGTCAGCTCCCACCAGAATCATCTGCTGCGGCTCGAGCACTCCCTGCGCAGCGATAACCAGCCCGGCAGCGTGGTGTACGAGCTTGTCACCAGCTGGTCCCAACAGGCGATCCTGCTGCTGCTGTGCGGCCTGCTGTTCTATGCCGCTCTCTTCTATCGCAAGCACAGTTTCCGCGATCGGTTTGCCACCATCCATCGGCACCGGTTGCAACGCCAGCACCTGCAATACCGTTTCTGTCAGAGCTACCTCGCCTGATCCCGATGGGGTCCGGTCCTTCATACCACCTCATCGCCTCCTGATGCCTGCTCACCGCGCGTGAACGGGCCACTGTCTTATTCCTGTTTTTTTGCGTGCCGCCGCCCGGGCGTGGCGAGTGCGCCGCCTTCTCCTGACAGAGGCTGATTTCATGAGAAAAAAGAGTCGTATCACCTTGAACCGCATGAACATGTGGCAGTACGCCCTGCTGCTGCTGATGCTGCTCACCTTTACCTTTTACTCCCTGCCCACCTTCTTCGGTGAGCAGCCCTCCCTCGGCCTGCACGGCCAGACCAGCCTGACCGAGGCGCAGCGTACCCTGCTGGCCGACAACCGCATCGAACCGCAGAAGCAGGTGCAGCAGGGCGAGCGGGTCGAGCTGGTGTTTGCCAGCCAGGCAGAGCAGCAGCGCGCCAAGCAGCTGCTGGAGCAGCAGGGCTATGACAGCTCGGCGCTGACCCTGGAGTTCTACTCCAACGCCCCCGGCTGGATAAGTCAGCTCGGCGCCGCCCCCATCAAGCTCGGGCTGGACTTGCGCGGTGGCTCCCAGCTGCTGATCGGGGTCGATCTGAGCTTCGTTATCGACAACCAGACCAAGAACCTGGTGGACATGCTGCGCACCCAGTTTCGCGAGGCGCGCCTGCGCGGCGCCAACGTGGCCCGGGTGAGCGAAGGGGAGGTGAGGGTGACCCTGCCTGAGGTGGCCGATCAGGCGCCCTGGCTCACCATCATCAAGGATTCCGCCGGCACCCGGCAGGATCAGTGGACCCTCAAGCGCAGCGGCAACGAGCTGCGGCTGGTGATGAGCGAGGCCGAGCGCACCCTGCTGGCCAACAACGCGGTGACCCAGAACCTGTCGATCCTGAAAAAGCGGATCAACGAGCTTGGCATCGTCGAAGCCTCGGTCCAGCGCCAGGGTCAGGACGGCATCCGCATCGAGCTGCCCGGGGTGCACAATCCCAAGCAGGCGAAAGAGGTGATCGGGGCCACCGCCTCGCTGGCCTTCTACGAAGCCCAGGCCGACAGCCGCTTCTTCATGGCGGATCGCAGCGGCCAGGCGATTGGCTTGGCTCGCAAGCCGGTGCTGACCGGTGAGCACATCGTCGATGCCCGCGCCAACATGGGTGAGATGGGGCAACCCCAGGTCAACATCGTGCTCGACAGTCTGGGCGGCAGCAAGATGAACCAGTTCAGCCGCCAGCACGTGGGCAAGCCGATGGCCACCGTCTTCACCGAGTACAAGACCAACGCCCAGGGCAAGTTGCGGGCCCAGAGCGAGGTGATCAATGTCGCCACCATCCAGACCGCCCTTGGCAACCAGTTCCGCATCACCGGGATTGGCAGCGTACCGGAAGCCCAGGAGCTGGCCATGCTGCTGCGCGCCGGCGCCCTCACCGCGCCCCTCAAGATCCTGGAAGAGCGCAGCATAGGCCCGACCCTGGGTCTGCAGAACATAGAGGCGGGCTTCACCGCGCTGGCGTTTGGCATGGCGGGCATGATGCTGTTCATGATGGCCTGGTATCGCAAGTTCGGCTGGGTCGCCATCACGGCACTCATCGCCAACCTCTTGATGCAGGTGGGCATGCTGGCGGTGCTGCCGGGGGCCGTGCTGACCCTGCCGGGGATCGCCGGTCTGGTACTCACCGTCGGCATGGCGGTGGATACCCATGTGCTCATTTTTGAGCGGATCAAGGACCGGTTGCGGGAAGGGGGCTCGCTGGCCAACGCCATCGACTTTGGTTACCGCTCGGCGTTTCGCACCATCTTCGATGCCAACATCACTACCCTGATCTGCGCCGTGGTGCTCTATGCCATCGGCTCCGGGCCGCTGCAGGGCTTCTCCATCACCCTGATCCTGGGCCTTATCTCCAGCATGGTGACCGGCATCTGGGGCACGCGCGCCATCATCAACCCCCTGTGGGGCAAGAGCAGCGCCAAGCTGCTGAGGGTGTGACCATGACGGATCACCACCTGTGTCATCGCGCCGCGCGTTCGAGCCTGCTCCGCGCCCGCGCCATGGGCTTCCCTGCGGGAAGCCAGAGCCATCTGCTGTCGAGGGAAGAAAAATGCTGAGAATGATCATTGCCATGGGGCTGACCCGCTGGCGTTACATCGGCCTGTGGGCCTCCGTGCTGCTGACCGTGGCGAGCATCGCGGTGCTCGCCATCAACGGCCTCTCCCTCGGTCTCGACTTTACCGGGGGCATCCTGCTGGAGTTTCGCATCCAGACCCTGAAGGAGGCCCATGAGCTCAACGCCCTGTTGACGGCTCCCCTGGCGGGCGTAGTCGAGCTGCATGGCGCCGGCGTGCCCGGCGAGTGGCTGATAAAGCTGCCGCCCCACGAGCTGCCCTGGCCGGCCGAGGAGCTGGCGGTGATGCTGGGCCAGCAGCTCAACCTGCCGGTGGAGCTGCTGCGCACCACCATCGTTGGCCCCCAGGTGGGCGCCGAGCTGTTCCAGCAGGGGATGCTGGCGGTGCTGGTGGCCTCCTTGGCCATCTCCGCCTACCTGGCGGTACGCTTCGAGTGGCGTCAGGCCATCGGCATCCTGGTGTCGGTGCTGCACGACGGTCTGGTGGCGCTGGGGCTGTTGGCGCTGTTCAACATCGAGTTCGATCTCAACGTCATCGCCGGTCTGATGGCGGTGATCGGCTACTCCCTCAACGACAGCATCGTCATCTCCGACCGCTTGCGGGACCTGCTCAGCTCGCGCACCCAGATGGGGATCCACGACTGCTCCGACGCGGCCATCAAGGCCACCTTCAGCCGCACCATGATCACCTCGGGCACTACTTTGTTCACGGTGGGGGCTCTGCTGCTGTTCGGTGGCGACGCTCTCTACGGTTTCTCCTTCACCCTGTTCGCCGGCATCCTGGTGGGCACCATCTCCTCCATCACGGTGGCCTCCACCGTGCAGGAGCTGCTGGGGCTCACGCCGCAGGCTTACCAGAAAAAAGAAGAGGAGCTGGCGGAGGCGGCGTGACCTTCATCGACGGCCGCCACACTGCGGGCCTGCCGGGTCATCCCGAGCGAATATAAATAGCGAGAAGGAAGACGACATGTCTTCCTTCTTTTTTATTGGTTGGCCGGCGCAGTCGTAACCGGGTCTTTTTCGCATTCACATTCAGCCTGCGAGGCTATTTTCGGGCCTGGATCTGACCATCGGCAGCGGGTGAAACGCGAGGGCTGGCAGCAGTGACAGATGTGCAAGGAAGCGCACATTTTACGGGCCATCCGGAGGTTGCCCATCGTCTACACTGCAATGGAGTTTATTAACGGAGTATGCCTTTATGAACATTGCTCGCCGGCTTCAACTCATTGCCCTGCTGGTTATGCTGGCCCTGACCTTTCTCAGCTGGTTCAGCATCAACCGACTCTCTGCTGCCGACACTGATCTCGGTTATGTCACCGACAATACGGTGCCCAGCATCTCCCTCATCAAACAGGTACAAGCCGATTTTTACGCATTGCACGCCTTGATCCAGACCCATGTGCTCAATACCGACAACAGCAAGATGAATCAGATTGAGACGGGCATTGCAGATCTGCGTACTGAAATCCGCTCTCTGTTGCAAAAATACCAAGCAGAGATGCTCTCCAATGAAGAGGATCGGCAACTGACGACGGATGATCAGCGCATCATCGAGCAATATTATCAGGAGATAGAAAAGGTCCTGATATTGTCTCGTGATAATAAAAACACCGAGGCCAGAGACTTTATCGCCAGCAATGTCATGCCACTGTTCGAACAGTTTTCCAAGGCCATAGATAAACATGTGAAATTCAATATTGATTTGGGGGCGGCAGTCAAACTGCAGGGTGAAAAGAACTACGACAATAGCCTCCAGACCATGCTGTTTATTTCGTGCGGTACCGGAATATTGACCCTGGTGCTGTTTATCTGGTTGTTCAGACAGGTCGCCAATCCACTGCGGCTGGCGATGGCGACGCTCTCCGATATTCAGCACAATTTGAACTTTACCTTGCGGGCCAAGGTGGCCCAGCAAGATGAGATTGGTCTGACCCTCTCGGCTGTCAATCGTCTGCTGGACACCTTGCAGCAAACCTTTACCGAGTTTTCAGTGGGCAGCCTGCAGATAAAAAGCACGGCCGAGTCGCTCTCCCAGGCGGCTCATCACCTTGCCTCGTCGGCGAGCCAGGCCAACGATGCCACCAGTCTCATTGCCGCCGGGGTGGAAGAGATGACGGTGAGCATCACGGATATTTCCCAGCGAACCCAGGAGGCCAGCCGCATCACCAATGAATCCGGCAAGCTAGCCAGCGATGGGGGGACCACGATAGACAGAACGGTGAAAGCCATCAACGAGATCGCAGAGGCCATTCGTCAGGCTTCCAGCGAAGTGTCGGCATTGGGTGATGGCATTTCCCGGATCGGTGGCGTGGTGAACGTGATCAGCGATGTGGCGGGGCAGACCAACTTGCTGGCGTTGAATGCGGCCATTGAAGCCGCACGAGCCGGTGAACAGGGTCGAGGTTTTGCCGTGGTGGCTGACGAGGTACGCAAACTGGCGGAGCGGACGGCCCAATCGACCAGGGAGATCTCGGAGACGGTGGAGGCGATTCAACAGGGTTCCCAGCTCACGGTGACCAAGATGGTTCAGGTGGAAGAGAAAGTAGCGCAGGGGGTGGCCATGGCCACTGAAAGCGGGGAGATCATTACCCAGATCCGTCATGCTTCCCATCGCGTCATGGATCAGGTCGGTGAGATCACCATCGCGATTCGCGAACAGAGCTCGGCGGCGGAGTCCATTGCCCATCAGGTGGAGCAGATTGCCCAGGTCGTCCAACAGACCAGCAGCACGGCGGAAGAGACATCGGCTGCGGCGGAAGAGTTGAATGTGACCACCGAGAATATTCACCAGCAGATCTCTCGCTATCGCATCCAGTGATCACTATGGGTGCCAGCTCCCCGCCACATGGCGGGGATTTTTTATGGGTCAGAAACCTGACCCCGGTTGCAGCAGGAAGTCGGTCTCTTCCGTTGTGCTCGCGCGGCCTAGGATGGCGTTGCGGTGGGGGAAGCGGCCAAAACGCTCGACGATCACCTGATGGCGGCGGGCAAAGTCGGCAAAGCCGGCGAAGGTCTCCCGCGCCGGGCCGTCAGCCTGTTCAGCCGCCAGTCCCTCGAACAGGGTCACGCTTCTGGCCTGCTGCTCGCGGGATTCGGCGTGCTCCAGCGGCAGGTAGAAAAAGACCCGTTCCAGCGGTGGCAGCGCCAGATCCGCTCCCAGCGAGAGCCCCTTGAGGCAGAGATCCCGCGCCTTGGCATCCTGGGCAAAGGCGGCCGGGGTGCCCCGATGGATGTTGCGCGGCAGCTGGTCCAGCAGCAGGATCAGGGCCAGCCGGCCCTCGGCCGATTCGGCCCAGTGGGCAAGCTCGCCAGCGGCGGCTGCTGCGGCCTGGTCACCGAAGCGGCTGGCGAGCAGGGCGTCGGTGGCGCTGTTTTTGCCCCACCAGAGGAGCGCTTGGCGTTTGGCGCGGGTGACGTCGTCACTCTCTTCGCCAAACCAGAATGTGAGCAGCGGTTGCCAGGGTTGCATGGAACACTCCTTGGGCCTGCGGGCACCGGATGAATCAAGGCCAAATGACCCTGATGTGGTTGCTGCCGAACGGGCGGCTTCTGGTTACACTGTGCCATCTTTTCCCGCAATAGGGATCCCCCTTCGGCCGGCATCGCTCTCGACATCGGCAGTTGCCGCCGGTGAACCGTGGGACCCTGACTACCCTGATGAGGATTTTCTGATATGGCCGGAACCAGTTTGTTGGCCCTGATTGACGATATTGCCAGCGTACTCGACGACGTGGCGCTGATGACCAAGGTGGCGGCGAAGAAGACCGCCGGGGTGCTGGGGGACGATCTGGCCCTCAACGCCGAGCAGGTTTCCGGGGTGCGCGCCGAGCGGGAGCTGCCGGTGGTGTGGGCGGTGGCCAAGGGGTCGTTTCGCAACAAGCTTATTCTGGTGCCGGCCGCCATCGCCATCAGCGCCCTGGTGCCCTGGCTCATCACCCCGCTCCTGATGCTGGGGGGTGCCTACCTCTGCTTCGAGGGGGCCGAGAAACTGGCCCACAAGTTTCTGCCCCATGAGGCGAGCGAGGGGGAGGCGCATACCGCACCCATTCCCGATGATCTGGTTGCCTTTGAGCAGCAGAAGGTGAAGGGGGCCATTCGCACCGATTTTATCCTCTCGGCCGAGATCATCGTCATCGCCCTCGGCACCGTGCAGGGAGCCAGCCTGGCACTGCAACTGTCGGTGGTGGCGGGCATTGCCGTATTGATGACAGTGGGGGTCTACGGCCTGGTGGGGCTCATCGTCAAGCTCGACGACATCGGCCTGCATCTGCTGCAAAAGCCCGATGGTGGCACCCTGCGCCGGGCGGTGGGGCAGAGGCTGCTGGTGACGGCGCCGCGGCTGATGCACCTGCTGGCGCTGGTCGGCACCATCGCCATGTTCATGGTGGGGGGCGGCATCCTGGTGCATGGCTGGCCTTTCGTGCACCACCTGATTGAAGGGGCTGCCGCTGCCGTGGCCACCCTGCCTGCGGTCGGCGCAGCCCTCGCACTGGTGACGCCGACCCTGCTCAACGCCGTGGCCGGCGTGGTGGCCGGGCTGGTGCTGGTGCTGGCCATGACCCTGGTGAGCAAGCTCAAGCCCGCCAAATAGTGCCAGTGGCCTGACTGTCGGTAGGCATTTCCGCGATAGCGGGTCATCCCGTCAGATATTGTCTCGTCTGTTGCCTCGGATGGGGGCTAGGCAAGGGCCGGCCTCCTTTCGTACTATCCGGTTGACACCCGCTCACAGAGGCGGGGTCAACCCACATGGATGCAAACAGACAAGGAACGTCATGAAACCACCCGTTTGGCAGGATGATCACATCTATGCCACCCCCGACTGCCCGGCGATCGACGCCGACTTCCAGCGTGCCCGCGAGGCCATGAAGCGCCTGCAACCCCTGCTGGATGAACTGCCCAAGACCAACGACACCAATGCTTTGCGCCATCTGCTGCGGGCCATCCGGGCCTGCTGGAGCGAGGTACGCCTGCTGGAGTGGAACTGGCAGACCTACGGCTACAACCGGCTCAGTCGGGACGGGCGCGACGAGGCGGCCCGGCTGCTGCTCTCCCGCGGCCAGCAGTTGCAGGCAAGCCTGGCCCAGCTCTGCAAACCGGTGGCCCTGTTCTGGGTGCGTGCCCCCGAGGAGCAGGTACGCGCCCTGCTGCAGGATCCCGAGCTATTCGAACTCGCCTACGCCATTCGCCACGACCGGCGCCAGCGGGATCAGTGGTTGTCGCTCGAGAGCGAGCAGCTGATCGCGGGGCTGAGCGTGGATGGCCTGCAGGGGTGGGGGGATCTCTACGGTGGCCTGGTAGGAAGGCTCAGGCCGGTGGTGGAGGGGCAGCCCATGGGGCTGGCCCAGGCGGACAACCTGCTGGCCCACCCGCAGCGGTCTCGGCGCGCCGCGGCCTGGCACGCCATCCAGGCGGCCTGGGAGGCGGAGCAGGAGACGGTGGCCGCCATCCTCAACGCCATCAACGGCTGGCGCAACGAGCTGGCTCGCCAGCGCGGCAAGGAACGCAAGTGGGATGCGCTCGATCTCTCCTGCCATCAGGGGCACCTGGAGCGGGCCACCCTGGAGACCCTGATGACGGCGGCCGGCGAGCACAAGGAGCTGGGGCGGCGCGCCCTGCGTGCCATGGCCTGCGCCCAGCAGATCAACGACTTCGCCCCCTGGGATCTCTATGCCCCGGCGCCTGTCGGGGCGAGCAGCCTCATCAGCTTCGAGCAGGCGCTGACCCTGGTGGCCGATGCCTTCGCCGGGTTTGATCCCGAGATGGGGGCGTTTGCCCGCATGATGGCGGCCAATGGCTGGATTGACGCTGCCCCGAGCGAACAGAGGCGCAGCGGCGCCTACAGCACCGAGTATGCCGAGCCGCCCGAGCCAAGGGTGTTTCTCACCTTCGAGGGGACCCTGGACAACGTCATCACGCTCGCTCATGAGTTGGGGCACGCCTGGCACAGCTGGCTGATGCGGGAGTTGCCGTTGGAGCAGCGTGACTACCCCAAGACGCTGGCGGAGACAGCTTCCCTGTTTGCCGAGGCGCTGGTGCGCGATGCCCTGCTGGCGGCCACCGACAACATGGAGCAGCGCCGGGCCATCGCCTGGCTGGACGGGGAGCGGGCCGCCAGCCTGCTGCTCGACGTGCCGGCCCGTTTTACCTTCGAGCGGACCCTGGTGGCGGCGCGGGAGGAGGGCTACGTGGGGGCCGGCCAGCTGCGGCAGATGATGAAATCGGCGCAGCAGCAGTGGTATGGTGACACCCTGAGTCAATATGACGAGCTGTTCTGGGCCAGCAAGGGCCACTTCTCCATCGCCGAGCTCGGGTTCTACAACTACCCCTATCTGTTTGGCTACCTGTTCAGCCTGGGGCTCTATGCCCAGCAGGCGCGGGCGGGCCGCGAGTTCGTCCACGCCTATCGGGAGCTGTTGCGCGACACCGGTCGCATGAGCGCAGAAGAGCTGGTGGAGAAGCATTTGGGGGTCGACATTCGTGAACCTGCCTTCTGGCAGGAGAGTCTCGATTATGTGGAAGAGGCGGTCGCCCGCCTCGAGCGGCTGGTGTAGGTAGCCCGGCCGTTTTTATCCTGGTGGCGGGCCTGTGGCTCGCCACGCGCATTCAACGGGGCCCGGCCCCGCAACCTGATGACGAGCGTTTGATGCAGCAACGAATCTACCCACAACAGTGGCAAAACCAGCATATCTATCCCGCCCTCGACTGCCCGCAGGTGAGCGCGGATCTCGCCCTGGCGCGCGCCAGTCTGGACGAGCTCGGCCAGTTTATCGAGGGGCTTGGCGCCGCCCGGGCCAATGCGCAGGCGCTGCAGGATTTCCTGCGCGAGGTGCGGCTGCGGACTCGGGACATTCACAACATTGGCTGGAACCTGGCCGTGCTGGCGGCCTGCCGTGGCAGTCAGGATGCCCGCGACGAGCTGGCCAAGCAGCTGGCCTCCCGTGCCCGCGCCCTCAATGCCGATCTGTTCAAGACCCTGGCGCCGGTCGAGGATCTGATGCTGGCCCTGCCGGAACCCGAATTCGAGCAGCTGATGGCCGACTCCCTGCTGGGGGAGGAGGCGTACCGGCTGCGCCACGAGCGCCTTTTGCAGGATCAGCGCCTGCCGGTGGAGGCTGAGCAGCTGGTGATCGGCCTTGGCACCGACGGCCTGCACGCCTGGGGCAACCTCTACAACGATCTGGTGGGCAAGATCCGGCTGGTGATCGATGGCCGCGAGATGGGGCTGGCCGAGGCGAGCAACCTGCTCTCCAGCCCGCTGCGGGCCCTGCGCCGGGAAGCGTTCGATGCCATCAGCGCCGGCTGGGAGGGGGAGCAGGAGACGGTGGCCGCCATCTTGAACGCCCTCAATGGCTGGCGGCTTGAGCTTTCGCGCCAGCGCGGCCGCAGCCGCCAGCTCGATGCGCTCGATCTCTCCTGCCATCAGAGCCATATCGAGCGGGCGACCCTGGATACCCTGATGCAGGAGACCTGGCGCGCACGCGGGCTGGGTCAGCGGGCGCTGGGGCTGATGGCCGAGCGCCTCGGCATCGAGGAGCTGGGGCCGGAGGATTTGTTTGCCCCGCCGCCGGCCGCGGTGAGCCGCGAGATCCCGTTCGAGGAGGCCATCGAGATCATCGCCGATGCGTTCTCTTGTTTTGATCCAGAGATGGGGGAATTTGCCCGCATGATGGCCGAAAAGGGGTGGATCGATGCTGCGCCCACCCCCAACCGGCGCACCGGGGCCTACTGCACCAAGTTTGCCGAGCCGGTGGAGCCGCGGGTCTTCATCACCTATGCCGGCACCATGGACAACGTCATCACGCTCGCCCACGAGCTGGGCCACGCCTGGCACAACTGGCTCATTCGCGATCTGCCCATGAGCCAGCGTCGTTACCCCATGACGCTGGCGGAGACCGCCTCCATCTTCGCCGAAACCTTGGTGCGCAGCGCCCTGTTCGAGCAGGCGCAAAGCTCGGAAGAGCAGCAGGCCATCGCCTGGGCCGAAGCCGATGGCGCCGCCACCTTCCTGGTCAACATCCCGGCCCGCTTCGATTTCGAGCGCGCCCTGGTGGCGGAACGGGCGTCTGGCTATGTCTCGCCGGCCCGGCTCAAGGCGCTGACCGACGAGGCCTGGGGCCGCTGGTACGAGCAGAGTCTGTGCCGCTATCACCCCCTGTTCTGGGCGGCCAAGGCGCACTTCTCCATCGCCGGGTTTGGCTTTTACAACTACCCCTACCTGTTCGGCTATCTGTTCAGCCTCGGCGTCTATCAGCAGCTGATGCATCGCCAGAAGGCGGGAGAACAGAATGTGGCCCAGGCCTACCGCGACCTGCTGCGCGATACCGGCCGCATGAGCGCAGAAGAGCTGGTGGCCAAGCACCTGGGGGAGGACATTCGCGAGCCCGCCTTCTGGCAGGGGAGCCTGGCGCTGGTGGAAGCGGCGGTGGAGCGCTTCGCCCAGACCCGCGGTTAACACTGGCTTGCTGAATGGAACCGCCGGGCAGCCATGCTGTCCGGCGGTTTTTTTATGGGGCGGGTTTGCCTGGTTGCGGCTGAGCGGGCGGGCGCACCGGCCCTACCAGCAGGGGCCTCGGCTGGTGGCGCAGGTCCGGCTGGTAGCCGTTGAAAAAGAGGTTGAGCAGCACCGAGCTGAGGGTGGCCAAGAGGATGCCGCTGTGAAACAACGGCTGCAGGGCAGCGGGGAAGTGTTGGAAGAAGGCGCCGGAGACGGTGGGGATCATGCCTATCCCTAAGCTGATGGCGACGATGTAGAGGTTGTGGCGATTGCTGTTGTAGTCGGCCCTGGCCAGGATGCGGATGCCGGTGGCCAGCACCATGCCGAACATCACGATACCGGCGCCCCCCAGCACGAAGGGGGGGATGGAGGCGACCAGCACCGACATCTTGGGCACCAGGCCGAAGGCGAGCAGGATCCCCCCCGACATGACGCAGACCCAGCGGCTCGACACCCCGGTCACGCTCACCAGCCCGATGTTCTGGGAGAAGGAGGTGTGGGGGAAGCTGTTGAAGATGCCACCTATGATGGCGCCGATGCCGTCCACCCGCAGGCCACGCACTATGTCGCCCCGGCTGGCCGGGTGGCCGACGATGTCGCCGAGCGCCAGAAACATCCCCATCGACTCGATGAAGGTGATCAGCATGATGACGGTGAGGGTGGCGATGGAGATGGGATCGAAGGTGGGCCAGCCGAAGGCGAACGGCACTATTGGGGCGAACCAGGCCGCTTCACTCAGGCCGTCCAGGCTCACTTCCCCCATGGCGATGGCCACCCCGAAGCCGAACAGGATGCCGAGCAATACCGAGATGTTGCTGAAAAAGCCCTTGGTGAAGCGGGTCACCAGCAGGATAAAGGCCAGCACCAGAAAGCTGGTGCCGATGTAGCGCAGGCTGCCGTACTCGGGGTTGCCCTTGCCCCCCGCCATCCAGTCGATGCCCACCTGCATGATGCTGATGCCGATGGAGGTGATGACCACCCCGGTCACCACGGTGGGGAAGAGTGGCATCAAGCGGCCGATGAGCGGTACCAGCAGGGTGGAGAGGATGCCGGCGGCGATGGTGGCGCCAAAGATGCCGGTGAGCCCCAGCGCTGGGTTGGCGCCGATGGCCAGCATCGGCATGACGGCGGCGAAGGTGACCGACATGATGACCGGCAGGCGGATCCCGGCGAAGCGGCCGATGCCGAGGCACTGCAGCAGGGTGACGATGCCGCAGCAGAAGAGATCCGAACTGATGAGATACGAAATTTGATCCTTGGGCAGTCCCAGACTGCCGCCGATGACCAGCGGCACCGCCACGGCGCCGGCATACATCACCAGCACATGCTGCAGGCCGAGGGTAAAGAGCTGGCCGGGGGGGAGCAGGCGCTCCACTTCGTCGATGGCGCGGCCCTTGGCCGCCCCGGGGGGCTGGGTCTGGTGCATGAACAGATCACTCCTTGCGACCCGGCGGCTCTGGCCGGGCAAGATGGGGCAGGCTGGCTGTCCCGTTCATGGATGAGGACCGGGTCGACCAGGATCCGGCCACGCAGACGAAGGTCGCCTTCGCGCTGCATCACAGGGGGAGTGCAGGAACCGTGCTCGGTCGGCATGAATGGGGGCCTGTTGGCCCTGTTCATGCGCATTTTTGCAGGCGGGATCACGCTTGACAGCATCGATGGCTGCCAATCGTTTTCCTGCCGGCAGGGGAGGGCTGTCAGATTGGTAGCCCGGTTATCATTTCGGTCGGTCTGGCTCTCAGATTGATAGCCGATGGCGAGCCGGCCCCGCCGCTCTGGTTTCATCAGCAACAGAGGGCGTGATCCAAAGCAAGAAAGTTGGATGTTTTGGTGGCGCAGGGCCCTGCCGCTGGGGTAGTTTCGATAAAACCGACACAGATCCTGAGGTCTTATCCATGATCATCTATCTGCATGGCTTCGATGCCACCAGCCCAGGCAATCACGAGAAAGTGCTGCAGTTGCAGTTTATCGATGATGATGTACGTTTCGTGCACTACAGCACGGTTCACCCCCGTCATGACATGAGCCATCTGCTCAAGGAAGTGAAGAAGCAGCTCGACATGAGTACCGATCCCAAGCCTCTAATCTGCGGGGTGGGACTGGGTGGCTACTGGAGCGAGCGCATTGGCTTTCTGTGCGGCATCAAGCAGGTGATCTTCAACCCCAACCTGCACCCCGAGATCAACATGCAGGGCAAGATCGACCGGCCGGAAGAGTACGAAGATATAGGCACCAAATGTGTGTCTGAGTTTCGTAGTAAAAATTCAGGAAATTGCCTCTGCATCCTTTCCGTTCAGGATGAAGTGCGCGATAATGGCGAAACTGAGCGTGAATTGAAGAATTATTACAACATCGTGTGGGATGAACGAGAGACGCACAAGTTCAAGAACATCTCTCATCACCTGCAGCAGATGAAGGCTTTCAAAGAAGCCTGATTGATCGTCACGTCATGGATTCAACTATCAAGGGAGCCGATGGCTCCCTTCGCTTTAATGGAACCGAGGTAATTAACCATGACCAATATTGTTGTCGTCGGCGGCGGTGCCGGCGGTCTGGAGCTGGCCACCAGCCTGGGCCGCAAGCTGGGCAAGAAGAACAAGGCCAAGATCACCCTGGTTGATCGCAACCGCACCCACCTGTGGAAACCCCTGTTGCACGAAGTGGCCACCGGCTCCATGGACGCGGGCATCGACGCCCTGAGCTACCAGTCTCACGCCAAGAACCACGGCTTCGACTTCCAGCTCGGGACCCTGACCGACATCAAGCGCGACGAGAAACGCATCGTGCTGGCGAAGATCGTCGACGAGAACGGCGACATCGTGGTCAACGAGCGCGAGCTGCCCTACGACTACCTAGTGATGGCCATCGGTTCCGTCTCCAACGACTTCAACACCAAGGGCATCAAGGATCACTGCATCTTCCTGGACAGCCCCTCCCAGGCGCACCGCTTCCACAACAGCATGATGAACCGCTTCCTGCAGTTCGCCACCGAATACCAGCCGGGCGACAAGGTGAAGATTGCCATCGTTGGCGGCGGCGCCACCGGCGTCGAGCTCTCTGCCGAGCTCTACAACGCGGTGGAGCAGCTCTACGCCTATGGCTTCAAGAACCTGACCACCGACAGCCTCAAGGTGACCCTGGTGGAAGCGGGCCCCCGCATCTTGCCGGCTCTGCCGGAGCGCATCAGTGGCGCCGCCCATCAGGAGTTGGTCAAGCTCGGCGTGGACGTGCGCACCGCCACCATGATCACCGAAGCGACCGCCGATGGTCTGCACACCAAGGATGGCGAACTGATTGAAGCGGACCTGATGGTGTGGGCGGCCGGTATCAAGGCGCCGGACTTCATGAAGGATATCGCCGGTCTTGAGACCAACCGCATCAACCAGCTGGTGGTGAAAGAGACCCTGCAGACCACTCGCGACGAGAACATCTTCGTCATCGGTGACTGCGCCGCCTGCCCGCAGCCGGACGGCAAGTTCGTGCCGCCGCGCGCCCAGTCCGCCCACCAGATGGCGACCCAGGCGTTCAAGAACATCCTGGCCAAGATGAACGGTGGCGAGCTCAAGCCCTACCTCTACCACGATCACGGTTCGCTGGTATCCCTGAGCCGCTTCTCCACCGTGGGCAGCCTGATGGGCAACCTGATGCGCGGCTCCATGATGGTGGAGGGCTATATCGCCCGTCTGGTTTACATCTCGCTCTACCGGATGCACCAGATTGCCCTGCACGGCTACATCAAGACCGGCCTCATCATGCTGGTGGGCCGCATCAACCGGGTGCTGCGCCCGACCCTGAAGCTGCACTAAGCCGCCTGGGGCAAACGTGCCGGGACTACAATGACCCCGCGCACCATAAAAAAGGAGAGGCCTTGGCCTCTCCTTTTTTATTGCGGTCGTATCAGGAGGCGTCCACCTGCAGGGTGCGCACCTCGGTGAGGGCGGCGGTGAAGAAGAGCCGCGCCAGTTCCGGATCCCCTTGCCCGGCATCGCGGGCGACGTTGGCAATGTCGCCGCCGAGCAGGGTGATGGTGTTGCCCACCTTGCTCACCCGATCGATGAGGGAGCCAAATTGCTGGGAGAAGGCCGTTGTCTGGCCGAGGAAGCCCTGCTGGCGCTGGATCTGCCCCTCAATCTGGTTCACCTGTCCCTCCAGGCTGCTCACCTTGTTCTGGGTCTGCGTCAGGGTGACGGCCAGGGCGATGAGGCCAGGCAGCCCCAGTAGTCCCAGCCCCAGCAGGTAGAGCTTCTTCTTGTTGAGGGAGTCCAGCTCCTGCCGGGCGCCGGCCAGGTTGGACTGCAGCCCGGCGATGGTGGCCTGCAGCTCCACGCCGATCCGCTGCAACGCTATGTTGTCCTGCGTGATGCGATCGTTGGCCGCCTGGCTGGCAGTCAGGGTCTGGGCGGTCAGGGTCTGGATGGGGGCGATCTCCTGCTGGACCTGATCGACAAACGCCTTGAGGGCGTCGGGGTTGAAGGGGCCGGTATTGGCCAGCTGCTGGGTCAGTTGCGTTTCCAGGCGGCCAGCAAACGCCAGCACCTGCTGCTGCATGGTTTGCACCTGGGGCAGCAGGGCCGCGACCACCTCACCGACGTTCTGCTGGATGTTGACGGCGTTTTGCGGCAGCCCGCTGAAGGACTGAATGGTCGCTTCGGCCTGCTGCATGTTGGCAATGGATTGGGAAAGAATGCCGTTGCTCATGGGGTCTCCTTATAAAAGAGGGCGGCCAGGCCGCCCTCCCGTGGGTTAGGCGGCCAGGCGCGCCACGAAGTTGGCGATGGTGTCGGTCTGCGGCACTTGCAGCGGGCTCACGCCGGCCATCTGGGCCTTGATGGTGGTCACGTCGGTGAGCACCGTCTTGACCGTGGTGTCGGCGGCGGTCAGCCAGAGCTGGCGGATGTCGTCGCCGCTGGTGATCCCCTTGTCCAGATCGGTGATCAGGCTGCCCAGATCGGAGGTGAGGGCGTCCCAGGCGTTGCTCATCTGGGTGGCCGCGGTGACGGCGTTTTGCGCCTGCACCTGCAGCCCCTTGTAGCCGTTGCCGATCTGGGTGGCGATCAGTACCTCGCTGTTGAGGTTGCTGCGTTTCTGGTACAGGTCCTGGCGGGTACCGAGGGAGTTGTGCAGCACGATGGCGCCAGCCGTGATGCCGCCGGCCCCGGCCACCATCATGGCGACCCCGCCGATGACCACCGGGGTCGAGGTGCCGGCGGTGACGAAGTCAGCCACGGCGCCGATGGCGGTGACGAAGGCGCCGCCAATCACCAGCAGCCCCCCGGCGACGATGCCAGCGATGGCGCCGTCGATGGCCGCGTTCACCTTGTCGATGTCACCGTTGAGCTGGGCGAGTACCCCGTTGTCCCCCTGCACCTTGCTGTTGAGGTTCACCACTATGCCCTGGAAGTTGCTGGAGTCGGTGATGAGGTTGTTGTTGAGATTGACGATCACCAGCCGGGTGTCGGCGGAGAGCCGTTGATACTCGGTAGCCTGCTCCTTGATGACGCTCAGTTGCCTGAGCCATTGCGCCTTGGTGGAGCCGGGCGGCAGCACGGCCGGAATGGCGTTTTGCAGGGCAAAGTAGTTGGAGATGTTGCTGATGTTGGTGATGATCTGCGGCTGGACGGTATTGAGATAGAGGTCGGCGTGCCCCTTCGCCAGATCGAGCCCCTGGTTGATCTGGGTCTGGTTGTCCTTGAGGTTCGGGAACTGGCTGAAGTCCACCGGCACCTGCTGCTTGACGCTGTTGCAGTAGGTCTGGATCTGCAGGGCCTGGGAAGCCTGGTTGGCCATACCCTGGTCCATGGTGATGGTTGTTGCGTTGGTCATTTGGCGTGTCCTTGCGTGGTGGGATTAAGCGTCGGGCAGGATGCCGTTGCCGGCGTAGGCTGCCTTGATGTCGTCAACCTGGCCCGCGAGCAGCAGCCAGGACTGGGTGTTGAGCGCCACGGTGCGTCGCAGCTGACGCACATCGTCGGGGCTGTTGAGGTCGGCTACCACGGGCACCGCCCCTTGGTAGGCATCGGCCACCTTCTGCCAGCCAGCAGGCAGCTGGGTGACGGCATCGGCAACCCGGCTGTAGGTGTCGACAAACAGCTGGTTTTGCGCCTGCACCGACTTGGCCACGCTCAGCAGGGTGTTGGTGGCGGCCAGCGCCTGGTAGGCCTCGGCCAGTTTGTCGGTGTTGGTCTTGAGCTCGCGGGCCGCCAGGCTGGAGCCGGCAATGCCCGATGAGATCGCCTTGAGACCGGAGACCATGTACTGGGTCTGCTGGTCTGTCTGTTTGGCTATCTCCTGCGACGTGGCGGGTTTGGCCTCCTTGTCGGCCGGTTTCTGTTCCAGCGTCAGCGAGGTGACGATGGCCCGCCCCAGCTGGTTGACCCCTTCACCGGCCTTGCCACCCTCATCGACGATGGCCTGGATATTGGCGGCAATCGCCTGGTTGAGGGCATCAATGATCTCGGTCTGGCGCTTGGCATCGGCCATCAGATCCTGCTCGAGCTGGGTGATGACGCCATTGAACTGCTCCATCAGGGGGCGCAGGGATCCCCAGGCCACCTGCACGCGGGTATTGAGTGCCTGGGCATTGAGCCGATAGCTCAGGGCCTGATCGGCGAGAGACGTCAGCTGCTCGGCCAGCCGGGCGCGCCCCGCGAGCACGGCGGCGTCTTCTTCCTGGCCAAGCAGGCGATTGAACGCGGCGACCAGGGCGTAGAAGTTGGAGCCGTTGCTCAGCAGGTGGATGAGGCCGGACAGGTTGGTCTGCTGGTAGTAGCGTGCCTGACTCATCATCTGGGCCTGGTAGGCCTCGATTTTGACCGCGAGGATTGAGTCGATCTCGCTGTTGGCCAATGACTGCTGCATCAACAACAAGTTCGCATAGGTCTGGTTGAGCAGGGCGGGCGAGGTCGCCGACAGGTAGTCTGCCAGCAGACCCTGATCCCCCAGATCCAGGGTGGCGATCGTGGTCATGACATGGTCTCCATGGTGGTGTCGGCGAGCTGGCTGGCGGGGGAACATACCCCCGGTGCGAGGGTGGGGTGAGGTAGTCGGGTATCCTGCTGCATCATGCTGCTCTCCTCGTGAGAAGTGGGTCTGTCTCCGGTCCATGGCCGGGACAGACTCACCCTAGGGAAAGGCAAAATGAGCCACAACTGACACTTTTGTCACTTGATGTTTGAGCCGGATCGGCTAATGAAAGGGGCTGTCGGAGCAGGCCATGCGACGGCTCGATGTCGCCTTTCGTCGTTGAATATGGACAGGTGCCACGTCGTCGACGCGCACGGGATCCGTGCTGGCAGGCCCGCGCCGCCATGCTCCGCCAGGGGCGAACCGGGTCTCCCTGCTTGCCTGCGCCCCCTTGGCTGCTTTAGGCTGTCCCCCAGTTCAATCCACAAGGAAACCCAGATGATCCTCTCAACTACCCCCACCCTGGAAGGCAAGACCATTCGCGAGTACCGCGGCATCGTGGTGGGTGAAGCCATTCTTGGCGCCAACGTGTTCAAGGATCTGTTTGCCGGGATCCGCGACATCATCGGCGGCCGCGCCGGCGCCTATGAGAAAGAGCTGGCCCGGGCCCGGGAAATCGCCTTCGACGAGCTCAGGGAGCGCGCCGCGGCGCTGGGGGCCAATGCGGTGGTCGGCATCGACATCGACTACGAGGTGGTGGGGCAAAGCGGCAGCATGCTGATGGTCAGCATCAGCGGGACCGCCGTGTTGGTCTGACGCCTTGATGCAATAAAAAACCGGCAACCTGTTGCCGGTTTTTTATTGCGGCCTTCCCAGCGGATGGGGGATGCCAGCGCCCTGACATGCACCTGTCCGCCTGCCTGTATTGTGTTGTTCGCGTCCATCATACTCATGACAAGAGAGTCAGCTCGAGGGTGCAATCATGCTCCATATTCTGCGCTGGGTATTGCTGTGGTGCTGGCTGGGGAGCGCCATGGGGGCCACCATTCAGGCGGTGACGGAGGAGCTCCCCCCATACAACTATCGGGACAAGGACGGCCAGGTGACGGGGCTGTCGGTGGATCTGCTCAAGCGAATGCTGGAGGTCAGCGGCATCGGGCTCGACCGCAAGGGCATCCAGCTCCTGCCTTGGGCGCGGGCCTATCAGATGGCGCAATATGACCCCAATACCGTCATCTTCAGCATGATAAGGCTGCCCGAGCGCGAGGCGCTCTTTCATTGGGTCGGCCCTATCGGGCCTCGCGTCACCTGGGTGTATCGCCTGGCAAAACGCGACGATGTGGTGGGCCATCAGCTGGCTGACCTGGCCCCCTGGCGGATCGCGGTGGTACGCGACTCGGCGCTGGCCATCGAACTGGCGGAGAAAGGGCTCAATCTGGTGCTGGTGCACGACGAGGACGACAAGTTTCGCATGCTGCTGCACGGCAGGGCCGACGTCGCGCCAGCCATGCAGATGGGGGCCGCCTACCACATAGAGACCTTGGGCCATCACTACTCGGAGTTTGTCCCCATGTTTGAGTTTCAGGAGACCAAGTCGTTCTATTTTGCCTTCAGCCGCAACACGGATGCCGTCATTATCGAAGGCCTGCAGGCGGCGCTGGAGCAGATGCACCGCGATGGCTCCTTTGACGAGATAAGCCAGGCATGGGGGCGTCGCTTCTGGGTTCAGCCGGCGGGCAAGTGAGCCGCGCTATCTCCCATGCGGGTCTCGACTTCGTGATCACCAGCCGGGTGGCGTCGGTTACTACCTGATCTGCCATCTTTTCTTGGTGCCTTGACGGCCATATCATGGCTATTATGAGTCCTTTCTTGTGGCTGCCATGCCCTGGATGGCCAGATCTGGAACAGGACCGTTTGCGATGACAATACTCAAGCCGCCGGGGCTCAAGCCCGGCGATACCATCGGCTTTTTCTCCCCCTCCAGTGCGGCCACTGCCTGGGCGCCAAACCGCTTTGCCCGTGCCGGGGCGTTTCTGGAAGGGCAGGGCTTCAGACTCAAGGCGGGCAGCCTCACCGGCCAGCGCGATCACTGGCGCTCCGGCTCCATCGCCGCCCGGGCTGCCGAGCTCAATGCCCTCATTCGCGATCCAGAGGTGCGCTGCATCATGTCGGTGATTGGCGGCAGCAACTCCAACTCCCTGCTGCCCTATCTCGATTTTGATGCGCTCATGCGCGACCCCAAAATCATCATTGGCTACTCCGACGTGACGGCCCTGCTGCTCGGCATTCATGCCCGCACCGGCCTGGTCACCTTCTACGGACCGGCGCTGGTGGCCTCTTTTGGCGAGCTCTCGCCGCTGGTGGACGAGACCCTGGCGGGCTTTCGCCAGATCTGCCAGGCCGGTGGCGCCGCCGTGCCTCACACAGTGCCGACCCCGGCGCAATGGACCGAGGAGCGGCTTGACTGGGAGCAGCAGAGCCGGGCCAAGCAGTGCCGGTCAAACCGGCTGATCTCGGTGGGCACAGGTCGGGTGCGGGGCCGGCTCATTGGCGGCAACCTCAACACCCTAGCGGGGATCTGGGGCTCCCCCTATATGCCGGCCATCGAGCAAGGGGACATTCTGCTGCTGGAAGACAGCCTTCATCTGGCAGAGACGGTGGAGCGCTCGTTTGCCCACCTCAAGCTGTGCGGGGTGTTTGATCGCATCGGTGCCCTGGTGCTCGGCAAACACGAGCTGTTCGACAGTCAGGGCAGCGGCCGGCGGCCGCTCGACATCCTGCTGGAGGTGGTGGGGGAGCCGACCTTCCCCATTCTGGCGGAGTATGACTGCGCCCACACCCACCCCATGCTGACCCTGCCCCTTGGCATCGAGGCCGAACTGGATCTCGAGGCCCAGAGTCTCACCCTGTGCGAGCCCTGGCTCGGCGAGTGAGCCCGCTTTGGCTGCCATCGCCGTATCGACAAATAGACAAAGAGGTCGCCTGGGCGACCTCTTTGTCATCTGTCCCGCGATAGCGGGGCTCAGGGCAGGGCGTCGGGCCGGAAGCTGGCGCGGATCTGCGGCACCAGGGGTGAGACGTCGAATCCCTTCTCTTCTCCCAGTACCGGGTGGAGCAGGGCCAGATCCGGGATGGGGGTCATGTCGCCTGCCAGCAGCTGACGAGTGGCCTGGCCCATCTGATAGAGCTGGCGCACCGGGGCAAACTGGGTCGCCAGATTGAGGGGGTCATCGGCGCGGGCAAAGGCCATCATGGGGATCTGGTAGCTGGCATCGCGGGGCGGTGTGGCGCCGTGGATGCCCTTGCCGGCGGACATCAGGAACGGCTGGTGATCGCCAAACGCCACCACCAGGTAGCGTTTGCCTGAGCGATCCAGGCTGGTGAGCAGATGCTCCAGCGACGCCATGGCATCCACCACGCCGGTGTAGTAGGTGTTGAGCAGCTGGCGATCGGCGTCGCTCTGATCCGGGCAGGCCTTGTCGAGCTGCTGGGCCTGGTAGCGATCCCCGTCGAAGGGGCCGTGCCCCTGCATGGTGACCGCGTAGGCGAACAGCGGCTGCTCATCCTGCTCGCTGCGCTTGAGCAGGTGGTCGATCAACGCATCATCCGAGATATAGAGCCCCTTATGCTCGAGCGTGGTGAAACGGTTGTCGAACCAGCGCTCTTCGTAGCCAAGGGCCGGGATCGCCTTGGCGCGGCCCCAGAACTTCTCCACATAGGGGTGGGCAAACAGGGTCCGGTAGCCGCTTTGCTTCGCACTCTGCGCCAGGCCCGGCACCTGCTCCGAGAGGTAGTAGTAGGGTACCACCCCCTGCTTGAGCAGCCCCACCGGCAGACCGGTGTTCATCTCGAACTCCGCCAGCACCGTCATGCCGCCGGTGGTGGGGGAGTGGATGGTCTTGTGCCACTGCTGCACGCTGGCCGGCAGGCTCAGGGTGGGGGGCGGCGCGCAGATCTTGCCCTGCCAGCCGAGCCAGAGGGATTCATATTGCAGCACGATCACCAGATCGAAGCGGGGCGGCTGGTTCAGGCTGACATGGCTGAGCTGAGGGGTGAACTCGTTGATCTGCAAGGGATAGCGAAACACGCTGCCGCTTTGCAACATCTCGTCCACCAGGTTGAACAGATAGAGGCCGGGCCCCGAGCGGATGATGTCCCTGTGGTAGTTGACCGCTCTGTCCACGTAGCGAATGTTGGGCCCCAGCAGCTTGTTGCCGGTCTGGGTGGCAAACACGCACAGCGCAAAGAAGGCGGCGGTGGCGGCGGCGATGCGCAGCACCCAGCGTGACAGGGCGAAGCGCCAGCACAAGAAAAGGGCGAGTGCACCGCCCAGCAGCGGCAGCACAGGATGCTGCTCCAGCAGAATGCGCAGCAGTGCCACCAGGTTGCCGAGATCGTCCCCCCCGAGAGGTACCCCGTAGATGGCGATCTTCATGAAATTCGCCAAGAGGCCGATTCCGGAGAGGGCGGTGAACACCAGCCCCATATAGAGGTTGAACCCCGCCAGTGCGCAGAGGCTCCAGCCCAGCACCATGCTGCCCCAGGCGAGGTAGTAGTGCTCTGGGCGAAAGCCTGACCAGAGCAGAAATTCCCCTAGCTTGAACACCACGAAGCCGTGCAGCAGCACGAAGGTGAGGTTGCCGAGCAGCAGGCTGCCGGCGATGCGCCAGCGCAGATTGCGCCTGAGGGTGGGCAGCACCACCTTCAGCACGGCGGCACTCAGGGCCAGCACCAGCAGCAGACTGGTACAGAGATAGGTGAGGTTGAAGCCTCGCTCCGGCAGGGTCTGCAGGATCTGGCTGAACTCGCCGCTCTCGGGCCTCTCCTTGAGCAGCAGGCCGATCCGCAGCTGATAGCGGCTGGCCAGGGCGTCGTCGGGGGCGCGCAGGGTGCTGTTGAGATCCAGGGTGCAGCGCCCCTTGCGGCACTGCTGGCGCTTGTCCACCGGCTGGCTCAGCTGATCGATGCGCTCGCCCCTGTCGTTGAGCAGCTCCACCCTGACCTTGTCCCCCTCCTGCAGCGGCCCCCGCAGCTGCCACTGGCTGCGAACCACCAGATAGAGACCGCGGCTGTCGCTCTTGTAGAGCAGGGCGTGACGGGTGAGGGTGGCGATGGGGTTGTCCGCCGGCCCCAGCACCAGCGGCTGGGCCCGGCCGAGCCAGCTGGCGGGATTGATCTGCGGCAGCAACAGGGTGAGCAGCAGCAGCGCGGCCAGCATGGCGAGCAGCAGGGCGGGGAGACCGGAGACCCTGGCTGGCAAGCGCGCTGAAGTGGGGGCTTTCATATGGGCTCATCCTTTGAGCGAGTGACGGTGATGCATGGCTGCTGCATTTAATTTGACCCGATGGTGATGGGCTTGTTCCTTGTTGTCAATTTAATGACCAAACAATGAAGGTTGCGTGACAGTGGATCCATGCAAACTGTGATCCCGATCCGGGGGGCATACTCATTCTGTGATGAAAGCGTCATCATGGCGCTTTGCCGCTGGTCTGCTCCAGCCTTGCTGCTTAGTCTCTCAATATGGATGGAGGTACATGTATGAATCCCAAAGTAGCGGCACGTCAGGCAAGGTTGCTCCGCATGCTGGAGAGCAAGGAGGAAATCCGGATCGGGCGCGAGCAGGACTGTCCCCTCTCGGTGGCCCAGCTGGTGCGTCTCAAGGAGGATCATCCGGCCGTGCTCAAGGTCTATCGTCACGGCCTCACCGCCGAGGTGTTCCACCTCAAGGTGGAGGGACATCACTGGTGCCTGAAGCGGCGCCGGCACGACTCTCTGGTGGCTAACGTGGACGGAAGAACCGCCTTCCTGACCGAGCTGGAGCGCCGCCGGGAGATAGAGGCCCTGCGGGAGTTGCACCCCACCATCCTGGCCAATGTGGTCTGCACCAGCTTTGGCTCGGCCCGGGCCGGGGTGCTGGTCTCCCCCTGGCTGCGAGGCGTGCCGGTGCATGATCTCAATGAGCGCAACCTGGCGCAGATGCTGGCGGTGCAGGCGGAGCTGGCCCACTGGGGCTGGTTCGACTGGGATCCGAGCCCCGGCAACCTGCTGGATGACGGTCAGCAGATCAGCGTGTTCGACTTTGGCTACATGTGGCCCTTCGATCCCCGCCATGAATTCAACTCCAACGGCCTCACCGATCCCGGTTTTCACGTACCTGAACGGCTGGAGACCCGCACCCTCTCGGGCCTGTGGCTAGACGAGCCGGATCCGCTGCCGCAGTTTCGCTACTGGCGCGGCCTGTGCGTCAATTGGGCGCAGCGGGAGCTGCAGCACCTGACTCGGGAGGGGGCGAGTGCGCCGGTGCTGGCCCGCTTGCAAGGGCTCTTGGGGGAGTGGCGATCGGCGCTGGCCAGCGAAGAGGCGCTCGCCGCCAACTGGTGGCGCGACATGTATCGCAGCCACCGGCTCGACATTGCCGACGATCTCAGCGGCAAGAGCTGTGGCCCGCTCACCCTGCGCCGGCTCGACTGGCTGGAGCAGGCGGTGACCGAACATTACGCCGAACTGGCGGACAACCTGGGCCCCGACGAGGCGGGGCTGGATCAGGGGGCGCTGCTGCGCCGGCTGGAAGAGCTGCGTGAGGAGATCCGGGCCAACCTGCTGCCGGCGCTGACTACGGCGGGCTAGGGAAGATCATCGTTTATCCAGAAATCACCCTATATAGAAAGAGGGGCCCGGCGGCCCCTCTGTTGATCCTGGCGAGCTGTCTGCCCCTTAGTCGAGCAGCTCCTGATGGAGGCGGTTGACGATGTGGCCCGCCTCGTCCTCCTTGACCAGGAAGCAGAGGTTGTGGGCGCTGGCGCCGTAACAGATCATGCGAATGTTGTGTTCGCGAATGGCGTCAAAGACCTGACTGCCCACCCCGACCGCCTCGCTCATCCGGTTGCCGATGAGCGCCACCAGCGCCAGTCCCGTCTCCACCTGCACCTTGCACAGCTGGCCGAGCTCCGCCAGCACCTTGTCATTGAGGATGGGTTCGCCGTTGCTCTGGCTGCCGGTGTGATCCAGGGTCAGCGACACGCTCACCTCGGAGGTGGTGATGAGATCCACCGAGATGCGGTGGCGGGCCAGGATGCCGAACACCTCGGCCAGGAAACCGTAGGCGTGGAACATGTTGAGGCTGTGCAGGGTCACCAGCACCTGGTTGCGGCGTAGGGCCACGGCGCGAAACAGCGGATTGGTGCGGGTGCTGGCGCGGATCCAGGTGCCGCCGGCGGCCAGATCCTTGGCAGAGCCGACAAACACCGGAATGTCGCGGCGCACCGCCGGCTGCAAGGTGGCCGGGTGCAGCACCTTGGCGCCGAAGGTGGCCATCTCGGCCGCCTCGACGAAGCTGATTTCTGGGATGGGGCGGGCGCGGGTGACCAGGCGCGGATCCGTGGTGTAGATGCCGGGCACGTCGGTCCAGATCTCGATGGAGCCGGCATCGAGCGCCTCAGCCAGGAGGGCTGCGCTGTAGTCGGAGCCGCCGCGGCCCAGGGTGGTGGTGCGGCCATCGCCGTCGGCACCGATAAAGCCCTGGGTGATGATGAGGCTGTCGCCAAGCTGGGGGCCCAGCGTCTGCTGGCAGAGGTCACGGGTGGCGGCCAGATCCACGCTGGCCTTGCCAAAGCGGCTGTCGGTGCGCAGCAGCTGGCGCACATCTTGCCAGCGGGCCTTGACGCCGCGCTGGCGCAGCAGCTCGGTAAAGAGGCGGGTAGACATCAGCTCGCCGCAGGCGATGAGCCTGTCGGCCAGCTCGGCATCGGTACGCAGATGGGCCTGGCGCGCCATGGTGCGGATCTCGTCGAGCTGGTCGTGGATCTGGGCACTCACGTCGCCCGGGTGGCCAAGGTCGGCCAGAATGGCCTGCTGGATCTCGGCCAGTCTGGTCAGCTGCGCCTCCTGGCCCGCCTCGTCCAGATCGCCTTGGGCCAGTGCCACCAGCAGGTTGGTGACGCCGGCGCTGGCGCTCAGCACCACCACCCGGGTGGCCGGGTTGGCCAGCACCACGTCGGCGCAGTTGTTCATGGCTGCCGCGTTGGCGACGCTGGTTCCGCCAAACTTGGCGACATTGATCGGGCTCATTGCTTACTCCTGTCTTAATATGAAAATCCGGTTCCATCGGGCAAAAAGAGAGGAGGAGGCTGAAAATGGCAGGAATGATCGAAACTATCCCGGCCAGAAGCACTCCACCCGCAGAGCCCATCCCGTACCCGCCCCTGACGGGGCGCGGTGGGGGATGACCACTACCGATGACAACCCGGGGGATTCAGCCCCCGCAGCCGACACTGAGGTATCCAGTTGCCTCAGATGTCTCGGCGCTGCTCCCCCTGACCCAAGTTCACCGGACACTGGTGTCCTCCCTCGGGCTGCCTGGGCAGCGCTCCTCTTCTGGCTCCACCAGGGCGGTGGAGTGCATTTAGAAATACCTTGCGTTGGATTGCACTGTCAATCGAGTTTGTGAAAAAGTTCAAAAAGTCAGCCAACTCAACACAGAATCAATGAGTTACACAATGGTCTTGGACAAAACCTTGGAGCGACGCTGCCAGTTGTAGAGGCGCTGGCGTTCAACCGGCAGATCTTCCACCTCCAGCGGATCGAAGCCACGTTCCCGGAACCAGTGAATGGAGCGGGTGGTGAGCACGAACAGGCGACGGATGCCGAGCCGTTTGGCCCGCTCGGCCACCTTGGCCACCAGCTGATCCCCCCGGTTGGAGTTGCGGTAGTCGGGGTGGATGGCGACGCAGGCCATCTCCGCCATCGCCTCTTCCATGAAGCAGTAGAGCGCTGCGCAGCCGATGATGAGGCCGTCGCGCTCTATGATGGTGAATTTGTCTATTTCCATCTCCAGCTGCTCGCGGGAGCGGCGCACCAGGATCCCTTCCTCCTCCAGCGGACGGATGAGATCCAGGATGCCGCCGATGTCCTCTATGGTGGCGGCGCGCGCCTGCTCGGCGCTTTCCCGCACTATCTGGGTACCGAGGCCGTCGCGGCTGAACAGCTCCTGCAGCATGGCGCCGTCATCCTGATAGCTCACCAGGTGGGAGCGGGGCACGCCGCCGCGGCAGGAGGCGATGGCCGCGCGCAGATAGCGGGCGGTGCCGGACATCTCTTCCCCCGCCTGCTCCAGCTCCACCAGCAGCTCCTCGGCCTGCTCGGGGAAGAGCTCGGAGATGGCCTCGCCGTGGCGGTCCATCACCCCCTGGGTGCTGCTGAAGCAGATGAGCTTGTCCGCTTTCAAATCCACCGCCACCCGGCGGGCCACCTCTTCCGAGCTCAGGTTGAAGCTCTCGCCGGTGACCGAGCAGCCGATGGGGGAGATGAGCACCAGGCTCTTCTGATCGAGCTGACGGGTGATCCCCTCCACGTCGATGCGGCGCACCCGGCCGCTGTGGCAAAAATCGATGCCGTCATCCACCCCGAGCGGCTGGGCGGTGACGAAGTTGCCGCTCACCACGCTGATGCGGGCACCTTGCATCGGTGTGTTGGCGAGCCCCATGGAGAGCTGGGCCGTGATGTCGTACTGCAAGCCGCCGCACACCTGCTTGATGATGGCGAAGCTCGCGTCATCGGTGACCCGGATCCGCTTGTGGTACTGGGCCTCGATGCCGGCGCGGGCCAGCGCCTCGTCGTTTTGCGGGCGGGAGCCGAAAACCAGTACCAGGCGAATGCCCAAGGTCTGCAGCAGGGCGATATCGCTGACGATGTTGGCAAAATTGGGGTGGCAGAGGGCTTCCCCCCCCATCATCAGCACGAAGGTGGCACCTCTGTGCACATTGACGTAGGGGGTTGACTGCCGAAAGGCATAGACCAGGCTGGGTTCGCGTTCACGCACTTGAGGCTTCTTCCATAAAAAAACAGCAATGGGCTCAATATATGAAAATAAATGCACAAATCAAGACTAAATATTGATTTGGCATGATTTTGTCATCACGGTGGTCAGGTTGGTCGAACGGTGGCGATACCAGGCGGGACAGGGGGGGCAGCGGTGTGGCGGTGCGCCTCAGGTTGATCCCGGCCCATAAACTGTTATCTTCGATATTCCTTTTCGTCAGCTGTGCGATCGCACAGGTTTTTATACAAGGACAGGGTGCATGGAACAGATTATTTCGCCGGCAGACGCGCTGCCGGGACGCCGCGAGGCGATGGTGATTGGCCAGCAGCATGCGGTCAATGGTCACCCGACTCAAGGCCCCTGGCCTGAAGGGATGGCGGTGGCCTGGTTTGGCATGGGCTGCTTCTGGGGCGTGGAGCGCCTGTTCTGGCAACAGCCAGGGGTCTACTCCACCGCTGCCGGCTATCAGGGGGGGGTGACCCAGAATCCCACCTACAAGGAGGTGTGCAGCGGATTGACCGGCCATGCCGAGACGGTGCAGGTAGTGTTCGATCCCAAGGTGATCAGTTACGGCGATCTGCTCAAGCTGTTCTGGGAGCAGCACGATCCGGCCCAGGGGATGCGCCAGGGCGGCGATATAGGCACCCAGTACCGCTCCGTCATCTTCTTCGGGGACGACACCCAGGAGGCCATCGCCCAGCAGAGTCTGGCCGCCTATCAGCAGGCGATGCTGGCCAGCGGCGACGGCCGCGCCATCACCACCCGCATTCTGCCGCTGGCCCCCTTCTATTACGCCGAGGATTACCATCAGCAATATCTGGAGAAGAATCCGGACGGGTATTGCGGCCTGGGTGGCATCGGCGTCTGCCTGCCGCCGAGCCTCAACCGCTAGGGCAAGATGACGGGTATCTGTGACTCGTTATTGTTTGTGAAAAGAAAAAGGCCGCCTTTGCGGCCTTTTTATCGGGCTTTGTCAGGAGAGTGAAAAAATCATAAAAAAATGTGTCATGGAAAGGAACTTATTTGAACCAGGCTTGCCCAACTTGGTAGCCACCATGGACGGCGGCCAAGACCAGACACATTTCTTGCCTCGAAATTCATAAAAGTCATTGAAAAACTTGATGAGTTGAAATGCTAGCAAGCAGGGCTGCCAATGAAGGCGGCCCTTTTCATTTCTACGGTGCGAAGAATGGTGGGAGAGCGGCGACGCGAACGTTCGCCACGGCGCTCAGCTGATGGCGCCGTCAAACAGGTTCTTGATGAGATCGATGAACTCTTCGAGGAAGGCTTTCTGCTCCGGGGTCGGGGCGCGCAGCCAGACGGCAGAGAGCACCTCTTCCAGATCGGCCACCACCGCATCGGCTTCCTGCATGATCACGAAGCGCAACTTGGGATCGAGCTGCGGATTCTGCTCGCAGATGGCCATCAGGTTGCCGGCCACCCGGCTGCTCACCAGATCTTCGATGGTCTGTTCACCACTGCTCTGTTGCTGGGTTTCAAACAGTCCCAGACTCTCCACCAGATACTCAATCAGGGCGATATAGCCTTCGCTTTCTACAACCATGGCGGCCTCAATCCTCAACAATACGGAAAAACTGTGCGTATTTTAGTGGCTGGACCTAGCTTGGCAAGCGACAGTGCAGGCGATAACGGATAAAATCGACGCCGCCGCGCTCCACGCTCTCCAATCCGGTCAGCTCAAAGCCATACCGTAAAAATAGCCCATAGCTGAAGGCGCTGGCCTCTGTCGTCAGCTGTTTGAGTCCGAGTCGTTGCGCCTCGGCAAGGGCCGCGGCCAGCAGCAGGCCGCCATAGCCAAGGCGCGGGTGATCGGCGCTCACATAGAGCAGGCTGAGGTGGCCATCCTGGCTCAGGGTCACGAAACCGAGCGGCTCGCCGCTTTGCTCCAGTACCCAGCCGTGGTGCTCGCGCAGCTGGCCGACAAAGCCGGGATGACGGGCGCCGAGGGCCCACTGCTCCACCTGCTCCGGGCTGTAGTGCTGCGGGCCTATCCTTCGCACCGACTGCTCGAACAGGGTGCAAAGGGCGGGGATGTGCTGCTCGTTCAGCCGGACGAGCCTGGGCGCTGTCGCCATGGCGGGGCTCATCGCTGGGGTGCCTGCGGGCGCTTGGCCTTGGGCAGACCGGCCACCACCCGCTCGTAGGAGTGATGCACCCAGCCCTGCCAGAGATCGTCGGCCAGGCCATCGTTGAAGGTGACCGTGTTCCAGTGTTGCTTGTTCATGTGCCAGCCTGGTTTGACCTCGGGGTGCAGTTCGCGCAGCAGCAGGGCCAGCTCGGGTTCGCACTTGAGGTTCAGCCGCAGCGGCTCGGCCTGCCAGTCCAGCAGGGCAAACATCTTGCCGGCGATGCGATAGACCAGGATCTCTGGGCCGAAGGGGGTATCCTCCTGAGCGCCCGGCAGGGTCAGCAGAAAGGATCTCAAACGGGTCAACTCCATGGTCATGCTCCTGGCTGCTTGCGGTGCAAACGTATTAGTCGGGTGAAAAAATCTGCTAAGATGCGCGCCTACTATACCCCAATGCCGTCGATGAGGGAGTCGCAAGATGCTGTATCACAAGACCTTCGAGCTGGGTCCCGAGCGGGATTGGGTAGTCTTCGTGCACGGGGCGGGCGGCAGCTCCTCCATCTGGTTCAAGCAGCTGCGGGCCTATCGCGAGCACTTCAACGTGCTGCTGCTGGACTTGCGCGGCCACGGCCAGTCCCACAAGCTGCAGCAGGTGATCAAGGGTCACTACAGCTTTCGGGCGGTGACCGAGGATATCCTGCAACTGCTCGATCACCTCAACATTCGCCGCGCCCACTTCGTCGGCATCTCCCTTGGCACCATCCTCATTCGCCATCTGGCGGAGCTTTGCCCCGAGCGGGTCAAGAGCATGGTGCTGGGCGGCGCCATTTTGCGCCTCGACATCCGCTCGCGGGTGCTGGTGCAGCTCGGCCGCCTCGGCCAGCACATCCTGCCCTACATGTGGCTCTACCGGCTGTTTGCCTTCATCATCATGCCGCGCCAGCACCATCAGGAGTCGCGCAACCTCTTCGTGCGCGAGGCGCGCAAATTGTGCCAAAAAGAGTTCAAGCGCTGGTTTCGCCTCGCCACCGAGGTGAACCCCCTGATGCGCTATTTCAAGGAGCGGGCCCTGCCCATTCCCACCCTCTATGTGATGGGGGAGGAGGATCACATGTTCCTGGCGCCGGTGCGCGAGCAGGTGGCGCGCGACCCCTACAGCCGGCTCGAGATCATCGACGGTTGCGGCCACGTCTGCAATGTGGAGCGGCCCGAGCACTTCAACCGCCAGTCGCTGGCCTTTCTCACCGCCCAACCCGGCTGAGCCGGCGCCAACCGCCTGCTTGAGGCGACCCTGGTGGCTTGAGCCAGCGCGCTGAAGGGGAGGCCATGTTAGGTAACGCTGCTGCCCGGGTCAAAAAGCCCCCCGTTGACACGGGATGAGCGCCATCCCCCGTCAGCCAAAGTAGTGGGCGATATCGAGGTAGCGCTGGCGGATGTGCTCGATCAGCAACCTGATCTTGCGCGGCGGCTGGCGGGTAAAGGGGTAGACGGCGTAGATCCCGAGTTTCTTGCCCACCTGATCGGGGAAGAGATCCACCAGCTCGCCATTCATCAGGTCGTGATAGACCAGGCAGCGCGGCACATAGACGATGCCGCGCCCCCCCAGCGCCGCCTTGCGCAGGGCCCCCGCGTTGTCGGTGCAAAAACTGCCCGACACCGACAGCAGATAGTTGCCCTCTTCCCCCTTGAAGGCCCACTCCGAGGCCCCCGTGCTTTGGTAGGCGTAGCGCAGGCAGTTGTGGGTGAGCAAATCCGACGGCTCGCGCGGCGCGCCGAAGCGGCGCACGTAGGCGGGGGCGGCGCAGATCACCCACTGGGAGTCGAGGATGTGGCGGGCAATCAGGCTCGAATCATCCAGATAGCCGGTGCGAATGACCAGATCGAACCCCTCTTCCACCAGGTTGACGAAGCGATTCTCCAGCGACATCTCCACCGTGAGCCCCGGGTGTTGCTGGCAAAAGTCGGCCACCGCATCGGCCAGCAGCAGCTCGCCGGAGATGGTGGGCACCGACATCCGCACATGCCCACTCACCTTTTCACCAAATCCCGCCACCGCATCGAAGGCGTCCAGTGCGGCGGCCTTCACATTTTTGGCACCCTGATAGAGCTCCTTGCCCGCCTCGCTCAGGGTGAGCCGGCGGGTGGTGCGATAGAGCAGCTGCACCCCGAGCTCTTCCTCCAGGCGCCCGATCCGTTTGCTAACCACTGAATTTGTCAGGGAATTTTGCTCGGCCACCTTGCTGAAGGAGCCGGCCTCCACCACCTGGGCGAAGAGAATGAGGTCGTCGGTACTGGTCATATTTATCGATTTTTGGAACTAATGTTGTTCATTATTTCCATATATCACGAAAAAAGAACAGGGTAAGGTCACGTCCGCTTAACAAAACAACAACAAGGTGCGCCTCTGCACCGCTCGGACAAGGACGCAATGATGACAGACACCCTGTTGGCCCTGGTGGCCTTCTCGCCGATCGTGGTGGCCGCCGTGCTGCTGGTCGGTCTCAACTGGCCCGCCAAGCGCGCCATGCCCATCGCCTTTATCCTGACCGTATTCATCGCCCTGTGGGGCTGGCAGATGAGCCCGACCCGGGTGCTCGCCTCCAGCCTGCAGGGGCTCATCATCACGGTGACCGTGCTCTGGATAGTGTTCGGCGCCATCCTGATGCTCAACACCCTCAAACACACAGGTGCCATCAGTGCCATTCGCGGCGGTTTCACCAACATCTCGCCAGACCGGCGCATCCAGGCCATCATCATCGCCTGGTGCTTCGGCGCCTTTATCGAAGGGGCGTCCGGTTTTGGCACCCCGGCCGCCATCGCCGCCCCCCTGCTGGTGGCCATCGGCTTTCCGGCGCTCGCCGCCGTGCTGCTCGGCATGATGATCCAGTCCACCCCGGTGTCGTTTGGTGCGGTGGGTACCCCCATCCTGGTGGGCATCAACAAGGGGCTGGATAACCAGGCCATCGGCCACACCCTGAGCGCCGGCGGCAGCAGCTGGGACATCTACCTGCAGCAGGTGACCACCAACGTGGCCCTCATTCACGCCACCGTCGGCACCCTGATGCCGGTGCTGATGGTGATGATGCTGACCCGCTTCTTCGGCCGCAATCGCAGCTGGACCGAGGGGCTCTCCATCCTGCCGTTTGCGATTTTCGCGGGGCTCGCCTTTACCGTGCCCTATGCCCTCACCGGCATGCTGCTTGGCCCCGAGTTTCCGTCCCTCATCGGTGGCCTGGTGGGGCTGGCCCTGGTGGTAACGGCGGCGCGGGCCGGTTTTCTGGTGCCAAAAAACAGCTGGGATTTCACCCCCGAAAACGAGTGGCCCGCCGAGTGGCTGGGCTCCCTCAAGCTCGATCTCAAAGAGGCCGCCGGCCGCCCCATGTCCCTGCTGCTGGCCTGGCTCCCCTATGTGGCGCTGGCGCTCCTGCTGGTGGCGAGCCGGGTGAGCCCGGAGTTCAAGGCAAGCCTGTTGTCGGTGAGCCTCGCCTTCACCGATCTCTTGGGAGAGAAGGGCGTGAGCGCCTCCATTGAGCCGCTCTACCTGCCGGGGGGCCTGCTGGTGCTCTGCGCCCTGCTCGCCACCCTCATTCAGGCCCGCGCCCTGGCGCCCCTCGGCCGCGCCGTGAGCGAGTCGAGCCGCACCCTGATCGGCGCCGGCTTCGTGCTGATCTTCACCGTGCCCATGGTGCGCATCTTCATCAACTCCGGCGTCAACGGGGCGGATCTCGCCAGCATGCCGGTGACCACCGCCAACTTTGCCGCCGGGCTCGTCGGGGAGTTTTTCCCGGCCCTGAGCGCCACCATAGGCGCGCTGGGGGCCTTTATCGCCGGCTCCAACACGGTGTCGAACATGATGTTCAGCCAGTTCCAGTTTGAGGTGGCGCAGACCCTCGGCGTCTCCACCGCCGCCATGCTGGCGTTGCAGGCCGTGGGCGCAGCGGCTGGCAACATGATTGCCATCCACAACGTGGTGGCGGCCTCGGCCACCGTGGGCCTCTTGGGGCGCGAGGGGGCGACGCTGCGCAAGACGGCGCTGCCGACCCTCTACTACCTGCTGGCCACAGGCCTTATCGGGTTGGCGCTCATGTACAGCTTCCATGTCTCGGACGCACTGCTGCAGTTGAAGTAAAGGAGAGCAAGTGATGAAGGTAATGCGGGTCTATCCGGCCAAGCCGGCCGATGTCTATCTCTACGCCACCTGTCTGGTGGACCTGTTCGACCCGGTGGCGGGGCTCGATGCCATCGTCCTGATCGAGCGGGAAGGGATAAGGGTGCACTTTGTCGAGAAGCAGACCTGCTGCGGCCAGCCGGCCTACACCTCGGGTCATGAGGAGGAGGCGCGCAAGGTGGCGCAAAGTCAGATGGCGCTCTTCCCCGAGCCCTGGCCCGTGGTGGTGCTGTCGGGCTCCTGTGGCGGCATGATGCACCACCACTATGCGCGCCTCTTTCCAGAGAGCCGCGAGGTGGCGGCGTTTTGCGAGCGGGTGTTCGAACTCACCGAATTCCTGACCCGGGTCTGCCGGGTGCGTTGGCGCACAGTGGGGGAGGCGAACATCGTCATGCACACCTCCTGCTCGGCCAGGCGCGAGATGCAGGTGCACACCATGGCCCGCAGCCTGCTGGGGCAGCTCGAGGGTGTCACCCTGCACGAGCAGGCCTACGAGAGCGAGTGCTGCGGCTTTGGCGGCACCTTCTCGGTGCGTCATCCCCACATCAGCCAGGCCATGGTGGAGGACAAGACCCGCCACCTGCTGGCCACCGGCGCCGACACCCTGGTGAGCGCCGACTGGGGGTGCCTCTTGAACATCAAGGGATCCCTGGCCTATCAGGGCAAGACGCTCCCTGCCACCCATCTGGCCAGCTTCCTGCTCGCCCATAGCGAGCCGGTGGCTCAGGGCTTACAAGCGCAAAAACAGGGGGCTAATCATGAGTGATCACGCCAAGTATTCGCCACGCCGCTTCCATCCCCAGGCCGAGGCGGCCCTGGCCGACCCCGTGCTGCGCCAGAACTTTCGCGGCGCCATGGATTATCTGCGCGCCAAGCGCCGCGATGCCTTCGCCGACCCTGCCGAAGAAGCGGCGGTGCGCGATGCGGCGGAGCAGATTCGCCAGCGCTGCCTCTCGCGCCTGCCCGATCTTTTGGTGCAGCTCGAAACCAACTGCGAGCGCAACGGCATCCGGGTGCACTGGGCCCAGACGCCGGCCGAGGCCAATGCCATCATCCTTCGCATCGCCCAGCAACACGGGGTGAGCTCCATCGTCAAGGGCAAGTCCATGGTGAGCGAGGAGGTAGGCTTCAACCACGAGATGGCGCGTCACGGCATCCGCTGCCTTGAGAGCGACATGGGGGAGTTTATCGTCCAGCTCGACGGCGACACCCCGTCCCACATCATCATGCCCGCCATCCACAAGAACAAGCAGGAGGTGAGTGACACCTTTGCTGGCAATCTGGAAGGCTTCACCCCTACCACCGACGTGGACGAGCTGATCCAGACCGGACGGCGGGCCCTGCGCGAAGAGTTTCGCCGCGCCGGCATGGGGCTGTCGGGGGTCAACTTCGCGGTGGCCGAGACTGGCAGCCTCTGTCTGGTGGAAAACGAGGGCAACGGGCGCATGTGCACCACTGTGCCGAAAGTCCACGTGGCCATCACCGGCATCGAGAAGGTGGTGGAGTTTTTATCCGACGTGCCGCCCCTCTACAGCGCCCTGACCCGCTCGGCCACCGGCCAGGCCATCACCACCTACTTCAACGTCATCAGCGGCCCGCGCCGGGCAGGGGAGCTGGATGGCCCGGACGAGGTGCACCTGGTGCTGCTCGACAACGGCCGCAGCCAGGCCTATCGGGACGAGGAGCTGCGCAAGACCCTGCAGTGCATCCGCTGCGGTGCTTGCATGAACCACTGCCCGGTCTACACCCGCATCGGCGGCCATGCCTACGGCACCATCTACCCGGGCCCCATCGGCAAGATAGTCTCCCCCCACCTGCTGGGGATCGAGAGCACCCAGGATCTGGTGACCGCCTCGAGCCTGTGCGGCGCCTGCGGCGAGGTGTGCCCGGTGCGCATCCCCATTCCCGACCTGTTGCAGCGCCTGCGCCGGGAGGCCAAACACGACGCACTGCCCGGTCACGAACCGCTGGCGGGGCAGGGGGCGGCCAAGAGCCGGCTAGAGACCCTTGCCATGCAGGGCTTTGCCTTTGCCGCCACCCACCCGCGCCTCTATCACGCCGCGACCGGTGTGGCCGGTCGCCTGCGGGGCTTGATGCCCAAACACTTGGGCCCCTGGACCCAGTGCCGCGAAGCCCCCAAACCCGCCCCCCAGAGCCTGCACGCCCTGCTGCGCCAGAAGAAGAAGGAGTCCTGAGATGTCGAGCAAAGAGGCTATCTTGAACCGCCTGCGCGGCGCCGCCACCCCCATTGCCCACGCCCCCCATGGCTGGCAGCCTTGGCGCGGGGCTGATGACGGCGCGCGGCGCGAGCGTTTTGTTGCCGGGATCAGCGCCAGCCACGCCGAGATCCTCACCGTCAAGGAGGCAAATCTTGCCCGGGGTCTGGCCACTTGGCTGGATGGGGAAGGCGTGACGCATCTGGCCTGTGGCCAGGGCGGCCGCTGGCAGGCGGCGGTCGCGGCCGCCTGCGCCGGGCGCTCTGTGCTGACCCCCTCTGGCGAGTTCGCGAGCTGGAAAGACGAGCTGTTCGACGTTTGTCAGGCGGGCATCACCCACTGCGCGGGGGCCATCGCCGATACCGGGACGCTGGTATTGCTGCCGGATAGCGGCGAGCCGCGCACCATTTCGCTTGTGCCCCCCTGCCATATCGCGCTGCTGGCGGCCTCCACCATCGCCGACAACCTGGCGGGGCTGGTGGCGGCCGGGCGCTGGCAGCAGGCCATGCCCACCAACCTGCTGCTGGTCTCCGGCCCCTCCAAGACCGCCGACATCCAGCAGACCCTGGCCTACGGCGCCCACGGCCCGAGCCGTCTCTTGGTGGTGCTGGTGGAGGATTGCTGATGCGCTGGAATGAATTTGACGCAGCCGTGCTCTCGCGCATCCCGCCGGAGCGGCTGGTGAGCGACCCGGATTTGCGGCTGGCCCACGGCACGGACGCCAGCTTCTACCGGCTGGTGCCCGAGCGCATCGTGCGCCTCGACTCCCTCGATGAGGTGCGCTTCGTGCTCGGAGTGTGCCGCGAATTGAACCTGCCGTGCACCTTTCGCGCCGCCGGCACCAGCCTCTCGGGCCAGGCCCTGAGTGATTCGGTGCTCATCACCCTGACCGACAGCTGGCGCGGCCATCGCATTCTGGACGAGGGCGAGCGCATCGCCCTGCAACCCGGGGTGATCGGCGCCGATGCCAACCGCTATCTGACGCCTCTGGGGCGCAAGATTGGGCCGGATCCCGCCTCCATCAACGCCTGCAAGCTCGGCGGCATCGCCGCCAACAATGCAAGCGGCATGTGCTGCGGCACCGCCCACAACAGCTACCACACCCTGCACGCCATGACCCTGCTGCTGGCCGATGGCACCGTGCTGGACAGTGGCGATCCCCATAGCCGCGTCGCCTTTGCGGCCAAGCGCCCGGAGCTGCTGGCCGGGCTCGCCGCCCTGCGCGCCGAAGTGCTGGCGAATGAGGCGCTTGCCGCGAAAATTCGCCACAAGTACCGGCTCAAGAACACCACCGGCTACGCCATCAATGCCCTGCTCGATCATGAGGACCCCATCGATATCCTCACCCACCTGATGATTGGCTCGGAGGGGACCCTGGGCTTTATCGCCGAGGTGGTGCTCGACACCGTGCCCGAATACCCCCACAAGGCCTCGGCCCTGCTGGTGTTTCGGGACGCCGAGCAGGCCTGTCTGGCCACCTCGCGCCTGAAAAATGCGCCGGTGGCGGCGGTGGAGCTGATGGATGGACGCTCCCTTCGTTCAGTGGCGGGCAAGCCCGGCCTGCCGGACTTTATCAAGGCGCTGGACTTAACCGCCTGCGCCCTGCTGATCGAGGTGCATGGGGAATCGAAAGAGGAGCTGGTCGATCGCTGCGAGCAGGTGACGGCGATGGCCGCCGAATTCGCCCAGGTCGCCTCTGTACCCTTTACCGGCGATAGCGCCGGGCTCTGGGCCATTCGCAAGGGGCTCTTCCCGGCGGTGGGGGCGGTGCGCACCACAGGCACCACCGTCATCATCGAGGATGTCGCCTTTCCCATCGAGCGCCTGGCGGAGGGGGTGGCGGGGCTGCAGCAACTGTTCGACGAGTTTGAGTATCACGAGGCCATCATCTTTGGCCACGCGCTGGAGGGGAACCTGCACTTCGTCTTTACCCAGGGCTTTGACGATCCGGCCCAGGTGGCCCGCTACGGCGCCTTTATGGATGCGGTGGCGGAGCTGGTCGCCGTGCGCTTTGGCGGGTCGCTCAAGGCCGAGCACGGCACTGGCCGCAACATGGCCCCCTATGTGGAGCTGGAATGGGGACCGGAGGGGATGGCACTGATGCGGCGCATCAAGGCGCTGCTGGACCCCGATGGCCTGCTCAATCCCGGCGTCATCATCAACGACGACCCCAACGCCCATCTGGCCCACCTCAAGCCCATGCCGGCGAGCGATGCCATCGTCGATCCGTGCATCGAGTGCGGCTTTTGCGAGGCGGTCTGCCCCTCGCGCACCCTGTCGCTCTCGCCGCGCCAGCGCATCGTGCTCTATCGCGAACTGGCTCGCCGCAATCGTGCCGATGAGCCATCCAACCAGCTGGCCCGGCTGTTTGACTATCAGGGCATCGACACCTGCGCAGCGACCGGGCTCTGCGCTGATCGCTGCCCGGTGGGCATCAACACCGGCAGCCTGATCAAGAAGTTGCGCACTGACAAGTACCAGCGCTTCGTGCCCATCGCCCGCTGGAGCGCCGATCACTTCGCTGGCGTTACCCGCACGGCGCGCGGTGCGCTGGGCCTCAAAGGGATTGCTGGCAAGCTATTGGGAGAGAAAACGCTGGCAGGTCTGGTGAACGGGGTTCGCCATCTGAGCGGCCAGCGCACACCCGCCTGGCTGCCCACCCTGCCGGGGCCAAGCCGCTATCACTGGCCGCCAGGGGAGGGGAGCCATGGCGGATCCGGTGAGCGCGCCCTGGTCTATCTGCCGTCGTGCGCCAGCCGGGTATTTGGCCAGCAGGAGGAAGCTCCGTCACTGCCGGACGTGGTGTTATCCCTGCTCAAGAAGGCGGGCTGCCGGGTCATAGTGCCGCAAGGCATCGAGGGGCTCTGCTGCGGTATGCCCTATGACAGCAAGGGGATGAGCGAGGTGGCACAGACCAAGCGTACTGATCTGGCCGAGGTCCTGTGGCAGGTAAGCGAGCAGGGGCGCTGGCCCGTGCTGCTCGACACCAGCCCCTGCGTGCAACGGCTGCTCTCAGGGGCGCTCGGCAAGGGCCTTCGGGTGTTTGAACCCGCTACCTTTGTGCTGGAACACCTGCTGCCCCACCTTGAGCTGACTCCCATCGATGAGACTGTGATGCTCCATATCACCTGCAGCAGCCGGCGCATGGGGCTGGGGGATAAGATGCTGGCGGTGGCCCGCGCCTGTGCCCGCGAGGTGATCGTGCCTGAGCATATCCAGTGCTGCGGCTTTGCCGGCGACAAGGGGCTGATGACCCCGGAGCTCAACGCCGCCGCGCTCGCCAGCCTGCCAGCCCAGGTGCCCAGGGATTGCCGTCAGGGATTCAGCAACAGCCGCACCTGCGAAATGGGGCTCAGCCAGCACGCCGGCGTTCCCTATCACAGCATCCTCTATCTGGTGGATCAGGCGGCGAGATAAATAATCCCCCGGCAGAATATATTCTGTCAGGGGGCTATCTCAAGAAGAGTGAGTGTTTTTAGTAATTCATGTTGCCTTTGTATTCGTCACTGTGACTTAAATATATGCAGGCATCCTTTTCATTTCATATGAAATTCAATGTAAAATCGGACTCTCAATTTTGCATGGAAAGTCATTCATGAAAAAGAGTTTACTTCGTGGTAGGAGTAAAACATTGATATACCACTGCGATATGAGCACTCTTCCCTGTTCCCCAGTCACATGGTTCTCTATTATATGTGGTGTAGAATAAGACACCACCATTTGGCATATCTTGTGCCTGTTTTGGGTTCATAACAGTCACACCATCCTCTGCTCCACCACATATACTATGCACACTAATAGAGCCAACACATTGTCCTTGAGGAAGGAATTGACAGTCATCCTCTTTCCAAGAATATCTATTGTCTGCTCTTTTAACCTCACCTACATTAAAAACCTTTTTACATTCAGTAATGAATGAAAATGGCAGTTTTGTATTTGCGTTAGCGAACGATGGAATTATAAATAATACCATTAGCAAAAATTCTTTCATGTTTTTCCTCCAATGTGAACAAGTCATGCTACAGATGGATTAATTGTTGGTGAAGTACCCATGTGGGGGGGTATATTGATTTGATTTATTTAAATCTTTAGTGATCTGTGGCATTCATTGAATTTTCTTTGCGGAGGGGAGTGTTTTTAGTTGATGGGAATTGTGAGCGGATATTGGTTTCAGAATGGAGGGATATAATAAATTATTCTGTTCGAAGATGGGTGGAAATATGTGTGGTTCGCCATTTAAATGCTTTGTTTAATAATGGGATGCCGGTCATTTATCGTAGCATTGGTATATTTAGGGTCAGCTAATGTTCAGCCATTACGCTGACATTCCTTATCACAGTATTCTGTGAGGCGAAGAGATACATAAAACCCCGTTAAGTGAGTTGTGGTGTTTTTTTTTGAGCAGCAGTGCCTGGCCACGCCTTGCAATGCTCCGTTGCATACATCCCTCTTGATAGCCTCGTAACTTGTGTTTTTGTAATCCCACTTTGCTGCACCGCCCGGCCAACCAAGTCATGTGTTATCTCTTGCTCATCAATGCCTTGTAACAGCTGGTTACAGATCTTGCGTCGACCGGCGAACCCTTCCTCCAGTAAATTCAGCGGCGATTGAATGCACCTCACATAACAAAGCAATTGCAAGGAACAAGAGTCATGAGAATGCACCACAAGGCCATGCTGGCCATCGCCTGCACCGCCGCCCTGTCCGCCTGTGACAGCGAGAAGGCGGCCAACAGCATCGCCAAGCGCGCGCCGCTGCCGTTGCCCGATGCCGGCGTCTATGAGGCAAACCTGCTCAGCCGTGATGGCGATCAGGGGCCGCTCAAGATGATCAAGGGAGTGGAGGTATTGGCGCTGGTCTATCCCAAGGGGGATGGCGAGCAGCGCTGGGGCGTCTGGGTCGAGAACGATGGCAAGTCGATTACCTCTTCGCAATGGATCGGGCAGGCTGCCCAGAAAGAGAACAAGGATGGTATCTATCCGGTGCTGCTGGAGCGCACCTCGGTGCGGGGCAAGCGGCTCGATGCCCAGAGCAACGACCACAACCTCATCAGCTTTCAAGACAAAGCGGTAACCGATCTGGCTGGAAAGGAGGTCAAGCGCTGGACCTTTGACTTCAGCCGTACCGGCACCCAGTTTCGGGATCCGGATCAGAGCACCGCCCTCTATCGCGACTGGAGCGGCCACCTTGCCGTGAGCAAGCTCGCCACCCGGACGATCAGCAGCGACAGCTGGCGGGTGGAAGATGACGCCGGCTTTGGCGATGCCATGGTGGGGCTGATCCGCAGCACCAACAACGGCGGCTCCCTGACCCTGGAGATCGAATTTCCCAAGGCGGGCTGTACCCTGACCGGCAAGGGCAATGCAGAGCCTGGCAAGGGGCTCAGCAAGTTAAACCTGAGCGGGTTTGGCAAGTGCAGCTTCAAGGCATCAAGCGATCTCAGCCCGCTTGAGAACAAGTGGATGCTGGGCCTGGCCAAGGCCAAAGAGGGGGCAACGGCCTACGTCGCCGCATTCGAGATGCCGGATACCCGCAAGACGACCCTGGTGGTGGGCTTCCCGGAACAGCATGGTCTGATGATGGTGGGCGACAAGCAGCCCTGATCCCGTCTTGATATCCCATCACAGCACAGGGTTGTTACCCCGGCCTGGCCGGGGTTTTTGATGGTGGGGGGCTGCCGCCAGAGGGTAAGCAGGGGGCAGGGCTCAGTAGCCAGTCATCTCCAGATAGCCAACGCCCTTGGCATCTCCCGAAACGGACACCGCCCCCTCCCAATAGTCAAAGCGCCCCGTCATGGCCTGATTGGGCTGGCGAGCCCTGATGGTGAGCGTCATATCGGCGGCCTCCAGCTGCCACTCGATGGGGTAGGGCTGCCCCTTGGGGCCGCGCCAGGTCTTGCCGGGGGTGAGGCGGATCTGCTCAGGGTTCAGCACCCGGCTGCTGCCGTCCCGCTCAATCAGGATGCCGTAGCGGTTCTCGGGATTGGCGCGGCCCGATTTGGTGCGCAGGCGAAACAGCATCAGCTCGCGGCCATCGTCAAATTGCAGCGAAAACCAGTCCCAGCCCGATTGCCACTCGGCCAATACCGAGCTGCTCCATTCGTGATCAAACCAGCCCTCACCGCTGACGTTGCGGGTCTCCCCATCCAGGGTCAGGGTGCCGCTGATGGTCAGGCGCGGGTAGGAGTAGTAGAAGGAGGCGTTGCCCGGGCTCTTCTCGCTGTAGCCCTGTTTGCCCTGCAGCACCGCCGGCTTGGCGGCACTCACCTGCAAATCAAGATCCCCCGCCTTGCTTTGCACCTTGAGGGTGGCGGGAAAGAGCGCTTCCCCTTGAGAGGTAAGCCGCCACTCTTTCAGCCAATACTGACCGCCGCTGGCACCGGCGAGCCCCGGCCCCTGGCGGCTGGTGCGCTCGTCCTGCTGGTGGCTGCCTTTGCTCACATCCGTGATGGCGAATTGGGCCAGCCAGAGCTGGGGAGTGAGCCAGGGGTTGTCTGTCTTTATCTGTTGTTCGATACCTTGCCTGAACAGGGTCCACTGCATGCCGTAGCCGCGTCCCTGCTCGTCTTTCAGGTTGCCGGTGAGATACCACCACTCGGAGCGGTAGTCGGGGTGGGCACCGTGATCCGCGGGCAGGCGGATGGACTGACCCGGCAGGGCCTTTTTGAAGTGATCGTTGCCGCCGCCAAGGATGCTCCCCAGATCGCTGGCCTGCGCGTTGCCGCTTATGGCAACAAGCGGGATCAAGAGGGCTGCGAGCCACTGGGTCCGTAAAGAGGACAAGATTTCCCTCACTCTGGCCCTCTCCCGAAGGGAGAGGGGATGGTTGGCGGCAGCTCTCTGTGCTTCTCTGCGCTGAATCAAGGGCGGTGACAGGGATCTGGTCAATGGGAACGTCAAGCCATGGCTGAGCCAGTGCGCCAACCGATATTTCATACCACTCTCCTTGCGGCGTACCAGGAGGCGAGCGCGCCACAGACGGGGGCGAGCAGGAGCGCCGTGACGGCGTGCAAGGGGGCGGCCTCGAAGGCCAGCCGCCAGCCGAAGGCGCGGGGGTTGACCACCTCAATCAGTACCCAGGCAAGACCATAGCCCACCGGCAGGGCCAACAGCGCAGTGAGGAGCCCCAATCCCGCCCCCTGCCACACCAGTAGCCGGCGGCAGTGGCGGGGGCTCAAGCCAAGGCTCTGCAGGGTCTGCAACTCGCCGCGCCGGGCCAGCCCCAGCACCATAAAGGCCGAGCCGATGCCGACGAAGGCGATCCCCAGGATCAGCAACTTCAATAGCTCGGTCACCACGAAGGTCTGATCGAACACCTTCAGCGCCGCGGCGTGGATGGCGGGGGCGGGCAACAGGTTCACCTGCTCGCCAAACTGGCTCCTGAGCCTGTCGCCAAGGTGCTCGGGATCCGGGCTGAAGAGGGCAAGGGATTGCACCTTGCCTCCTTCGAAGGCGTGCAGTATCTGCCCCTTGTCGCTGCCGTAATCCTGATAGACGCCGGTGACGATAAGCGTGCTTGGCCCCTGCTCGCCGCTCACCTCGAGGCTCTGTCCCACCTTGACCCCGAGGCGCACTGTCAGCGGCTCGCTCGCCAGCACCTCGTCGGGGGTGGCGGGCCAGCGTCCGGCCAGCAGCGGATAGGCGGCTTTCAGCTCGGGGATAAAGTCCATCTGCGCCCACTCGATGGGCTGCCCCTGCCAGCGGGCCGGGTGCACCGAGCGGCGCGAGGCGGCGCGTACGTCCGGCGCGGCGAGGATGGTGTCGAGGGTCTGCTCGCTCAGGGCGCCCTTGCTGCCGGCCACCCCCTTGGGGGCGGTGACATAGAGATCGGCGGCCAGACGCTGGCCGAGCCAGATCTCCACGCTCGAGCGAAAGCTCGACACCATGACCCCGATGCCGATGGCCGCCGCGATGGCCAGTTGCAACGCCATCACCGCGATGGCGGTGCGATCCAGGTGATATAGGGTTTCGGCCACCCCGAGCCGGGCGCTGAGGGGGCCGCGCTCGCGTCGGCGCAGCCGGCCCAGCACGGCGCGCAGCACATCGGGCAGGGCGAGTGCCATGGTCAGCAGCCAGCCGCCGGCCACGAAGAGGGCGCCGCCCAGCCCGGTTTCTGGCCGCCATAGACAAAGTGCGCAGAGCAACAAGATGACGATGGCGAGCCCCCGACGTTGCCAGGGATGAGCCGGCGGGCGACTGTTGCCCTCTCGCAGTTCAAGGGGGGATTGGCGCAGCAGTTGCCACCAGCCGGGCAGGTTGGCGGCGAGCGTCCCCAGAAGGCCGATCACCAGCGCCTTGCCAAGGCTCGTCGGGGAGAGGCGCAGCAGGTCGATGGGGTTGGGGCCGTAGAGATCCGCCAGCGCCTGGGTGAGCTGCCCCATCAGGGCCAGGGCCAGGAAGCTGCCCAGCAGCAGCCCGAGCAGGGTGCCGATGCTGGCGAGGATCAGGATCTCCAGGGTCAGCCAGCGCAGCAGCCGGCGCGGCGGCATGCCGAGGATGATGAGCTGGGCCAGCTGGGGGCGGCGCACGCTCTGCACGAAGCGCTGGGCGTTGAACACCAAAAACAATCCCACCGCCATGGCGAGCAGGGAGAGCGCCGTGAGGTTCAGCGCCAGCGCATCGCCGAGCTGGCTGGCATCGAGCGCCGGGCTGATGGGCTCAAGCCAGAGGGGCTGCTTAGGGGCATAGGCTTGCAGGGCCGCCTGCAAGGCGCTGGCCTCTTGCTCGCTGAGCTTGAAGACGATGCGATCGAGCCGCCCTTCTTTGCCAAGCAGGGGCTGGGCGAGGCCGATGTCGGTCACCAGCAGCCGCTCCATGGGCACGGTGCCGGGCTCGAAGGTGCCGGCCAGGGTGAGGGTCAGTGGGCGGGGTTGCGCCCCTTCAGCGCCACCCAGCGCGAAGCGGCGGCTCTGGCCCGGTTGCCAGCCAAGGCGCCTGGCCTCGGGGGCGGCCAGCCAGATGCTGTCGGCGCGGGTGAGGGAGAAGGTGGGCTTATTGTCCGGCGCGGCGCCAAACAGCCGGCGCAAGGGGCCGGGGTTGAACAGATCCATCCCCAGCAGCTGAAAACTGCGCCCCTGTTCATCTTGCAGCCAGCCGTGCAGCTCTGGCATGGCGTCGAGGTTCGGCTGGCTTCGCACCAGCGTCACATAGAGCTGCTCGTCCAGCCCGCCGTCCGGCGCCAGCCGGTAGTTCGCTTCCCCCGCCAGCTGGCTGCGGGCGGCGACGAAGTTGGTGCGGGCGCTGTGGTTCAAGAGCTCGATGGCCACCACCAAAGAGACCCCCAGGGTGAGCCCGACCAGGCTCATCAACAGCAGCCAGGGATGAGCGCGATAGAGGCGCAGCAGCGCCTTGAGCGGCAGCGGCAACATCACAGCCCTCCGTGGTGGGCGTCAGTCATGGCGGCGCCCCTTGAGCTCGACCAGCTGGCCCCCTTCAAGGCGCAGCACCCGATCCGCCAGGGCGCCATAGGCTGGGTTGTGGCTCACCAGCAAGAGGCCGGCGCCGGTGCCCCGCACCGCCGTCATCATCAGCGCCATCACCTGCTCGGCGTTGTGTTCATCGAGGCTGCCGGTGGGCTCGTCGGCGAGCAGCCACTTCGGCTGGTGAATGAGGGCGCGGGCCAGCGCCACCCGTTGGCGCTGGCCGCCGGAGAGCTGCTCCGGCCAGGCGTGGCGCTTGTGGGCAAGATCGAGGCGCTCCAGCAGGCCGTCAATGCGTGTCTCATCGCGGGCAAGCTGGTTGATGGCAAGGGGCAGGGCGAGGTTCTCGGCCACGGTCAAAGTCGGCAGCAGGTTGAAGTCCTGATAGACGATGCCGAAATGGCGGCCGCGCAGGCGGGCCCGCTCGTCCGCCGACTGGTTGTCGAGGCGGGTCTCCCCCAGCCAGATCTCCCCCTCATCCGGGGGGAGCAGGCCGGCGATGAGGTTCAGCAGGGTCGACTTGCCACAGCCGCTCTGCCCCAGCAGCAGGGTGATCTCGCCGGCCGCCAGGGTCAGATCAAGGTGGTGAAACAGCGGCAGCCGTTCGCTGCCGTTATCGAAGCTCTTGCCGAGATTGCGCAGATTCAGCATGGGATAACCGGTTGATGGCCAATGGCTTTCATTACGTGCCCTCGGCTCGCCTCAGGATGAGTGCCACTATGCCAGTTAGTGATCAAGGCTGCAAAAGAGGTGAGGATCCTGGCTGGATCCCGCTCGCCTGTGGTGGTTAGAATAGGGGCCTCCATGGGTCACAGGATGCGCAAGGATGTTACACAAGCAAGTCAGTTTTATCGTCGACAGCAAGGGCGCCAAGCAGGCTGCCGTGGTCCCCATCGAGATTTACAACGAGCTGATGACCCTGCAAAAGGCGCTCTCCGACAACAAGCCGGGCGAGCGCGAGCTCTACCACTTCAACGGCAAGGGAGCCGAGGCGCACGGTTATCCGGTGGGCAAGCGGCAGAACCCCGGCTTCATGGTGCTGGCGGGCTCCACCGCCAACGGCGAGGATGCGGCTTCCCTGCGCGAGGCGGTGATCGAACTGCGTCAGGAGCTGCTGGGCAAGGGGATCCTGGCCCCGCGCAGCGAAGGGGGCTTCGTCTTTACCGCCGATCAGCTGTTCAACAGCCCGAGCCTGGCCGCCAGCTTGGTGGCGGGCAACAACCGCAGCGGGCTGGATGCCTGGCAGAACAGTGCCGGCTACACCCTCAAACGCTCGGGGTTTGGCAAGAAATAACCCTGATGGCAGGGGCAAGGAGCGCCGCCTGATCTCGCGCCCCTGATGCAAGCGTTCGCCCACCCGGGCCTGGCGCGAGCAGGGAGAGGGCAGGGGGTGACCCTGTCCACTGCCAGCTTCAAAACCAGACGGTTTCCAAGAGAGGGGCCCCATGTCTGGATCTGCACGTCTGTTTTCTTCGGTCATCCTCGGCCTCTTCTGCGCCCCCGCGCTCGCCGACGGCGGCCCTTTGCTCATGACGCACACCGGCGCCGGCCTCTTTGCTCTGGCCATCTTCGCCCTGGCCTATGCCCTGGTGATGGCGGAGGAGTACCTGAAGCTGCGCAAGTCCAAGCCTGTGCTGGTGGCAGCCGGCATTATCTGGATCGTCATCGGTATCGTCTATGCCGGGCAGGGGCAGAGCCCGCTGGCGGTGGCGGGATTTCGCCAGACGCTGCTGGCGTACGCCGAGCTGATGCTCTTCTTGCTGGTGGCCATGACCTATGTCAACGCCATGGAGGACCGGCTGCTGTTCGACGCCCTGCGCGCCCGCCTGGTGCGTACCAGGCTCAGCCTGCGCTCCCTGTTCTGGTTGACGGGGATCCTCGCCTTCTTCATCTCCCCTGTGGTGGACAACCTCACCACGGCGCTCTTGATGTGCACCGTCGTGCTCCATGTGGCCAACGGGGAGCGTCGCTTCATCAACCTGGCCTGCATCAATATCGTGGTGGCGGCCAATGCGGGCGGTGCCTTCAGCCCCTTTGGCGACATCACCACTCTGATGGTGTGGCAGGCGGGCCAGGTGCCCTTCGAGCAGTTTCTGCTGCTGTTCGTGCCCGCCCTGCTGAACTTCCTGGTGCCGGCCACCCTGATGAGCCTGATGGTGCCGCGCCATGCCCCCACCATGAGCCACGAGCGGGTGGTGCTCAGACGCGGGGCCTTCACCATAGTGCTGCTCTTCCTGCTCACCATAGTGACCGCGGTCGCCTGCCATCACTTCCTGGCGCTGCCCCCCGTGCTCGGCATGATGATGGGGCTCGGCTATTTGCAATTCTTCGGCTTTTACCTGCGCAAGACGCAGCCCGTCACCCTGGCTCGTGAGCGGGCGCTGTACGCGCGCACCGGCGACGAGGCCCGGTTGCTGCGCCTGGGCTCCATGGTGCCGTTCGATGTGTTCAACAAGATAGCCAAGGCGGAGTGGGACACCCTGCTCTTCTTCTACGGGGTGGTGATGTGTGTCGGCGGGCTCGGCTTCATGGGCTATCTGGCGCTCGCCTCCCAACTGCTCTACCAGGGGGATCCGACCCTGGCCAATGTGGCCATCGGCCTGCTCTCCGCCCTTATCGACAACATCCCCGTGATGTATGGGGTCCTCTCAATGGAGCCGCAGATGAGCGCGGGGCAGTGGCTGCTGGTGACCCTGACCACTGGCGTGGGGGGCAGTTTGCTCTCCATCGGCTCGGCGGCCGGGGTGGCCCTGATGGGGCAGGCGAGGGGCATGTACACCTTCGTTGGCCACCTCAAGTGGTTGCCCGCCATTCTGCTTGGCTATATGGTCGGCATAGGGGCGCACCTGTGGCTTAACAGCGCCCTGTTCTGAGCGGGTGATCATGGAGAGACAGACAAGATGGGACAACTGTTCGAGGCGCTCTCGCCGCGCCATGTGACCTTCATCGAGGCACAGAAGATCTTCTTCGTCGGCACGGCGGCCGCAGAGGGGACGGTCAATCTCTCCCCCAAGGGCGGGGACTCGCTGAGGGTCATCGATGCCCACACCCTGGCCTGGCTCAACCTGACCGGCAGTGGCAACGAGTCGGCGGCCCATGTGCTGCAACACCCGCGCATGACGGTGATGTTCTGCGCCTTCGAGGGGGCGCCGCTGATCCTGCGGGCCTATGGCCGGGCAAGGGTGCTGCATCGGAGTGACCCTGAGTGGTCGTCGTTCCTGGCACGCTTCCCCCAAAGCGTCGCGGCCCGCCAGATCTTCCTGCTGGACATAGCGCGCGTCCAGGCCTCCTGTGGCATGTCGGTGCCTCTGTATGAGTACCAGGGGGACAGGGAAGACCTCGCCAACTGGTCCGAGCGGCAGGGCCGGGAGGGGATTGAAGCCTACTGGCGCAAGAAGAATCAGCTGAGCCTGGATGGGCTGGAGAGCGAGATCCTGGTGCGAAGCGGACTCTCATCGGACCCTTGAGGGGCCACGCACACGCAAGCGAACACAAAAAAGCCCTGTCCATGGACAGGGCTTGGTCATTCTTGGGGTCCTCAGGCACGCTTGCCGGTCAGCAGCCAGTAGCAGAGCGCCGAGCCGAATCCGCAGCCGGCGATGGCGATGGCCATCGGCAGCGGCGATTCGGGGGGATTGAGGTTGACCAGCACCCCCACCAGGGCGCCGATGCCAAAGCGCAAGGTGCCCGCCAGCGCCGAGGCGGTGCCCGCGGACTGCGGGAAGTGGCCCATCAGGCCGGTCATGGCGTTGGCCCCCACCAGGCTGATGTGGCCGACAAACAGCACCACCGGAATGACGATGCCCCACAGGCCGCCGGTCTGGCTCCAGGCGTTGTAGATGAGCAGGGCGCCAGCCAGCGGCAGCACCAGCAGGCCGTATTGCAGCATGCGCTCGGCGCCCACCCCCTTCACCAGCCGGCTGTTGACGAAGGTGACCACCATCATCAGCAGGATGTTGAGGCCGAACAGCCAGCCATAGTGCTCGGTCGGCACCTTGAAGTACTCGATGTAGACATAGGGGGAGGCGCTGATAAAGGCGAACATGCCCGAGCTCGACAGGGCGCCGCACAGCACGTAACCCATGGCGCCGCGATGGGAGAGCACGCCCCAGTAGTTGCGCAGCACCTGGCCGAGGTTGAGGGGCTGCTTGTGCTCAGGCTTCAGGGTTTCCTGAATTTTCCACTGCATCACCAGGCAGATGAGCAGGCTGATCCCCATCAGCAGCCAGAAGATCACTCGCCAGTCGCTGTGGGCACTGATGTAGCCGCCCACCACGGGTGCCACCAGCGGCGCGAGCGTCATCACCAGAATGACGAACGACATGGCGCGGGAGAAGGCTTCCTTCTCGAACAGGTCGCGCAGCAGCGCATTGACCACCACAGAGCCGGCCGCCCCGCCGGCCGCCTGCAACATCCGATAGGCCAAGAGCTCCGGCAGGGAATCCGCCATGGCGCAGCCCACCGAGGCGATGGCAAACATCACCAGCCCCGCCAGGATCACCGGCTTGCGGCCATAGCTGTCGGCGAGCGGGCCGTAGAACAGCTGGCCGATGGCAAAGCCGCCGAGGAAGGCGCTGATGGTGAGCTGGGCACCATCGATGCTGGTGGCCAGATCCCGGGCAATGGCCGGAATGGCGGGCAGGTACATGTCGACCGCGAGCGGCGTGAGGCCTGCCAGGGCGCCGAGCAGGATGAACAGGAAACGGGGAGAGAGGGGGGCGTGGGGCATAGGCTATCCAGTCTTGATGAGTGCGAAGTCAGGGAGTGACAAACATCCAGTCTACCAGTTTTGGTGACGGGGGGGATCCTGTATGCCGAGCCAGAGGCCGGGCTCGGCGTGAAAGCGGGGGGCAAACCAGACTCGCCGGCTACCTGCGGGCAGATCCTCCGGGCCGAGGGGACGTCGGCTGAGCCGGCAGGCCCCTTGCGCCAATGCAAGGCGGGCATCCCCCTGATACCAACCATCGGTGACGGGCAGGGCCGTGGTTTCGCGCAGCAGCCTCACTCCCCACTGGGTCACCAGCGCCGGGCACGCTTGTTCGGCCAGTCTGGCAGCCCGGGTCATGGCTGGTGCCGCCGGTGGGGTGAGGGCGCAGAGCAGCAGCAACAGGGCCCCCAGCATGGCTGGCAGCTCGCCCCGGCGCGGCAGCATGCCTGCCAGCAAGATGATGGCTAGCAGGGTGATGGGGGCCAGATGGCGGGGATTGTCCGGGTTCTGGCCAAACAGGGTCCACAGCAGCAGGGCAAGCCAGTAGAGGGACCAGGTCGGGGAGAGGGCGGCAGCGTGGCCCTTGTATCGTTGCCACAGCGGCTGCACCAGCAGTCCCCCGACAGCCAAGGGCCAGAGCGGGGTGAGCTGATCGTTGAAGGTATTCGCCCAGCTCAGCAGCCGATCGCCGTGGGCCGCTGCCGTGTTGCCCCACAGGGTAAAGTGACCGTCGGTAAAGCGCCGCCCCTCGCTGAAATAGGCCCAGCCATCGGCCTGCCAGACAAACAGCAGGCAGGATAACCCAACCAGTGCGATGGGGAGCAGAAAGTTAAGCCGCTGACCTTTTTGCGCCATCCCCAGCCAAAGGGGCAGCAGCGCCAGCACGAAATAGGAGGGGCGCAGCGCCAGCATCAGGCCCAGCAGCAGACCGGCCAGCGCGATTTTGCGCTGTTGCAAGGCCAGCAGCGTCCCCAGCCAGGCGGCGAGCGCAGACCCATCCGAGAGGCCGGAGAGCGCCAGGGTCGGGGTGAGCGGCAGGGCCAGCACCAGCAGCCAGATCGGCGCCAGCAGGCTGGGCCGTTGCCACAACTTGACCGCCAGCGAGGCGGCGAGCGGCGCCAGCAAACTGCTCCCCAACAGGCTTGCCCACTGCACCGCGCGGGCCGGTTCGTCCACCGCCAGATTGATCAGCCGTGCCAGCCAGATAAAGGCGGGGTAGCCCGGAAAGTGGGGGGAGAACTCCAGCACGCTGAAGCGCACCACCCCGTGGGCAAAGTTGAGGGCATCGTCGGAATCGAGGGCCACCGGGAAGGCCAGCAGCCAGCCAAGCCAGGCCAGTTGTAGAAGGATCAGCAAGTAGGGTCGATTGGCGAAGCGTAATCGGCCGTGGTGACGCCCCCCTTCTCCCCTTGCGGGAGAAGGGTCGGGGATGAAGGGGGCCGTCGTCATCAATGAGAGGTCATCAAAGTGCGTAGGGTGGGTAGCGCGCAGCGAAACCCACCGTTTGTCACGGCGAGGTGGCGCAATGATGGGCAGGTGGCCATCAAAGCGGCGCCAGCACGGCCATCAGCGCTTTTTCTGCATCGCTAAAGGCAACTGCATCGGCGGGCTTGGCGCCCACCCCGAACACCCCAGGGTTGCCGATGGCATCGAGCACCTTGGCCAGCGCCTGCTCGGCGGCCTTGCGATCCCCTTCACTGAGGGAGGGGAGGATCAAATCGAGGAAGCGCTTGCTCTTGACCACCAGCACCTTGGCGGTCTGGTAGTCGCCAAGGTTCTGGCTGGCCCCCTCGAGGCGGCGCTCGATCTCCGCCTTGTAGGCCCGGTTGAGCAGGGCCGCGGTAGCGGCGGTGTCTTTGGCCTTGATGGCGGCCGCGAGCGGCGCTTGCAGCTCGATCTTGTGGTGCTCCTCCAGATAGGTCAGCTCCTCGGCGATCTCGCTCAAGGTGGCGCTGGCATCCTTGCCGTCAGTGGCGGCGCCCAGCAGCGCCTCGCGGGCATCGATCAGCGGCTCCTTGCCGGCGGCGGCGTAGGAGTAAGCCTGCGCCTGCCCGCTCAGGGTCAGCAGCAGGGTGAGGGCAAGTAAACCCGGGCGTATGGTCATCCTGTTCTCCTTACATTTGCCAAGAGGTTATGCCAATGGCGCGGCACTCAGGCCACGCTTTGGCTCTCGATCACGGTATTTTCGTTGCGATGGTTGAAGATGGCGTGACGTCTGTCCACCTCCTTCGTTCACCACATTCAGGGGCCATCAGGCCACGCTCTGGGTTTCGATCACGGTATTTTCGTTGCGATGATTGAAGATGGCGTGGCGTCTGTCCACTCCGTCGATCACCATGTCGGCGGCCATCATCCCCATCTCCATGGCGGTGTCGGTGAAGATGTAGCGGAATGTCCCCTGACGGCCGGTCATGATGAGGTTGGTGATGGGCATCAGCGCCTGGATGGCCTCGTTGCGGCGGGTCTGGTAGCCGAGATCCATCAGTGGATAGGCGTATTCGCTGCGAGCCTCGAAGGTTTCATCGCCAAGTTTGGCGGTATCGACGCCGAGACTGGCGAGATCAGCAGTGACCCGGCCGCGCAGATCAGAGAGCGGTGCCTGCCAGGTGGCATCTCCCGGGTTGCAGGGGATCTCCAGCATCACCGAGGTCTGGCCCTGGGGTGCCATAAAGGGGCTGCGCCGGCGCGGCTCCTGCAGACGGGTGGCCAGAATATGGGGGTCGGAGAGGTACTGCCAGGTATTGTCCGACAGGTTCTCCTGTTTGAGTGGCATATTGACGAAGCGCAGCGACCGGTAGTGCAGATCGCACGGCAAGCCCAGATGCTGGCAGGTGAGCGGCAGCGGCAGGGTAGAGATCACCTGATCAAATCGCTCGCTCTGCTCCACGTTATCTTGTGACCAATAAACCCGTTCGATGCGGCCATCAGCCTGCTCGAGGCGGGTGATGGTGGCGCCGGTTTTCAGCTCAACCCTCTCGGCCACCAGCCGCTCCCCCAGGGTGGTGAAGATCTGGCCGAAGCCGTATTTGGGATAGCGGTACTTGCGGGCATAGGTGCGCACCGAGATGCTGCCGTTGCGTCTTGGCAGCAGGCGGCGCGCCACGTCTTTGAGATCGATCAGGCTGATGCGTTGGCCGGCCCAGTCGGCGGAGAGCTTGTCCGGGTTGATGCCCCACAGCTTGCCGGTGTAGCCCTCGAAGAACTGGCGATAGAGGGTGCGGCCGAAGTGGCTCTGGATCCACTCGGCAAAGCTCGCCTTGGCGAAATCGGTGGGCTTCCTGGCAAAGGGCAGCAGCAGGAGATCCTTCACCGTACCGGCCATCAGGGCGAGCGGCGCCGTCTTGAGCAGATTGGGCAGGTTCAAGGGGTAGTCATAGGTGCGCCCGCCAAAGCGGATCACGCTTTTGCGCTCGGCGTGGAGCAGATCGTCCCCCATCAGCTCGTCGATAAAGGCGAGCAGCTCGGGGTTCTTGGTGATGAAGCGGTGGCCGCCGTAGTCGAAGCGATACTCACCGTCGCGCCCCTTGAAGGTCTGGGTGGCGCACATGCCGCCCACCACGCTCTCCTGCTCGAACAGGGTGACCGCAAAACCGGCCTGGCGCAGGCGCCAGGCGGCCATCAGACCGGCCGGGCCGGCGCCCAGTACCGCTATGTGTTGTGTGTTATTGTCGTTCATGACTCTTTATCCGAAACGCTGACCAAAAGAGAAGAAGTGGAAAAGGCGGCCCCGCTGAGCCGCCTTGTCATCCGCTGCTGCGCCGCGCTGGGCGATCAGCGCTGGGGACGATAGTTGCGATGCCAGACGGTGACGAAGATCACCAGGTAGCTGGCCCAGGTCAGCAACTGCAGGCCGGCCGGTGAGGCATTGTAGCCAAACAGGGCGCGCAGGAAGGTACCAAATACCCCCTGATCGTCGAGAATGTGACTGATGTTGAAGACAGGCTCGGTCCAGAAGGTGATGAGCCCGGCCGCCTGCAGCATGTTGACGGCGGACGACAGCAGGCCGGCGGCGATGATGATGATGAGCAGACCGGTCCAGCGGAAGAAGGGGGCCAGCGCCACCTTGCGGGTGGAGCGCAGCAGCCCCCACACCAGCACCACCGACAGCAGCAGGCCGCCCAGCGCCCCCATCAGCCCCTCGTGCAGATCCACCCCTTGCCCGGAGTAAACCAGGGCCGAGAAGAAGAGCACGGTTTCAAAGCCCTCGCGCATCACTGCCAGGAAGGCGAGCAGCACCAGACCGAACAGGTTGCCGCCGTCGATGGCGGCATCGATGCGCGCCGTCATGGCCCCCACCTGGGATTTGGCCTGCTTCTGCATCCAGACCGCCATGTAGGTGAGCACCAGGGTGGCAAAAATCAGGATCCCCGCCATCAGCAAATGGTTGTAGCGCTCGCTCTCGAACTGGCTCACCACCACCTGGAACAGGAAGGCGACCACGAGAGAGGCAAGCAGGCCCAGCCCCACCCCCAGATAGACGAATTTGTTGTAGCGGCTCGCCCCCAGCTTGGCGAGGTAGGAGAGGCAGATGCCGACCAGCAGGAAGGCTTCCAGCCCCTCGCGCAGGGTAATGAGAAAACTTGCAAACATCAGGTTTGAGGCTCCGTAGCGGGCGTGACGGGGAGAGGCTGCAGGGTGAGTTGCAGCCGATTGAGTAGCACTATGGGTGGCTCCGGCAAGCTCGGCTCGGCGGCGCGCACCGCATCATTGACCCACTTGGGGTAGGTGCGGAAATTGAGTTTGATATCGGCCTTGAAGGGGCCCTGGGCATCCGCCGGCAGCGGCCAGGCTTCATCGCGCCAGCCATCGGCCGGAATGCGGGTATCTTCAAGGAGCTTGGCGTAGCGCCAGAACTTGAGCCCCACCGGCTTGCCCTCGGCATCGCCGAACACTTTTCTGAACAGCCGCGCATCTTCAGGGACGGCGCCATCCACCGGCTGGCCGCTGGCAAGCAGCAGCTTACCGCTGGCGTCGGTGACGGTCAGCTCCAGCCAGAGTTCGCGGAAATCGGCCACCCCGGTGGGCAGGGCGTGGCCGGCGCCGGTATTGGCGACCCGCACTACCAGCGCGGGCTGGCCGCTCTGGTTTTCAATGCGGGCAGAGAGGGTGGCGCTTGAGCGCAAGAGCGCCAGGCTCTCCTGCTCGAGCGTTGCACTCCTCAGCCCCACCAGCTGGTGCTGGGCGCCGGTAAAGTTGTGGCGATAGAGCCGCTCTTTCACTGTGCCGTTTTCGGTGGACTGGCCGGCCACCGGCGCGCCGCCGTTGCCCGGTGTTGGGTTCATGTGACAGTCGATGCAGGTGCGCCGCTTGGCGGGATCCTCTGCCTTGGCGAAGCTGGAGCTTTCCCACTCGTCCCAGGTGTTGACGATATTGGCGCCGGTGCCGGGGGCAAACTCGTTGTGGCAGGACTTGCACAGGGCCGCGTCGCGGTAGAAATCCTTCTGGTAAGAGGCCTTGTGCATGGCGGGGCGGGCGTTGATCTGCCGCTCGGCCAGCCAGTGCTTGAGGCTGCCACCGGCGGCATCTTCGAACACATAGCTCTCGCGGTCTTTCAGATTCACGGTAAAGGCGCTGTTGCCGCCGGCATCTTCCACTTTGGTGATGCGATGGCAGAGCACGCAGCCGGTCCCTTCCTCCACCACGGGTTCGCCTTTCTGGTGTGCGGCAATGAGCGAGGCGCCGCCTTGCTCGAACATATTCGAACCCTTGGGCAGATCCTGCTGGCCGTTCAGCACCTGCTGAGGCATGTGGCAGCCCTGGCACCACTGGCCGAAGGCCTCCCCTTCGGTTTCGCGGGCCAGCGCTTGCACCACCTTGTAGTAGGGGTGGGAGTTGCCCATCAGCCGGTGGTTGCTCTCGCTCCAGTCCTGGAACGCCTGTTGGTGGCAGTTCTGGCAGGAGGCGGAGTTGAGCCACTCCCTGGGATGGGTGGTCGGCGCCTTGGCGGGATCCGTGCGCGGGGCATCGAGCCTGAGCCAGTTGGCAAGATAGGGGAGGTTGCCATCGGCGGTCACGAAGGCGTGCAGATCCTCCATCATCGCTTTCACTTCCGGCTGGGGCCTGGCGGGGTCGACCGCTTCGGCGCCATCGCGAGTGTCATGGCCCATGCCGCCCTGGGTCTGCTGGGTCATGCGCAGGTATTCGCCGATAAAGTCACCCGCCACCATGTTGACGAGGTTGGCGTGGCCGTTGATGGCATTGTCGCCGCTCTGCTGGCGATGGGCCGCCATCAGATAGCGGTTGGTGAAGTTGAACCCGTCCAGATGGCAGGAGTTGCAGCTCATCCAGTTGTCCCCCGCCATGGGGAAGCGGCTGTTGGCGGCGGTGTTGCCCAGATTGAACAACCGCTCGCCGCGCTGAAGCGCTTCGGGGCGCGGATCCGTCTCGACCAGTTTGGCGAAGTGGGGCACATCGACGGTGACCCGGGCAAACGGGCCGCTGCCGCCGGTGTTGAGGCGGGTGAGATCCTGCCCCATGACGTTGTGGACCAGGATGTGGTTGCCGTCTACAAACAAGTCGCGCGGATTCTGGCCCGGCAGGTGGCGAAGGAGCTGGGTCGCCTTGGCGCCGCCCTGAAACTTCTTGCGGCGGTGGCGGTTGCTGTTCTGCTTGCCGCTGCGCGACAGGTCGAACACCAGCAGATCCTCCGAGCCCGCCAGGGTCAGGTAGACCCGCTTGCCATCAGCGGCGAAGCGCGCCGCGAACGGGTTGGAGACAATCTGGCTGCGGTTGCCGACGCTGGGCAGGTTGATCTGCAAGAAGAGCTGCTTTCTCTCATCGACCCGCTCTTTCTCTTCATCCAGGTCGATGATGGAGACCGCCGGGAAGACGGTGCTCTGAAACTGGAAGGGGTGGTCGAAACTCCACAGCACGTGGGGCAGCCAGGCTTCGCTGCCATCGTGGGAGAGGGTGATGCCGTCCAGCAGGCGCGGCAAGCCCTGCGAGTCGCTTGGGGTGTCGCTGTGGGTCTCGGCCAGGGTGATGAGCTTGGGCTTGGGCAGGGTAGCCCCCTTGGCGTCCTTCTCAAGCTTGGCGAGATCATAGATGGCGAGCTGGCCGGTCATGGCGTGGGTGAGCAGCAGGCGATCGTCGTCGGTCAGGGCCAGCCCGCGGGGTGTCTCGGCGGTTTCTGCATCCAGCTGCAGCTTGCCCGTGGTGTCATAGGCCTGCAGGCGGCCTGCTTCGAACAGCGTGACCCAGAACCACTGCCGCTTGGGGTCGAAGATGACCCCGTAGGGTCTATGGCCGGTGGGGATCGCCTTTTCCAGGTCGAGATCATCATCCAGCAGCAGCAACCGATCGCCACTGTAATCGGTGACCAGCAGGGTGCCGTCGTCTGCGCGGGCCAGCTGGCGCAGATCGCCCCCCAGTTGTGCCTCTTTAAGTCGCTTGCCGCTATTGCGCTCAAGCAGGGTGACCGAGCCTGCACTCTGGTTGGCGGTGACGAGGCGCGGGGCACTCCCCTCGTCATAGGCAATCATGGCGGTGCCCATCTCCTGGGCCGAGGCGGTCCCCAGCAGCAGGGCGGCCAACATCAGGGATAACAACAACTTCAACATAAGATCAGGTGCGCCATTTCAAGATGGTCCAGCGCCAGGCGTGGCGCAGCACCAGGGGAGTCAACGCGAGGGCGCTCAGCCAGTGAGCCCAGCTGGCAAGGTTGCCGAGGCTATCGCCCGGGGTGCCGTGCAGTACCAGCAGCAGTCCGCTGGCCAGACAGACCAGCAGCAAGGCTTCGATGATGCGCCCCGTGATGCGCAGGAAAGGTTTGCGGCTTTTGCGCAGCAGGCTGCGATGGGAGAGCCAGAACGCGCCAAACAGCAGGGGAAACAGGGTGAGCGAGAGGGCGACGTGCAGGAACAGGTTCCAGCGTGCCAGCGACCAGAGCGGGGTCAGCGGTTCCCACAGCAGCAGGCCGGAGAAGAACATCAGATAGAGGGAGCCCTCGGCGGCCTGATGGTGATAGGCCAGCCACTGCCAGCAGTGTCGTGGTGAGAGGGAAAGGCTTGTCATAGGTGCTCCAACGCCCGGGCAGTAAAGCCCGGGGGGAGCAAGTTTACAATGCAGTAAAGGTAATGAAAAGAGTTATCAATTCGGCCTTTGATGAATAAAGGCTGAATGAAAACCGGCGCTACTTGTGGTCCGCCAGCCGCTCGGTGACTGCATAAATGAGCGCTGCGGTGGAGAAGGCGAGGAAGACGATGACCGACCACTTCATCTCGATCTCGTTGCCGGTACCGTCGGTCAGGAAGGCCTTGAGCACCTCGATCCCGGCGATGGTGACCAGGGAGTTGATGACGATGAGTTTGAGGGAGGCGAAGTTGATCTTGCTGAGCCAGTTGTCGCCAAGGGCTGCCCGCTGCTCCGGGGTCTTGATGAACTGCACGTAGCCGCAGATGGCCACCAGGATCAGCATCTGGGCCACCAGCACGAAGTCCACCAGGGTCAGCACCCCTGTGATGAGATCCAGATAGGGGATGTCGATGATGTCGCGACACAGCTCATAGAGCTGCATGGCGAACTTCACCATCAAGAGGGCGACACAGACAAGGATGCAGACATAGAAGGGAAACATCATCAATCGGCTGCCATTGAGCATTAAGTTGAAACGGCGCATAGAAACTCCTGAATCGAGTGGGGCTCGCAAAGGGCAAAGCATGTCTCTACCCTCTGACAATAAACGGTCTGGACAAGATGATGTCGTTCAAGCAGGACATGACTTATCGGTTGATGTGGTCAAGAGATGCACAACCAGGGTGCAATAGAGGACGACCAGCAACAGCGTCGCGAGTCGATCCCATACCAGGTGCAGCCCTTGCTGATATTGGGGCAAGGCGGTTCCCAGCAAAGTGATGTAAACCGTCATTGCGGTTTGCACCACCACTTTGGGCCAGGCTGCCGCCAATCGTCCCGCCAGCCAGATGCTGCCGGCGAGCGCCAGCAGTGACAGGATCAGGGGAGACTGGCTGATGTAGGCCAGCAGGATCACCGGGGTGGCCAAGGCCGCCGCCAGCAAGTTGGCCTGCAGCAGTGGTTTGCTGTTCATTCGTGTCAGATGGGGGTCGCTGGCGCGCAGCAGGTTGGCAATCGTGGCCCCGATCAAGATGGCACTGCTGTCTTGCAGCCAGATGGCGATGCCGATGGCCAGCAACAGAGCGGCGCTCTTTCCCAGGATCAGCATCACCCTTTCATCACCGCGCATGGCGGTCAGGGGAATCAGCGGAGGGGAAGGCCGGGGCCAGATGGCAAAGGCCAGCAGACACCATAAATAGGCGATCAGAAAGGCTTTTCCCATCAACACGGGGAGTGCCAGGACCAGCGATGGCTGGCTTTGTACCAGCACCATCGTCATCGACGACACGATCAGCACCAGCAATCCGGGCAGATCGTCAGGGTTCTTGCCAAGGCGGGCAAAGGCCAGTACCACAACCGCAGCCATGGCGAGCCAGAAAGCGACGGGATTGGTGCCGACCACATGTGCAAGAAAACAGATGAGCGCGGTACAGCCGACGATCAGAGCCAGCATTCTCACTACCATCATCAGCGGCAGGCGCGTCGGACTCAGCATCAGCATGATGACGATGAACATGGGGATCAGAAAGGGCAAGGCCTGACCCATGGCCAGGGTAACCGCCAGTGCCGCCATGGGAATGACGCCAAGACGCAGGCTGCATTGCCACCACGCTTTGTTCATCATCAGGCAATATAGGTCAGCAGGCTGACAACACGGATCCAGCCGGCGGCAATCGTATCCATTATGCCCACCTTGTTGGGATAGAAAATGACGGTGGCCTGGGAGCCATAGCGCAACCCGCGGGGGAGTGCCTCATCCAGTACCAGGCTCACTGGAAACTGGCGCGCACTGGGGCTGTTTTGTGGTGCCGTGAGCAGGCCGGTGGTCTGGTCTGTGGTGGTATTGCCAGCACTGCCCCACCCTAGGGTATCGAGGTGAGCTTTGAAGACGCGGCCGGGGAGTACATCGAAGACCACTTCGGCCTTGATGCCCGGTCGCAGGTACTCCAACGAGTTCTCGGGCAGCATACAGCTGATCCAGACCGCCGAGGTGTCGATGAAGGTCATTGCCGGACTTCCCACGGCGGCATACTGGCCTGGCGCCAGCTGTATGTTGGTAATGGCCCCCTTGTTGGGCGCTTTGACCGTGGTGCGAATGAGATCGAGTCTGGCTTTGGCCAGGGCGGCCATCGCTTCTTTCAGCTTGGGATTTTCATTGCCGGCGGGCCCGAGGCTCTGTTCTGCACGACGCAACTCTGCCTGTGCGGCCGCCAGGGAGGCCCTGGCTTGCTGCAAGGTTGCCGTCGCCTGATCCCGCTGCGCGATCGACATGACCCCTCGTTTGGCCAGCTCGACCACCCTGGCGGCATTGTCGGCAGCGTTATCCTTGGCCGATTTGGCCTGTACCACCTTGGCCTGGGCGGTTTGCACCGCGGCAGTGTCAGCCCCGATCGATTGCCCGACAGCTGCCACATGGGCTTCTGCCTGGGTGAGGGCAATCAGATAGGGCTCTTGGTTGATTTGAAACAGAGGGATGCCGGCGGAAACTTGCTGATTGTCACTGACTTCCACCGCAGTCACCCGTCCGGCCACCTCGGGGGCCAGGCGGATCAAAAAGGCCTGTACCGTACCCTGGCTGCTCATCGGGGTCAGGCGTTGAGCAAACAGCACATAGACCAAGACGATCAAGGCAAGCATGACCAATTGCAGCGTAAGACGCCGGACGGGATCTTTTGGCTGCTTGGTGGCTTGAGCAGGCACTGCTTCTTTTTGCATCGCATCCTCAGACATGCCAAGGGGTCCTTTTGACGGTGTGTACAGGGGCGGTAATTGTGATAACGAATATCCGGCAGAGGCAAGCAAAAAAGCAAGGGTGGTGTCGTGAAAGGGCACGTAAGGAGAGGATGTGAGGCCGTTCGGTGAAATTACAAGCCACTGTAGCCTGGATGGCAGCTTCGAACGTTGGATACGAAAAAGCCCAGCCAAAGGCTGGGCTTTCGAATGTGGCTCCCTCGACAGGACTTGAACCTGTGACATACGGATTAACAGTCCGCCGTTCTACCGACTGAACTACGAGGGAATTGGCTCCTCCTACTGGACTTCATTCATTTATCAACGGATTGGGATAACCGCCGAGCCGTCGCGTCCGTCGAGACTTTGTGGCCATCTGCCATCCCTCATGACTGGGTCTCGTCCGGAGAGTTGTTGCTTGAAGAGATAGATATTGCTGCACAGATGATCTTTAGGGAACATGCCAAGAACTACTAGGTGATCCGGTAGGGACCTGAGCTGGAATGTAGTGAGTGCCATAAAGTAAAAAGCCCCAACCGATGGTTGGGGCTTGGTTACTACAGCGTCATGCCAACAGATCCTCTATGTCTGCTTCGCTTGTTTCAGATGAGGGAGGGGATACTGGCTGTGCGGCGGGTAGACTCGCCGAGCCGACGGCATCGGCAGCATTCTCGGTGCCCCTGGGCTCGAACCAGACCTCGTAGTAGCGGTATGCGTCACGGTCTCGTCGTGTATGTACACCGTTACTTTTTAGTGCATCAGTCATTGTTGCTATATGCCGCGACATTGCCGATGCATTGCGAGGCATATCGGATCCTAGGCTAACTGACGTTTGGGAACTGAGTGCTTCAAACAAAGCATGGGGAGTGCCGCGCCAACGGTTACTTTTACTGAAGCGCCGTGAAAATGCGGTCAGAGCCATAAAAAGCGAATCATCCATGACACCAACAACTTTAGACTGTTCCACATTCGCTTTATATAGCGCTTGGAGTTGGCCTTGTGGACGTTTTAAAACCGCTTCCAGTCCGGCCAGCCAAGAGGAGAAGTCTGCCATTCTGCTCTTGTAGTTGACCTCAACAGAGTCCTTCACGCTCATAATCTTTGCCGCCAAAGCATGCACGGTGTAAATCAGAGAGGGTAACGCTCCATCAAGTTCGGTTGATAATGTAGCCTCAGATTTTCGATGATCTGCACTTATGGGTTCCAGATTGATATTGACACACCGACTAACAAGGTCTGACTCGGTCACGAAAGAGTGAATCCCGTTGAGAACCAAAGCACAACGCAATTCTAGGCTGAACTCTTCACCGTTGGTGTAGAGCATACGACTCACCACCGAACCCCCTGTGGCCACTTGGCACAACTCGTCGCTAAGTTCGCGCCGAATAAATCGGAGATTATCGTAGATAAGTACATGGTTGAGCTGGGCCGAAATCGCAACATCTTTGATACACTTAGGCATCGTTTGACTCGCGACTGAACTCGGGTCAACCAGCTGTCTGATCAACTTACTGCACAAGAACGTTTTGCCAGACCCTGCGGGAGCTCTGATCGTCAGGATTGGGTAAGGTAACTTGGCAGCTTTCGGGTGAGCCACTGTATACGTAAGCCATGCGAGTAACAGCAGCTTCTCCGCATTGGAACAATTAAACCAGCTTAACAGTGCCTTAACGTCAAGTTTTGATTCTGGTGTCGGTGCAGAGAGCATGGAACTGGTCTCCGTGAAGTAAACCCCGTCAGGCACCTCACTTGCTACTGATATTCCGCCTACGGCTGTTACGTGGAGGAAGCGACCAGCCCCTAAGTTGTATAGATAACCGCCGACTACCGGTGCGACACGGTAGTGGGGGCTGATTACTTCACCCTCTTCGAAGGCGATAGCGTCGAGCTCGTCGAGCACCTCTTCTATCCGGTGCTTGTTGAGCCTCGTCTCCTTCGACTTCGCGTGGCCTCGCAATGCTTTTTGAACCCGCTCAGACCGAAGCTGGTGACACACCCCAGGTCGCATCGGAAAGATGACCAGCGCTTGGTCTGCTGCATCTTTAGCCAACTTAACTGTATCTTTAAAACTGGCAGCCAAAACCAGTGCGTTGAATTTTTGCTCGCTCATCACATCATCCCCTCAGAAACCTGCCCATCGAATACACCATCAATTTTCACGTTCAACTCGAACCCGCCGAGCACCGAAGCACTAGCCTGTTTGAGCACCGTTATCGCTTTCGCTACCTGTTGCTCTTGCTCAGCTATCGGTACGCGGATCAAGAACGAGTCGTGAACGGTTAAACGGAGGTCTATCCCAGCTTCTGCCAAGCCGATGACAGATCTGCGCATGATGTCGGCACCAGCAGCCTGAACGGGCCAGTTACGAACAGCACGTGGGTTACTGAGGGGAGTCACATGGGCGCCCCAGTCGAGGCATCTGACGAAGCCATCACGGAAAGCCTGTTGGGAACGGCGGTTGAGTTCTTGGTTGATCAGGTTGAAGATGTCACCCAGGGCGTTCCAGCTGCGCTGTGCTTCAGTCACGGGAATGTCATGCTCCTTGGCGTAAGCGCCAGCGGATTGCCCGTATGAGTACGGTAAGATCAGCTTTTTCAGGGTGGCTCGGCTCAAGCCCGCGAGCCTGGGATGTTTGCCGATTTGCTCGTATAGATCCCCCTGCTGGTAAGCCGTCTGGAGTTCTCGGTCACTGGCAAAGCAGGCCGCAATGGCCGGCTCCTGTTGCCCGAAGTCCAGCAGTATATAGAGATAACCAGAAATCGGATTTAGAATGAAGGGCCAGAATTTCTTCTTAAGGCTGGTGAGGCTCGGCCCGTATATAACGCTTCGACCCGTACTGGCTGCGAAAGCCTTGGACACATGCTTCAAGCTAGTTGAGTTTTTTGTCATGCTGTGAAATTCCATGATGCGCCAAAGGGCATCAAGTTCAGCAAGACCCCCCTGAGCGTTGCTTATAAGAGAGGGATGAATATCAGGGCGTATTTCTACGCCCTTTTGATGACAGAGGTAATTTATTGTGGCGTAGATTAATGGGATTTTAGAACTAATAGATGGAATTTTTGGCTCACCAGACGGTGAATAGCGGGATATTATAGCGGGAGTAATATTGCGGCTGAGAATCGTATTCTCTAATAGCTTCTCTTTGAATTTTACATTGAACTCTTCTTCAGAGGAGATCATTAATGTGTTCGAGGTCAATATCGATGGATAAAACATCACTTGCCGGAGGCAGACTCACGGTATCACTACCTTTGTTACTTTTTTCTTCATTTTCCTCATTCTCGTCATTGTTTGGGAGGACTGGCGTAGCTAGTTTCCTAAAAATCGGATGTTCTCGGCAGGCAATAATTGACTCTGAAAATACAAGCTCCAAGATAGAGTTATATTCTCGGTCGGCAATCGGTGCTATACCAAGATTATCTTCGCTTTTGGAAAAAGCATAACTATCAGCAAGTCGCGTCACAGAATAGGTACTGGTAGCAGCCTCAAGAATTTGTCTTTTAGTTGTACTATAACGATCCTTTGACTGTAGATTCACCTGCATCATACCTACAGCTCCAATTTCTGAGCGGAACGGTATAAACGCGTACAACTTGACCACATCGCCCAACTCTTGAGCAAGACGTTGATCTATTGCATATAAGCGGCGGCTGAATGCTGATTTGTCACTTACCACAAGCACATTTAGTGAACGATCCATATCGAGCATAAATTTCACGCCATCGGGCGGGAGCTTTATAGCTTGGCTTTGGATCAGGGCGACAGAGTCGACCAAACAGGGCTTGAGCAGTTCCAACATAAGAGACATAAAAATCACCTCATAAATGATCTGATTTAGATGCTCTCTAACGCGTAGAGACCTAGCACAATGTCAAGTTGTTAAAGAGCATCGCTAAGATTTGTCACCTAATTAGCCGAAGCAAGCTGTTCGATGTACTGAACAGCAACCGTCAGCAGTGTGAACTACTGACATTGCTTCAAGTTGGTAGGTGGCCTTATCCGCTTGTTGCTGGCAACACTGTCAGCAACTATCGGTTATTACTTACCGATCCACCGGGCCAGCAGTGCTGACCAAGTGCGGTGAATAATAGCAGGCGAATTTTGTAGGTCAATAGGTGGCAAGGCGCATATAAATGGACTATTGTGCTTAAAATGATGACTATATTCATGTTTTGAGAATATAAAATCACTCGTATATCTTCAGATTTTTGTCATTGACATCTTCTTGTTTTTCTGAAATGCCATTTAAACTGATTTATAGCCGTTTAACGAGGCGATAGGTTTTTTGGGCTTATGATGACAAGCCTTGGCTGCGGGCGTTTTTAAATAGATTTATGCACTGAAATATTTTTGGAAAAAAATGAAATCTTGGATTGGTTGGCGTTTTTTTAGTCGCTCATGCATGCAAGCGACCTGCTCTGCAGGGCTAAAATGGCAAAGTACTTGAGGTGGCTGTTTTTTATACAGTGATGTGAAAATGTCGTCGATGCCGACGACGCGACTGTCACGATTTTTTATCGTTGGCTAAAAAAAAGCGGGATTGCTCCCGCTTTCATGCCGCCGACCTAGCACTACTCATACAGACTGACGCTGCAATCCTCTCTTGATGCCAAGCAGTCTTTTGCTGGGCTGCCATCTGGCTCGATCTGGTAGATCCGATCCTTTTCGATACGATACATAGCTGAGCTTGTCTTGAGTGGCGTGGCAAACGTACCTGTCCAATCCACAGAACAGCTGGGGTCTTGGAAGTTGCCATTGTCGTCCATCAGGGATGCCCCACAGCTTTCGATCACCGTCTTGCCGTTCTGTTGGATCGTGATGTATTGCTCTGTGCCACTTCCACCTGCAAAGTTAAAGCTGCGCTTGCCGATGAAGGGGAGGGGTTGTTTCCCACGTAGAGCTGTTTGGGGAGCTGCTTCTTCTTTTGCTGCTTCACACATCTTGTCCAGCAGGGCATCAATCATGATCTCAGGCTGTGGCTGACCATTTATCTCCAGCGTTTCAACGCTGAACCCCTCGCCTTGAACCCACATCTGAAGCATGCCCCGTGCAGGCCGTTCCATGTATGTGAACGTGCCACTCACGTTGACCAGCTTTCGACCATCGGCGGCTGTGCCTGCCGACCAATCGGGATCCTTAAAGAAGCTATCGGCCTGTTGCTCCAAGGTCACGCCTGGACAGCTTTCTAGCTCTCCCCCTTTCACAGTCAGTTCGTCCCATTTACTGAGCAATCCGGCTTGAGCCGCTGGTGCCATCAGCAGTGAAACACTGGCAGCCAGAACGAGCCTCTTTACCCTTACCATACCCATTGAAATGCCCTCACAGCCTGATAGTTGTAACGCTTGTCGAATTCTTATTGGGATAGACAAAGCACCTTGATGAACTCGACCAGAGAAAGCAGAACCGGGATCCCAGTGGTGCAAGCGGCCAGATAGATCAGACCCCAGCCCCAGTTACCGGCATAGAACTTGTGCAGGCCGATTCCACCACCAAAGAAGACCAACAGGGCCATCAAGACCTTTCGCTTACCTCTATGGTGAACTGTGCCTCCCGCTGGTGCTGGTTGAGTTGAAGATGGAACCGACGCTTGCTCACGGATAGGCCACGCGGCTACATCAATAGGCAAGGGGAGCACCTCCGCGATCGCCTTGGCCTTCTTCTTAGCTGTGCCCCATGTGTCGATCGCATCAACGAAGGAGCCTGTCAGCGATAGCTCAACAATCCCTTCTTCTGGTGAACTGAAATGCACGGTCACGCGCAACCCGAATGAATTGATACCGTACTTCCAGGATGCTTCCAGCGCCCCCTTGGCTCGGTCAGCAATCTTGATGGTGCCCCCCTCTGCTTGCAGGTGAGCGGCTACGTGTTCGAAGACTGTTTCATAGTCGTCATGACTGCGTAGAACGAGGTCTGATAGCTTGGTTATCGTGGGAGATCCCATGTTTTTGCTCCTTGTTGGTTGAACTACCGATAGTGGTGATTAGCCCCGACAGGTGGTGTCGGGGATTGAAATAAGTGGTGTGAAAATGTGGTTTACATCCGGCTGAGCAGGGCCTTGAGGTCACGTTTGACCAACGCTTGGATCCCCGCAGGGCTGATCACTTCAAGGTGTGGCAGGTACGTTTTGATCACAGGGAGTAGCTGGGCCCCATCGAAAACGCGGCTTGCCAGCAAGATGCTGCCGTCCTCCAGCTCTCTGATAAGAGCCTGCTCGGGGAGGATGTTCCTTAGCTTGAACTCGTGGGCGATAGGCGAAGCTGCCTTGATCACGACTTCGTGAGTGGGGATGGCTTCTTGCTCGATGAGCTTTTGAAGTAGTTGCTGCAGTGGTTCGCTGATCGTTGCTGGCGTTTCTATCTGCTGGAGGTTGGCGATACTCGACAAGGGTTCGATAAATGGCGTATCCGCTGTTACCCCTGCCAAGTACCAGCGGCCCCGCTTATTGACCAAGCGGTATGGCGCAATCTTTTGCTCTGCTTGCTCACCGACCCATGACAGCCTGACTTTGAGCTGTTGGCTGATTGCCTTGGCAAGTGGCTTTAGCCATTGGTGATGGCTGTCGTCTTCATCGAGTTGAAAGCCGGAAAGGACGAATACAGGTGTTGATGCAGGGTTGAGCCAGTGTTTGATCAGGGTATCGTGATCATCCGGGAACAATGCTTTGGCCCCGAGTTGCTCGCATAGTCTCAAAATGGCAGGTGTGGTGGTTCTCCCCAGATAGCTGGGGTCGAGCCAATAGGTCTGTCCCTCACGCTCCAGCGGCAGATAAGCCAGTCTGACATTCAGGTCTCGCTGGATAGTGCGAGCCGAGACATTGAACTCGTGGGCTAGTTCGGTGATCACCAGCCGCTGCCCATTGTTGAGCTTGGTCAGGGTCACGCCGAGGCGTTGGGCTAAGGTGTCGTGTTCTGCCATCCAGGGAAGCATCGTAGTCAAAGGTATCCAAGTGTCACGGAGGTGCCCGACAGGGCATGTCGACTTGGATCTTCACGACAGGGGAGTGTTTGGGTAAGCAGAGTTGGTATAGCAGTGTGGACTTTGGTATCTGAAAATGCGGAAAATATCTAAAATAGCGACATCTTTTAAATGTAGCAAAATTAGTTGGTTTTATTGATGTTAATATAGGCTTTACTGTATCGTAGTTAATCATTGATGAAGCTCAAATACTATTTTGTGCACTATAGTGTGCTAAGGTAATTAAGGTGAATATGAATGGAATGGATCTCTGCTTATAGTCGTTTATTTAACGTTTTAGATAAGTCTGGGACTCCTGCTTATCATAGTGGCCCAGCTTTCATAAAAGTTGTGCAGCAGTTTGACCCTGGATTACCAGGGTATTCCATATATATTGAGGAACGAAATCGCTTGAAAAAGAGTACCACTAGAAGGGATTTCTATTGGGATATATTAAAGAACTTAGATGAGCATATCCGGTTTGATGTTTTTAGAGCTTTTATCGACATTGTTTCGCCGCACTTCCCAGAAGAGTCTCAAGATTTGGCTTCCTATTTGTTTGGAGATGGGAGTCCAGTGCCTAAAGCAATTGTACCTAATGACAATTGGAATTCAGAAAGGCTCAACATAACGTTATCTAAAATAGACAGGGCTATTGATACATTAAATTACAATAATGCAATGACATTGTCTTACACATGTTTAGAAGGTCTTTATAAATCTTATGTACATAAGCATGTCCCTGATAGTTATAATGTTAGCGATCTTCTTCCTTTGTCGAAAATTGTACGTGCTGACATTGATTCAAAGTTGTCCGCATTAGGTAGTTATCCAGAATTAATGGTTACTAGTATCTCGACATTAACAGGAGCTATAGCCAATTCACGTAACAGTTTTAGTGATTCACATTTTGACAATGATGCAAATAAATGGCTGGCAATTTATAGTCGAGATTTGGTTAACTCTATCGGAAGGTTGTTATTGCATTTTTTATAGTTCTTCGATATGGTTTTTATGCTATTTGATGCCAAATGGTGCTTTGTTGAGCTCGCCTGTACTGGAGATTGAATGGAAATCAATGAACTTGATTTTGAAGAATTAAAACCCATACCTGAACTTGAACTGGGAGACGAAAGAGAAATTTATGCATTTTATGGTTTAGCTGCATTCCATGCACAATGTGCCGAAAAATCACTCGTAAATTTTGCTATGGGATATAGAGTGCTTGATGAAACGATACTAACTCAAGAGCAATGGCTTGAAATATACGATAAAACAAATGATAAAACATTTGGGCGTCTATTGGGTGAGGTGAAATCAAAAGCTGGATTGTCGCATGACTTGAAAATATATCTTGAGGATGCGTTGCGGAAAAGAAATTGGTTGGCCCATGATTTTTTCTATGATTACGCATCCCATTTTTCAGATTTTGGAGGGCGAGTTGAAATGATAAATGAACTTCAACGACTTATACGTACATTTCAAATCGCAGATCATGAAATAGAAAAGCTCAGTTTGAAAATTTGGGAAAAGTTTGGCGTAACAGAAGAGTGGATACAGACTGAAATGATGGCTCAACTCGCAGAGTATAACTTGAGGTAGCCTCCAACATATAACTACATATATGTAACTGGAGCATAAACTAAATCTAATAGTGATTTTCATCTTGAAAATAACGCTTGGGGGAAATGTTCTGTACATGTATTCAAACGTTTGAAAATGCCGACGGTCGCGTCGAGGCGTCGAGTTTGTCCGTCAGCTCGTCACGACCGTCGGCATTTTTCCCTAAATTCCTCCGTTTTGGCTGAGTTGGGGTAGGGCTGAGTGGGCTGTGTTGCTAGGTATCAACGCCTGTTCCACACAGTTGGCCACTTGGGTGCTGGTGTGTCTCAGCCTGCTGGTGTGCAGGTGTGCATAGCGTTGGCTGGTCTGGCTGCTGGCATGACCCAACTGAGCTTGCACGTCATACAAGGTTCCGCCACTGGAGACTATCAAGGCTGCGACTGAGTGGCGGCAGGTATGGATACAGACTGGCCCCTCAATCCTTGCCCGCTTGAGCATCCGGTTAAATGGTCTGGTGACGTTGTTCAGCGGCTGGCCCTGTTTCTGTCCTGGAAACAGATAGGGATTTCCTTCAATGGGGTGGGTCTCCTTGAGGATCTGCATAGCCATATGGTTGAGGTGAAGGATCCGGCTCTTCCCATTCTTGGTGTGGGGGATGAACAGGGTCAGCTGGGATTGATCGAGGTGTTCCCACTTGGCCAGCCTCAACTCGTCCTTACGCAGCCCTGTCAGCAACAGCAGTTTGACGTACTGACCGGCATAACGGTTTTCATCGATATCCGCAGCCATAAACAGCCGTCTGATCTCTCCTTTGTCCAGATAGCGGGTACGTTGGTTGTTCTCGGTCAGGCTTTTGAGGTGCCTCATTGGGTGTTGATCCAGATAACCCATTCGAACACTCCAAGTCAGGATCGCTTTTAGCAAGGTGGTGATCCGGTTGTTGGTGGCAGGCTTTACCTTGCTCAGCAAGTTGGTTTGCAGGGCCTGGCCTTGCTCAAGCTTTATCTCTGACAGTAGTCGTGCTCCCAAGGCGGGTTTTAAGTGGTCACGAAAGCGTTGAGCATCATCCCGCCATGATCGTTTGTGGTGCATGGCATAGGGGAAGTAATGCTGTTCAAACAACTCGGTCAGGGTGAGTTCCTGCCGCTTATCTTCCTTCTGTTGTTTGGGGTCGATGCCTTGCGAAAGCAGACGTTTATAGTCTGTGGCGATATCTCTGGCCGTGTTCAGGTCGACATCGGGGAAGCGGCCTATAGATATAGCCCGTTTACGTCCTTGCCAGAGATAACGAAGCAGGAATTTCTTGGAACCTTCCCCTTTGCCTACCAGACATTTAAAGCCTGGGAGCTGGGTGTCGCTGTATTCGGCTTCTGTTGATCTGGCATGGGGTGGGTTCGGTGGTAGGGCCTCAATGGCTTTTTGAGTGAAGCGAAATCGGGAGGGAGCATTTGCCATCGTCTGTCTCCTGTCATTTGATAAGTGGGGGTAGGGTTAGCCTGCCCAAGAAAAAACAGCACAGGGATGTCAATTCCTTGTGCTGCTGGGGTGAGATTGGGGATTGGCTGAGCCTAATGCTGGTCTCTGGCCAGAGGTGGAACAGGGCTTGGCCAACTTCCGGTCGATATCCGGTCTTCTGGGCGGGGAAATTCGCCAAGCGTAGAAATTTGCTGTCGGTGGCGACGAGATGACGAATTGACCTAAATGGTTCCCGACGCTCCGTCACCACCGACGCGACTTTTTCAGCTTTTTGCCTGAACTGGGTCAGTCAGGTGTCACCGTCCGGGTGAATACGTCCATCTGGACATAACAGCAAAAGCTCTGCTGCCAGATGTCAAACCATTCATTCACCTCTGTCGGGGAAATCTCTCCCATCATCGAATGGGTGTACTCTTCGATGCTGAAATCAAAATCCAACTCCTTGGCCAACTCGGTACACCAGCCTTGGCCCACATAGGCAAAGTCGGTGACATAGCGCAGGTGCCAGCCGTCATCCCAACGTTCGAGGCGGATCTCGACAGGGTGATAGCCTCCAGTTGTTGCGCTGTAGTCAGGATCTCGATAGTTGAGGGTCAGGGCTGCTGGTGTTGTGCCATCCGGGATCTCATCAGGGAAGTCCTCGAACGCTGAGCTGATGGCCTGCTCCAGTAGCGTTTTCAGGTCGTGACTTATCCTCACAGGCAAGCCCGTGATAACGAGGGTCGGTTTCATATCTTGGTTCTCGTTGAGATTGAGTAAAAGGGGTTGGGGAGAGTAGGAGGCTTGAACGGGTTACTGGGCTGCGTTGGTCTCTGCTGGCAGCTGGGCCTTCAGGCCATCAAACCACTCGGTATGTTTACCCGTTACCAGGTGACCGAACCGCACTTCCGGTGCCGCTTTGGTCAACTCCAGATGGCGCAGTACGGCAGCCAGGAACCCAGCGTTATTGCTACTGCCTTTGAAGTGCCAGATCACCTTGAACAGGCCGGAAGTAAAAGCCTTGTCTGGCTGTTGCTCCTTCAGTAGATCCACTACTTGTGCCAGACCGAACCACTCCTTGGAACAGAGGCCGCCACCACTGCTACCTGTCAGACGGATCAGTAGTTCAGCCTGTTCGGGTTCATGGCCAATCTCATAACCCACGGTGGTAGTTGAGCCTGGCGAGAGCAGAGTCGCTACGCCACTGACCAAGACCACCTTGGCTGGTGATACTTGTATGCCATCAAACTTGGCTGTGGCAGTCGTATTTACTTGCTGTTTGGCTGCTTGCTTATCGGTTTTGGTGTTCATGCTTAGCGTCCTTCGAGATAGTCAGATAGTGGATTTCAGGTAGATAGTGGTGCCCAAATCAGGCGAGGTTTGATCTGGCTTGAGCGAGAAGGCCAGATGCTGAAATACAGGGAGTGGTGCAGACAAGGCATCAAACGGTGAGCCGTAGCCAGAGAAGCGATAGGGTTCCCATGCTTCGACAGCGGGGAAGGGCAGCCAGAACACAGCATCTTCGGCACAGTCGATCAGCTTGATGGTTCCTGCAGCTAACCGCCAGTAGTCAGCGTAGTAACCGTTGTCGTCATCCCTGACTGATTCACCAGTGTGGGATGCTATCGAGATCAAGACTTCAGGCGCTTCGCTGTGCAGGGACTTGGCCTTGAGCACGGTCGCCTCTTTGACCACGACCAGCAGCACAGGCTGATTTTCATCTGGCAGGAACTCAGGAACATACATACCGTTTGTGATGACCTCCTGCATCAACAAGCTCAGCGTTTGCCAACTGTGGGCATAACCCTTTAGCGTCTCGTGGGAGGCGTATTTCCCTTCTTGAATGAACTCATCCATGGCTAACCTCCCTCAGTCCGCTGGGCCGGTGATGTAGCCGATAGTGCCGCCGATGATGGTGCCTGCAACAGCTCCAGGGATACCACCCCGGGCACCTACGCCAGCTCCGGTGATAGCACCTTTGACTGCTCCCTTGGTGCTGCCCTTGACCGTGAAATCGATACTGCCATCTCTCATTGGCTTGATGCTGATCGCGGCGACTTGCTTGCGCAAAATTTGGTGGATAAACATGTTCTGTCCTTTGGATAGTGGATATGAAAAGGCCCTGAGTCGGGGATAACATGGATATAATATATGTTTGAATCAAGTCTTCATTCGGGTATCATCGTAACATCATTTATTTGTGAGCGCAGATATGAACACTTTAATTGAAAACTTACACGCCGAGATTGATTTTAATAAGTTTTCTCATTGCGAGCATGCAGTCACAGGTATTTCATCTTGCCCTCAGTGTTGCTCTAGGCAATATTTTTATGAAAATGAAATTGATTATTCATGTGAGCAAAAAATGAAACTATATGTTTTACGATACCTGCCTGTACATATGTCAGAGGTCCGCTATGGTATCGAAAAACTAGGCCTGCATGAGGTGATTAATAAAGAATCTTTGAATGTTCTATCGCTCGGTGGTGGGCCTGGTTCTGATATTATGGGGTTTCGCTCCGTTCACCGTTCACACCATATGTTTAAAAATATTTTTAAGGTAGAACCTTATACTGCCAAGATTAAATATCTAAAAATAGATATAAATAACAAGTGGGACAACTTGTTCCAAAGGGTGATCAATACAGAGCATAATGCCAAGCTTAATCATGTTAGCGAATACTATGAGTGCTTGTATGAGAATGCAACATCTATAGATATAAATATTGACATTCAGGATGTTATTTTACTATCTTACATAGTTTCTGAGCTTACAGATGTTGAGGCTATTGACTTATCTAGCAACATTAAAAGGTGGTCTAATGAAAAAACAATTATTCTTGTCAATGATCGTAATCAAGAAGCTGTTATAAATCGGGTGGATTTGATGTTTAAATTACTGAATGCTCAAAAGACGGGTTCGTTTGCAACTTCTGGTTGGGCTCGTTTCTCTTATCCAGATGAAATTAGAGATTCGTGTGAAGTAAAGTTGAATCGTTCATCTATGGTTTCTTATGCTATAGGCTGCCCATGATACTTAGCGCAAGCAGAAGAACTGATATTCCAGCATTCTATACTCCATGGTTTATGAATAGAATCAGGGCGGGTTTTCTACTTGTAAGAAATCCATTTAATGCCCATCAGATTTCTAGGATATCACTACTTCCATCGGAAGTAGATGCGATCGTGTTTTGGACAAGGAATCCCCAAATGCTTATGACGCATTTGGATGAGCTAGATTCGTTAGGGTATAGATATTATTTCCAATATACAATTACGGGTTATCCTAAGCTATTAGAGTATTCTGTACCAAGACCGCACAGGGCAATAGCAACATTTTCTGAGCTAAGCGATCGGATTGGTAATGACCGCGTTATTTGGCGTTATGATCCCATACTGTTGTCAAATATTGTAGATTTAGATGAACATAAACGACTGTTTAAGAAAATAGCCTCTATGCTCGAGGGGAAAACTAGTCGGGTTGTTATTAGCTTTGCGGATCTTTACAAAAAAACAGAAAAAAATTTGGATGTTATATCTGAGCTGGAATATAAAGATATTTTGCATGAGCAACAATCAGTATTAGACCTGTCATCTTATATGTCTGAGGTAGCATCTGCCCATGGCATGGAGATCGAATCATGTGCTGAAGGTCTAGATCTTTCACAGGTTGGGGTCTCACATGGGAAATGTATTGATGATGCTCTTCTAATGAAATTGTTTGGGATTTCGTTAAGTGAAAGAAAAGACAGTGGTCAGCGAGCCGAGTGTGGTTGTATTAAAAGTGTTGATATAGGTGTTTATAATACTTGCTTGCATGGATGTTCATATTGTTATGCCACATATAGTCAATCATCTGTTTTAAAGAATAAGGCAAAACATGATCCTAGAAGTCCATTTTTGATTGGTGGTACAGAGGGGGTGTCCACTGAGCTATTACGTCCTGAAGTAATACAAGGTAGTCTATTTTGATTTGGGTAAGTGTTATGTGCGGTTTCGTTTGCTAGATATTATTATTTCTTGGGTTGGAAGGTACTATGTGCAGCATAATAAATACTGAAAAGGATTGCTTGCCGGAGCGTTTTCGTCGTAGAGGTTCCGAGATCCGGCGTGAATTACTCACTGAGTATGACATTGTACCTATCGCACATTTTAAACTCCTCCCTGGGCAGGAAAAATATAGTTACTCAGGTTATGTGCTTAAAGAGCGTTACTATTGTTTTCAATTTACACATAAGGAAAGTGGCGCAGTAGGTTCTTTTTTATGTGGGTATAAAGCGGCAGAAGATTTTCTATCATTGCTTGAGATTGGGCCAGTTTCAATATTTAACCCACTTCGGTCTGAAAATTTTGGTACAGGTACAGGTACAGGTACAGGTACAGGTACAGAGGTACCTGTAAAGACGATAAAGATTAATGAAAGTAAACAACTTTTCGTTGATGCAGCAAGGCTATTAATGATGCTTTGGGATAGTGCTAGCAAAGGAATGACACCTTTAGCATTAGCCCTACAGGGAGCTATCAAAGCAGGAATGGATAAACCTGTAGAATACAGACATGTACTGACGGTCAACACGATATTGGCTAAAAGTGGAAGGACATTAACAAAGCACTTAGAGTATGCACGCCTACGGTATGTAACCATTAAATTCAAAGACTATGATTTTGAACCACTTAATAAAATTGTGGAGCGCGCAAAATATAAAAATCATCCTCCATTTTTTTAGTTAAGTTCTTTGTTTGAATATTCCGATTTACATTTATTTTCGTGTCTTGGCGATGGTTGTGGTCAGAACCATCATATCCATTTGCGGAGGCATTCTTTATTTAATCTGCTGCCTCAACTGTGCGGCGGAACTCGTCACTTCCATTTACCTGTAACTTTCCATCGACTACGTTTACGCAGCTATTTCTGGTCGATCGGCTCACAGCAACACGGCTACCATCCCTAGAACTGCCTTGGTCGGGGCCTAGTATTCTCAAGAATTCATCTTGGGTCAGTTCGCCAATACTCTTGGTCGCCATGCAAACAACTCCTTTTAAATGCAAAGGTTTTTGTGAACAGGCAGTCTGCCATAGTTTGGGTTTCATTCAAAACATGGGATACCCAAAGGAGCCATTTCTGACAGCATTTGTAGGTTGAACTGCTGGGGGATAGTAGGGGGCTTTAGTGGAAATTTTTCGTGAAAGTTGCCGACGGTAGCGTCGGAGGGACGGTCCGACGCCTCGTCGGCATCGACGAGATATTCCAAAACTTTGAGCTAGTGAACGAGCAATGGTCATGGCGTATCCCTTGACTATAACTTCTCAAGTCAAGCATAACACTACGATGCGATTGCCCCAGAATTTACTCATTATGAGCCAGAGACTCTTGAATTGTGATTGCATTGATTTTTTCAACTTTGATCTTGGTTGGTTCTATATACTCAGTAACTTCCGATTTTTTATAAAGTGAGGGGCTAGCTGAAGAGAAATAAATAATGCATACAGCACCGGCAATTATTGTGTTAGTCAACAACCACACGAGAATATAACAATTTCTTTTTTTGTTAATATAGCGTTTTTCTTTCTTGCTGACGTTGTCTACGTCAAAAATCTTATCTAGGTCATTTTTATTTAATAGATCCTTGTATCGATTCCTTATATCAGCATATTTCCCAAGTAATCTATTCCTATCTGAATTAATCTCGAATATAGAAATCAATAAATAGATGAAAGATATTGCTATTAAAAGCATACTGACAACAAACACCTCGAAACTAAATGCACCTTCTATAGTTCCTTTATTCACAACTCTTAATAAAAAGACAGTTATGAAGAATGTTGTGAATGTCCATAGGCCAGTCTTAAACATTGAAAACATGTTTTTAGTCATTTCCAATGCTTTATCTGACTGATTTTGTATGAATTCTGAAATCTTATTCTTAATTTCGATGTATTGTTTAACATTATCTTTAAGGTATAGGTCATAGCCGGACTGTACAGAATTAGCCGCTCCACTTTCAATTGAGAGTAGAGTTTCATTCTCTAAATGAATAGATAAGACATTTCGAGCTAAACCGATTTTATCGGTATAGTTTCCCTCTAGAAAGGTCCATTCATAAATACTGCTTAACTCCTTGGAGTTATGCGCAATCAATTGGTCCAGACTTACTGTCTCAGACAGTAATTTATAACCTTTAAGACGATACTTCAAAGTATTATCAGAAATGGATGAAAAGTCTGACAAATAAACAATCAAGAGTGCATTAAATAAACCATTAAAGTAATGCCCTAGTTCTGCATTACTATCAATGCAAACCTTGAAGTCATCAGGTATGAAACAAAATTGTGCTGCATTAGCAAAATGCCCACACTTATCTCGTTTTTCTATTCGTGTAGCTCGGTCATGTACATATATTTTTGATAAAAAAGCGTCATTATTTTCTGGTAATGACGGATAGACAGGTATAAATCTGATTGACTCTGTAGAGAAGTAATCTATATCCTCCCAAACATTAATATTTAAAGGGGATGATAAATCAAATTTACACCACGCCTCTAAACTTTCTTGTAAAGTTAATGTGCTTATGTGGCGGACAAATATTTCAAAGTCAAATATATCAAAATGTTTTGACAGGTCTTTATCAACTCTTAACTCAACACCTATATCTTCATCATGTAAATAGGATAGATGCTCAATAATTGAATCTGTTTTATGAGATAAGTTTTCGGTATTCTCCGATAATATTCTGACGGGTTCAGCAGTATTAACTGTTATCGTTAAATTCACACCAAGAGCATCTAGTCTCTTAAGAATAACCTCTAAATCATCATTCAGCTTATCTAGAGGTGATGATGAATTAAATGTATATTTAGCCTCGTATAAACAAAAGTTTTCTACGACACTAATCTTATTTATCTCACCAAATAACTCTAGTATCCGTTTGACGATCGACATTATTTTTCCTCAGAGGTTTTAAATTCCTCATATCCCTTATCAGTGTAAATCTTAATGAATTTACCTTTTTCATCTTTGCTTGCAGAAATTCGTGATTTTAAATCTTTTACTTCACCATTTATTCGTAATTCAAAGTTACTGTCTAGCATAACCTTTCTAACAATTCTAGCCCTAATAACACTTGGCTCTAAGTCAAACTGTGTATCAAAAGGTCGAGGTGATGTTGTTGGTAGTGCTTCAAATTTTTCTACAAACGAACCAAACTTAGCCTTAAATTCTTCTGTTTCAGGTTTGTGAGATTTTACTTTATTAACAAGATCGTCATAGGCCAATGAGCTTTCATTTCTGAAATGATTGATTATATCATTTCTTAAGAACCAATAGTCTACCGGAGATACATTCTTTACTTCTTTGGAGAGCAAGTTATCGATAGCAGCAAAAGCATTTTTAGTATTTGTTTCAGAGTCCTGTAACTGCTCTGCAACTAGAAATGATAGATACCAGTATTCCGTAATTGTTGCTTTACTGTCTGATACAATAACTTCATCTACGGTAGATTCAGAATTAAATGTAATTACCGCCGCTTTCTGTAATCTGTCTTTAGATGTAGGTAAGCCAGATTTCAAAGAAAGATTAACTTCATCAAGGTAATCACTATTATCAATTTTGATAAGAACAAACTTCAGGCATCCATCGTGTTTAACTTTAAGCTGTAATAATCCACCAGCTTTAACGTTGGTCATTTGCTTGATTTTATCCTGCACTGTAATTTCAACATCATACAATTTACGTGCAATTTGATTCGATTTGGCTTTCCAGTCTGCCCCTTTTGATAAGGTCACAAGTGATGATGCAACCAGTTCATCCATGTCTTTAAATTTAAAGAAACGGCTACGAGGGCTTTCTAACAGGTCTTTCAAAACAAGTTCAGTATACGTTTTTAATCCTTCCGCAGTACCATCCAACGCCATAGGCACTGGTCCAGCAGATTTGACATCAACCTTATGTAACGAATATTCAAGAACTTCTAAATTTTCCATAGATAGAGGCAACCTAGTAACTGAACGGAAACACTGTCTTCACATAGAGTGATAATACACTCAAGATGCTGTAATCTTACAGATAATTCAATTCAAATGATAGGATTCTGACCCAATTGAGATCCTCTGACCTGAATCCATTTATGCAATCATAAGCAATAAATCGACACAAAATCGTTGACATTTCGACGCTTTCAACAATGTTTCAAAAGTTGCTGGCGGTTGCGTCGGCGTGACGACCGTCACCTCGTCGGCATCGACGAGATTTTTCGAGCTTTTGGCAAGAGTTGTGTTATCTGTGACAGATGCTGGTGATGGTCAGAGTAGGCTGTTACACATAATTATTTCAGATTCCAAGCCACCAGCACCGACACTATTTTTCCAAGTTCTAACGACAATAGTCTCTGCGTTCAAGATACGGGAGTGCTCTACTCGTGATCCCCCAGTTTTTCGGGGGATTGTCTTTCTAGGGTACCTGGAGAAGAGCGTTCCTAACCCGAAGGTGAACTTCCGTGGGGAGTTGTTTGTTTGCTAGAAGTTTCAAGTAGCCAGATGGCAGTGACGGATTGGGGACAATAGTTCCTTTGGCTGTGATGTGGAACTGCTTGCTGTCAAGCAGCCGATGTAGGTCTGCCCGGAGGAGGATTGCATTCTCCAATACCTCTTTGCCCCCATCAGCTGCGGAAATTATGTGTGCTGCATCGATAACTTCCGGCAGTTCCTCACCAGTGATAGCGCACTTTTTGTCTAAAGCTAACAATGCATTACGAAGTCGTTGTTGCTCACGTTTGATCCGGCTTACGGTTTCACGCTTCTTCACTTCTCTTAGCGCTTGGTCAATGCGGGTCCATTCAACGGAGCCGTCCCACCTTTTTGAGTGTTCGCCTTTCCATGTGGCTCTACCGCATGGCTTTTTAAGGTCTATTTCGATCAAAGACTCCCCCCAGAATTCTAGATATTCCTTACCAGCAAAAGAGGGGTTGTTGGCTTCAAAGTATGACAGGGTGAGCTCGGCTCTTGTTCCCTCGATGTCCCAGTGCGGATCTACATTGAAAACGCGCAATTCGCCGGTGCTGCGGTCTACATCCAGGGTTTGCTTTACATGCGTGTCAAAGGGGTTTTGAAAATCTAGTCTGATCCACTCAGTACTAAACATCCATGGAATTGAGATGCCATGAGAAATCATTGATCGTGTTTCCTAATTGCTTAAAGCCTAGCTCGACCGTTGCTTTGCCAAAGCTATGAGGGGGGGGGCTGGAACGCTTGGTCAGAGCACATGGTTGGAAGCATACCACTTTGTTGATAGCGATTTCTTCGCAAATTCAGATAGTAAGGACGATATCCAACGCGATTTTACTTAGGGATTTGTAGGCTGATTTTTTCCAAACAAACGGAAAATGCCGACGATCTTGTCGTCGTGACGCCCCGTCACCTCGTCGGCATCGACGCGACTTTACACAACTCCTGGCAAACTTAGCTACAGCCCAAGCGACCGGATATGCCCCAGAGCTGCTCCGGTCTTGCCCACTAACCATTCCTCCTCCCTTGCCCTTCCTGAGCGTCTCCATCTTTCAATTTGCGTTATCTCCACGCTAGAGCCACTTGCTCCGGTCTGACCATCCCCATGGTCTCTCAGCAGAAAGACCGGAAGCTGTGACCGGAGGGTTTTTCTGGGGGGATTTACGTCAGGGGAGGGGATGGCTTCTGGTTTGGGCTAGATCGTGACCCATTCGCCAGCTGAGCTGACCGGATAGGGACCGGAGTAATCGTTAGTCGAATTTGAGTTGAGAGAAAACAGGGAGAGTGGATCGTTCACTGCGAGGGGAATGTGGCAGAGCAAGCGGTGAGGGGGAGCTGGCTCAGCTTGAAACAATGGAGAGATGGATATGAAAAAGCCCAGCTCGAAAACTGGGCTTTCGAATGTGGCTCCCTCGACAGGACTTGAACCTGTGACATACGGATTAACAGTCCGCCGTTCTACCGACTGAACTACGAGGGAATTGGCTCCTCCTACTGGACTTGAACCAGTGACATACGGATTAACAGTCCGCCGTTCTACCGACTGAACTAAGGAGGAATTGCCTGTCTCGTCGAGACGGTGCGGATATTAATGGCCCGTCCGCCGGGTGTCAACCCGCGATCCGCTGCAAAAAGGGGATTTTGGACCGTTTGCCCAAAACTTGGCCGCTGCGGACTATTTTCAGCACAATCAGCAGCTTGGAGTGAGCCTCGCAGGCTCGCCAAGGGGGCGCAGCCGTGTAAGGAGGGGGTAGACGAAGTGCATTGGCTGCCGGGACAAGATGAGGGAGGGGCGAGCGCCGGCACCGTATCCAACGGGCAGATATAAAGAGGGGGAGGGCGCGACAAGGATAAGGAAGGGAAAAATTGGTTAGCAGGCGAAGTGAGAGTGCTGCGTAATGGTGAGAAAAGTGGTCGATATGCTGACTATCACCGGCAATATTGCGTGGTAACGGCCATTCATTGATCCCGCCCATCGAAATATTTCATCGGCTGGGGTATGGTTGGCCAGGATACCATCGCCGTGTCGACAGCTCTGCCGGCCCTTGATGATGATCGGGCGCCGGTTCAATCCGGCCTTTATCTCCCTCTTCTGGTATTACGAATACATGCACAACCAAGCACCTTTGCAAAGCGTGAAGCTGGCCATTGCTTTACGCCAATCCTGTATTGACGAACCCTACAGCGTTCCCCGCTTCGGCCGCGACCTGATCGCCGGCATCACGGTCGGCATCATCGCCATTCCGCTGGCCATGGCGCTGGCCATTGCCAGTGGTGTGCCGCCCCAGCACGGTCTCTATACCGCCATCATCGCCGGTATCGTCATCGCCGTGACCGGTGGCTCCCGCTTCTCCATCTCGGGGCCGACCGCCGCCTTCGTGGTGATCCTCTATCCGGTGGCCCAGCAGTTCGGTGTGGGTGGCCTGTTGATGGCGACCCTGATCTCGGGCTTTTTCCTGGTGGCCATGGGGGTGGCCCGGCTCGGGCGCCTCATCGAGTACATTCCGCCTTCGGTGACCCTGGGCTTTACCGGCGGTATCGCCATCGTGATCGCCACCTTGCAGATCAAGGACTTCTTCGGTCTGCAGGTGCCCGAGATGCCGGAAACCTATATTGGCAAGGTGGAGGCACTGGCTCATGCCCTGCCCAGCTGGCAGTGGGGGGATACGCTGGTGGGGGTTGCGACCCTGGCGGTGCTGCTGCTCTGGCCGCGCCTGCGTCTGCCGGTGCCAGGTCACCTGCCCGCCGTGCTGGTTGGGGTGGGCCTTGGCTTTGGCCTGCATCAGTTCGGGGTGGACGTGGCCACCATCGGCAGCAAGTTCAGCTATACCCTGGCCGACGGCAGCCAGGGCATGGGGATCCCGCCCATTGCGCCGACCTTGGTGATGCCCTGGGCCCTGCCGGGGCCGGATGGTTCGCCGGTGGAGTGGAACCTGGCCGCCATCGAGCGCCTGTTGCCCGCCGCCTTTTCCATGGCGATGCTGGGGGCCATCGAATCCCTGCTCTGCGCCGTGGTGCTGGATGGCATGACAGGTCGCAAGCACAGCTCCAACGCCGAGCTGGTGGGGCAGGGGCTTGGCAACATAGTCGCCCCCTTCTTTGGCGGCATCACCGCCACCGCTGCCATTGCCCGTTCCGCCGCCAACGTGCGGGCCGGGGCTACCTCTCCCATCTCCGGCATCGTGCATGCGCTGGTGGTGTTGGCGGCTATCTTGGTGCTGGCGCCCTGGCTCTCCTGGCTGCCGCTCTCGGCCATGGCGGCCCTGCTGCTCATCGTCGCCTGGAACATGAGCGAGGCGCACAAGGTGGTGGAGCTCATTCGCCGCGCCCCCAGATCCGACGTGCTGGTGCTGCTGGTCTGCCTGTCGCTGACCGTGATCTTCGACATGGTCATCGCCATCACTTTCGGGGTGATCCTCGCCTCCCTGCTGTTCATGCGCGAGATTGCCAAGATGACCAAGCTGCACAACCTGGCGGATCACAAGCGCTACGCCCAGGAAGTGCCTGAGCAGGCGCTGCTCTACAAGGTCAACGGCCCGCTGTTCTTCGCGGCCGCCGAGCGGGTGTTCGGCGAGCTGGTGGCCCAGGTCAAGGGACACAAGCTGCTGGTGCTGCAGATGGAGGCGGTCTCCATCCTGGACGCCGGCGGCCTCTCCGCCTTCCTGCAGTTTGAAAAGCAGATGGCCAAGGCGGGAGTGCAACTGCGGGTCGCCGAGTTGCAGTTCCAGCCGCTCAAGACCCTGGCGCGCGCCAAGGTGCGTCCGGTGCCCGGTCAGCTGGAGTTTTACGGCTCGCTGGAAGAGGCGCTCAAAGGCGAGCATTTGCACGAAGCGGCTAGAAATTGATTGAAAGGGATACGAAACGGCATGTTTTTAGTCACTTGGTTCGGATAATGAGCAAACGAACGCAAAAAGTGAAAAATTGCATTGACCGCATGCCGTCGTATCCCGTACATTACGCCCCGTTCCAGCGCAACGGCGCAGCGAACATCGTGCTGGCTGAGCACGTTAAACAACAGACCAAAATTTGGTGAGGTGACCGAGAGGCTGCCCACCGACGAAGTCGGCAAGATGCACGCGTAGCGTGCTCCGAAAGCCACTTCAAGAAGTAAAAATTTGGTGAGGTGTCCGAGTGGCTGAAGGAGCACGCCTGGAAAGTGTGTATACGGCAACGTATCGAGGGTTCGAATCCCTCCCTCACCGCCAAATAAAACAAAAGGGCCTGTCGAAAGACAGGCCCTTTTGTTTTATCCGGTGACGGGCGGCTTGGTTCGGGCCCTGGTTCGACAGGCGGGCAGGACAGCCCGCATGGACGGCCAGAGGCCGCCCGCAGGGCGAGCGCCAGGGACGGTGCGAGTCAATCCCGACCCATCCTCAGATGTTAAAACCGACCTGATGGTCGGTTTTTTGCTTTGGGGGAAGAATTATCAGCTCATCTCGAAGAGGGAGGGTGAGAACCCTCGCCGGGTTTGAGCAGAGCAGCTTGCTGCGATGAACGGCCGCAGGCCGCCCCGAAGGGGTGAGCCACGCAGTGGCGAATCATCCCTCCCTCACCGCCAAATAAAACAAAAGGGCCTGTCGCAAGACAGGCCCTTTTGTTTTATCCGATGACGGGCGGCTCGGTTCGGGCCCTAGTTCGATAGGCGGGCAGGACAGCCCGCCTGGACGGCCAGAGGCCGCCCGCAGGGCGAGCGCCAGGGATGGCGCGAGTCAATCCCGACCCAGCGTATAGATTGAACAACCGACCTGATGGTCGGTTTTTTTGTTTTGGGCGCGGCGGCAATATCCGTGCTCGCAATCCATTGGCAAAAGGCCCCGTCTTGCGACGGGGCCTTTTGTTTGTCACCTCGCTGCGGCCGCCCTCAGCCTGATTGTTCAGGCCAGCTTCAACATCGGCATCTGTTCGCGGCTGTCGCAATGCGCGAGATGCACCCGGCTGGTCAGGCGGGTGAGCAGCTCGTAGGGGATGGTGCCTATCTTCTCGGCCACCTGCTCCACCGGCAGCCCTTCTCCCCACAGGGTGACCGCATCCCCCACCTTGTCGCTGGCCGCCGGGCCCAGATCGACGGTGATCATGTCCATGGAGACCCGACCCACGATGGGCACCCGACGGCCATTGATCAGCATGGGGGTCCCTTCCGGGGCCATGCGCGGGTAGCCATCGCCATATCCCGCGGCCACCACGCCGAGGGTGGTGTCCCGACTCGCCACCCAGTGACCCCCATAACCGACCGCCTCGCCCTGCTGGCAGGCCCGGGTGGCGATGAGCTGGCTCTTGAGGGTCATGACCGGACGCAGGTCGTGGTCGGCGGCGAGCTGGCCGGTAAAGGGGGAGGCGCCGTAGAGCATGAGGCCAGGGCGGATCCAGTCACCGCGCGAGGCCGGCCAGGCGAGGATGCCGGCGGAGTTGGCCATGGCCCGCTCGCCCGGCAGATGGGCAGAGAGGCGGTTGAACTCCTCGATCTGCAGCAGAGTGGCCTGGGTATCCTGCTCATCGGACTGGCTGAAGTGGGTCATCAGCTGGAACGGTTGCACCACGTTGTGGCAATGACTCAGCCGCTCGATAAAGGCGGGCAGCTCCTCGGCGCGCAGGCCGAGCCGGTTCATCCCGGTATCGAGCTTGAGCCACACCTTGATGGGGGCGGGCAGAGCGGTCTGCTCGAGCAGCGCCAACTGCTCCCAGGTATGCAGGGTGGTCTGCAGATCGTGTTTGGCCAGCAGCGGCAGCGCCTCGGCACTGAAGAAGCCCCCCAGCACCAGAATGGGCTTGGTGATGGCGTTGGCACGCAGCACCAGTGCCTCCTCGACCCTGGCCACGGCATAGGCATCGGCCTGGGCGAGGGCATGGGCCACCGGCAGCAGCCCGTGACCATAGGCATTGGCCTTGAGTACCGCGATGATCTTGCTGTGGGGGGCGTGGCGGCGTGCCACGGCGAAATTGTGCTGGAGTGCATCCAGATCGATGCTGGCCGTAACTGTGTTCATCATGGGGTCGGGTGTCTGCTCGATGAGAAGTTGGCTGCTGGTCTCAATCCTGATCCTGTGATCCCGGTGGCTGCGACGAGCAAACGGGGGAGCACCGAATCATGTTGTTTTATATGCTTAAAATTGTAAAAAGATGTTATCAGTTGTTTTTTGGTTGGTAAATTATGTGGCGAATGGGAATGTGAAAATGGGCAAAATACGGGATATTCCTCTGTATAAATTCGCCTGCCGACGCTTTCTCTGGCTCCCTATCGGGCAATATTTATCACTGGTTTTGCCCCTCCAAACGGGAGGGGGATCGCGCCTTTTTCGCTCATTGCAGGTGGTTTTTTGCACCGGCTACGCGCAGGCGGGGTTGCCGACTCTGGCCAAGGTGGGAGAGGCAAGCGCGTGGCAGAGGCAAAAAGCAGGCCGCCAGATCCATGAGGGGAAGGTGGCACTGCCGGATGAAGAGGGCATCTCGTCGAGCCGGCGAGTGGTGTACGCCACCAAGAAGGCATGTGGCCGGCTTGGTGGCGCACGCGGCCGGGGAGGCATGATGGGGGGCTGTTAATTAATCAAGCGGCGAGGATAGGCCTTGAACAGCAGGGGGAATTCTTTTTAAAAGCTGATAATAAATATCGTTCGCGCGTTCATTCTGGTTGGTTACATATAATGATACAAATCTAAAAGGTATATATTGCTGGCCTCTTTTGGCGCAGAAAAATAATCCATGGCTGGTAACATAAAGACCCTGTCAAATAGTGTGACAACGCTTTCATTCTGATTATTTAACATCACGAATTAACGAGTAATTTAAATGGAGTTAATTCAGTTAAGCATAAAAATACCCCCTAGTGGGTATTTTAATCTCTTCGCAAGGGTTTTGTAAGTCTATGCTGTATATGAAGTTTTTAAATTAATTGTGATGAGTTTCTATTTGAGTAATGTCCCGTCACTTGATGGAGATCAACACAATGCCGGGGGGGAGTACTTAGCATTTCCGCTATTAAGCATTTATCAAACAAGTGCTCACTACGGGAATAAAAAGAATGGTCGAGGATACTTTTTTATCGGCTCATGGAATTAATCGCCGTGACTTCATGAAATTGTGCGCCGGGATGGCCGCAACCCTTGGATTAAGCCAACACGCCGTGGCCAAGATGGCCACCGCGCTCACCAGCCCCGAGCGGCCTCCGGTGATCTGGATAGGGGCGCAGGAGTGTACCGGTTGCACCGAGTCGCTGCTGCGCGCCACCCACCCCACCATAGAGAACCTGATCCTCAATACCATTTCGCTGGAGTACCACGAGGTGCTCTCGGCAGCCTTCGGTCATCAGGCCGAAGAGAACAAGCACAACGCCATGGAACGCTACAAGGGCAAGTATGTGCTGGTGGTGGATGGCTCCATCCCGCTTAAAGATGGCGGCATTTACTGCATGGTGGCCGGTGAGCCCATCGTCGACCATATTCGCCGCGCGGCTGCCGATGCGGCTGCCGTCATCGCCATCGGCTCCTGCGCCGCCTGGGGCGGGGTGCCCGCCAGCGGCGGCAACCCCACCGGCGCCGTCAGCCTGGAGGAGGCCCTCGGCAACCTCGGCACGCCGATTATCAATATCCCGGGCTGCCCGCCCAACCCCCACAACTTCCTCACCACGGTCGCCTACTACATCACCTACGGCAAACTGCCGGCGCTCGATGCCAAGAAGCGGCCGCTGTTTGCCTATGAGCGGCTCATTCACGAAAACTGCGAGCGCCGCCCGCACTTCGATGCCGGCCGATTTGCCAAGGAGTTTGGTGACGAGGGCCACCGTCAGGGCTGGTGTCTCTATCACCTGGGCTGCAAGGGGCCGGAGACCTACGGCAACTGCTCGACCCTGGAGTTCTGCGACGTGGGCGGCGGCATCTGGCCGGTGGGCATAGGCCATCCCTGCTACGGCTGCAACGAGCAGGGGGTGGGGTTCAGCAAGGGGATCTTCCAGCTCGCCAAGGTGGAGAATCCCACCCCGCGGGTGAACAAGCCCGACGTGGCCATCCAGGAGGGAGGGCACATGTCGCCCACTGCCACCGGCCTTATCGGTGGGGCGCTCGGGGTGCTGGTCGGGGTGAGTCTGATGACGGTGCGCGAGCTCGGTCGCCAGCAGAAGCGCCATGAAGCCGGGCAGCACACCTCACGGGAGGAGTGACCGTGAACAGACGCAATTTCCTCAAATTTGCCTCCGTCGGTGCGCTGGCGGCGGGCACCACCGTCTCCGGCACTGCCCTGGCGGCACAGAACAAGCCGCCCATTCCCGGCGCGCTCGGCATGCTCTACGACTCCACCCTCTGCATCGGCTGTCAGGCCTGCGTGGCGGAGTGTCAGCGCCTCAACGGCAACCCGGTCAATCCTGTCGGGGAAGCGACCTGGTCCAACAACGACAAGCTGAGCCCCTACACCAACAACATCATTCAGGTGTGGAAGAGCGGCACGGGTGAGCACAAGGATCAGCTGGTGGATGGCTATGCCTACATCAAGAAGCAGTGCATGCACTGTGTCGATCCCAACTGCGTCTCTGTCTGCCCGGTGCAGGCGCTGACCAAGGATCCCAGGACCGGCATCGTCCACTACAACCCGGACGTCTGCACCGGCTGCCGCTACTGCATGGTGGGCTGCCCGTTCGACGTGCCCAAATATGACTACGACAACCCGTTCGGGGCCATTCACAAGTGCGAGCTCTGTAACCAGAAGGGGCTTGAGCGCATCGATCAGGGCAAGCTGCCCGGCTGCGTCGAGGTGTGCCCCACCGGCGCCGTCATCTTCGGCACCCGCGAGGCGCTGATGGCCGAGGCCAAGCGCCGGCTGCTGGCCACCCCGGGCAGCGAATATGCCTACCCGCGCCAGACTTTCCAGGCCAACGACCCCTATCTGCACGAGGTGCCCAACTACCAGCCTTACGTTTATGGCGAGAAGGAGGGGGGCGGCACCCAGGTGCTGGTGCTGGCCGGGGTGCCCTATACCAAGCTCGACATGCCTGACTTGCCGGAGCTCTCCTCCGGGGCGCGCTCCGAGCACATCCAGCACACCCTCTACAAGGGGATGGTGCTGCCGCTGGTGGTGCTGACCGGGCTCTCGGTGCTCATTCGCCGCAACACCAAGGACCATCAGGATGGCGACGATCATGACTCGCACGCGGGCCATGACAAGCAATCGGGAGGCAAGGATCATGAGTAATCACAAGGCACATCCGCTGGGGGGCAGATTGGTCAGCTGGCCGGTCATGGTGCTGGCGCCGTTCGTCATCCTGTGCGGCATGCTGATCCTCAAACGCCTCATCTTCGGGCTGGGTTCGGTCACCGATCTGAACGGGGGTTATCCCTGGGGGCTCTGGATCTCCTTTGACCTTTTGATCGGCACAGGTTTCGCCTGCGGCGGCTGGGCGCTGGCCTGGGCGGTCTACGTCTTCAACCGGGGCGAGTATCACCCCCTGGTAAGGCCGGCCCTGCTGGCGAGCCTGTTCGGCTATTCGCTGGGCGGCCTCTCCATCACCATCGACGTCGGCCGTTACTGGAACCTGCCCTACTTCTACATTCCGGGTTTCTTCAACACCTCCTCGGTGCTGTTCGAGACGGCGGTCTGCATGACCATCTACATCGGGGTGATGGCGCTGGAGTTTGCCCCCGTGCTCTTGGAGAAGTTCGGCTGGAAGGCCTCCATGGCGCGGCTCAACAAGATCATGTTCTTCATCCTGGCGCTGGGGGCCCTGCTGCCCACCATGCACCAATCCTCCATGGGGTCCCTGATGATAGTGGCGGGGCAAAAGATCCATCCGCTCTGGCAAAGCTATGAACTGCTGCCGGTCTTCTCGCTTCTGACCGCCTTCATCATGGGCTTCTCCATCGTCGTGTTTGAGGGCTCCCTGGTGCAGGCGGGGCTGGCGGGGCGGGGCCCCAACGAGAAGTCGCTGTTCTACAAGCTGACCCAGGTGATCGACATCTTCCTGATCCTGTTTGTGGCGCTGCGCTTTGCCGAGATCGTCATCAACGACAAGTCGGAGTACCTCTCCCAGTGGAATCGCTACGCCTTGATGTTCTGGTGCGAGATCGCGCTGATGATCTTCCCGCTGCTGGTATTCCACTGGGACAAGAGCCGCCGCGATTCGCGCATGTTGTTCCTGGGGGCCCTCAGCATGCTGCTGGGCGCCGCCCTCTGGCGACTGGACTACTCCCTGCTCGCCTTCAACCCCGGCAATGGCTACCACTACTTCCCCTCCGCGGCGGAAGTGCTGATCTCCCTGGGCTTCGTCGCCATCGAGGTGTGTGCCTATTTGCTGCTGATCCGGCTGCTGCCGGTACTGCCATCACTTGAACGTGTTCACCAAGATTATCAGGCCCGAGGGAAAGCCAACGTATGAGCCAACGTATCACCATAGACCCCATCACCCGCATCGAGGGTCACCTGCGTATCGACTGTGAAATCGAAGGCGGTGTCGTCACCAAGGCCTGGTCGTCCGGCACCATGTGGCGCGGGATGGAGGAGATCGTCAAGGGCAACGACCCGCGCGATGCCTGGATGATAGTGCAGCGCATCTGCGGGGTGTGCACCTCCATTCACGCCATCGCCTCGGTGCGGGCGGTGGAGAACGCCATCGGCGCCAAGGTGCCGGTCAACGCCCAGCACATCCGCAACCTGATCATTGCGGCCCACAACATCCACGATCACATCGTCCACTTCTACCAGCTCTCCGCGCTGGACTGGGTGGACATCACCGCGGCCCTTGAGGCCAATCCGCAAAAAGCGGCCGACTTGCTCAAGGGGGTATCGACCTGGTCCCTCAACAGTGCCGACGAGCTCTCCAAGGTGCAGGACAAGATCCGCGCCCTGGTGGCGAGCGGCCAGCTCGGCATCTTCGCCAACGGCTACTGGGGCCACAAGGCGATGAAGCTGAGCCCGGAGGTGAACCTCATCGCCGTGGCGCATTACCTGCAGGCACTGGAGTGCCAGCGCGATGCCAACCGCATCGTCGCCATCCTCGGCGGCAAGACTCCCCACATCCAGAACCTGGCGGTGGGCGGTGTGGCCAACCCCATCAACCTGGATGCGCCGAGCGTGCTCAACCTCGAGCGCCTCATGTATGTGAAGAGCTTTATCGATCGGCTCGGCGAGTTTATCGAGCAGGTCTACAAGGTGGATGCCGCCATCATCGCCGCCCACTACCCCGAGTGGCTGAACTTGGGGCAGGGGGCCAGGCACTACCTGAGTGTGCCGGAGCTGCCCACCGACGGTGACGGCGGCAGCTTCCTGATGCCGGGTGGCTACATCGAGAACGGCGATCTGGCCGGCTATCGTCCCATCGAGAGCCATCAGGATGCCTGGCTGATGGATGGCATCGCCGAGAGCAACAAGCACGCCTGGTACAAGGATGACGAACCCCTCAAGCCCTGGGAGGGCAAGACCGAGCCCAACTACACCGGCTGGCAGGATGACGGCAAGTACTCCTGGGTCAAATCCCCCACCTTCTACGGCAAGGTGGTGGAGGTGGGGCCGCTCGCAGACTTGCTGGTCAAGCTCGCGGCCAAGCACCCGGAGACGGTGGCACACTTCGATCAGCTGAACGGCCTCTACCAGACGCTCACCGGTTCAGCGATCAAGACTGGGCAGCTGCACTCCACCCTGGGCCGCATCATCGGCCGGGCGGTGCGCTGCTGTGTGCTCAAAGACACCTTGTCCCATCAGTGGAAGGCGCTGGTGGACAACATCGGTAAGGGGGATACCACTGCCTACATCAAGACCGAGATCCCGGCGGACAAAGAGTTTCGCGGGGTGGGCTTTGAAGAGGCGCCGCGTGGCATGCTCTCCCACTGGATCGTCATCAAGGGCGGCAAGATCGAGAACTATCAGGCGGTGGTGCCGTCGACCTGGAACTCGGGCCCACGCAACTTCAACGACGAGCCCGGCCCCTACGAGCAATCCCTGGTGGGCACCCCGGTAGCCGACCCCGCCAAGCCGCTAGAGGTGGTGCGCACCATCCACTCGTTCGACCCCTGCATGTCCTGCGCGGTGCACGTGGTGGACACCCAGAGCGGTGAAACGACTCAGGTGAAGGTGCTGTGATGAACACCCTGATCCTGGGCGTGGGCAACCTGCTGTTGAGTGACGAGGCCGTCGGCGTGCGGATCGTCGAGGGGCTGGAGCGCGACTACCGCTTCGCCCCCGGCATCGAGCTGCTTGACGGCGGCACCGCCGGCATGGAGCTGCTCGAAGCGATGGCCAGTCGTGACCACATCATACTGGCGGACGCGGTGCGCAGCGGCAATCCGCCGGGTACCGTGGTGACCTTGAAGGATGAGGAGATCCCGACCCTGTTCGGTCGCAAGATCTCCCCCCATCAGCTGGGGCTGGCGGACGTGCTCTCGGCGCTGCACATGACGGGGGAATCCCCCAGGCGGCTCACCCTGATCGGGGTCGAGCCCGAATCCCTCGAGCCCCGCATCGGCCTCACCCCTGTGGTGACGGCTGCCATGGGGGAGGCGACGGATCGGATATTGACTCTGCTGGCCAGTCTGGGGGCTCCGGCCATCCCGCTCTCCGAGCAGGAGAAGGCCGAGCGAGCGCGGGAGGGTCTATGGCGCAATCTATTGTGAATGAGGTAGTGAACAAGACAGTGAACGAAGCCGCGAAAGAGCCGGCGCAGGAGTTTGCCGGTTTTGCCACCAATCCCGCGCCGCTGCTGGTTGCCCAGTACGAGCGGATCGCGCAGCAAGAGATGCAGGCCCTGCCGTTCTATCACGCTGCCATGCCCATCGTGGCCGAGTGTACCCTGTTTGAAGGGCAGTGGCTCGGCTGCGTGCTCACCCCCTGGATGCTGAGCGTGGTGGTGTTGCCGGGGCCGGATCAGCTCTGGCCGTTGCGCAGCAGCAGCGATCGGCTCGCCCTGCAGCTCCCCTGCGGCAACCTGACCTTTATGGTGGGGGTATTGCCCGAAACGGGGCAGTTGATGGCCTGCTCGCTCATGTCCCCCATCGACCCGCATCTGGGGGCCGACGAGGGACGGGCGCTGGTGAGCAGCACCCTCAAGATGCTGCTTTCGCTTCCGGTGCAGCAGGGGGAGGGCGGCGTGAACTTGAGCCGGCGCCGCCTGTTCAGCGGCCGGCGCGGCGACCCAGTGGGTGGCACCCAACGCTAGGTCTCATCTGCAATCAGGTTTAGAATAGGGGCCGTTTTGGCCCCTCACTCGCTTCTGTCGTGCCCCTGTTTTTTGGGTAGTGAGTGGTAAAACGAACAAGGGATCTTATGACCATTCAATGCTTTGGCTGCCACTCAGGCAGCAACGCCGGCCGCCACAAAGGCCTCTCTGTCACGGCGGCCGCCTTGCTGGCCCTGCTCTCGGGCGGTTTATCTTCCATGGCGCTGGCTGCCCAGCCCGTTCCCGCCGAACTCAAGCTCGCCATCGGCAGTGAGCCCACCGAAGGGTTTGACCCTCTGCTCGGCTGGAGCCACGGCAGCTACCTGCTGCTGCACAGCCCGCTGCTCAAGCAGAACGCCGACCTCAGCTGGCAAAACGTGCTCACCCAATCAGTGACCCCGAACCAGGATGGCAAGGGGTGGCTTATCCGCCTCAAGCCGGATCTGAAGTTCTCCAACGGCGCGCCGCTCACCGCCGAAGACGTCGCCTTTACCTACAACAGCGCAGCCCAGGGCGGCGGCAAGATCGACATGGGCAACTTTGTCTCGGCCAAGGTGCTCTCGCCAACCGAGGTTGCCATAGTCTTAAGCGCCCCCCAGAGCACCTTCGTCAACGTACTGGGCTCTTTGGGTATCGTCTCGAAGAAGGATTACGATCCCAAGGCTTATGCTCGCCATCCGGTCGGCGCCGGCCCCTACCGGCTGGTGAGCTTCCTGCCCGGCCAGCAGTTGGTGGTGGAGGTCAACCCCCATTACGCCGGCGGCAGCAATGACTTCAAGCGGCTGGTGTTTGTCTTTATCGATGAAGAGAGCGCCTACGCCGCCGCTCAGAGCAGCCAGCTTGACCTGGTGCGCATCGCTCCGTCGCTGGCGCCCACCGTGCCTGCCTCCCTCAAGCTGTGGGTGCGGCCAAGCGTGGAGAACCGCGGCATCGTCTTCCCCATTCCGCCGGCGGGTGGCAAGGATGCCAAGGGTTATCTCATCGGCAACGACGTGACGTCTGACGTGGCGGTGCGCCGCGCCATCAACTACGCCATCGACCGCCAGCTGCTGGCAGACCAGCTGCTGGAGGGGCATGCCATCCCCGCCTACAGCGCGGTAGAAGGCCTGCCCTGGCTGAATAAAGCCACTGCCTTCAAGGATGGCGATGCGGCTCACGCCAACGCCCTGCTCGACGAGGCAGGCTGGAAGATGGGCAGCGACGGCGTTCGCCACAAGGGCGACCTGCGCGCCGCCTTTACCCTCTGGTACACCAGCGGTGACAGCACTCGCCGGGATCTGGCGGAGGCGGTGCGGGCCATGCTCAAACCCATCGGCCTCGAGGTGAGCCTCAAGTCCGGCAGCTGGGAGCAGGTGGAGCGGGAGATGCACGCCAATCCGGTGCTGATGGGGTGGGGGAGTCTGGATCCCATGGAGCTTTATCACCACTACCAGAGCGGATCCGCCGGCGTGGAGTTCTACAACCCGGGTTATTACAGCAATCCGGTGGTGGATGGCCACCTCAAGCAGGCGCTGGATGCCCCGAACTGGCAGGCGGCCGTGCCGTTCTGGCAGCAGGTGGAGTGGGATGGCAAGGCCGGCGCCGGGGTGCAGGGGGATGCCGCCTGGGCCTGGCTGCTCAACGTGCAGCACACCTATCTCGCCAATCGCTGCATCGACCTTGGCAAGGGGGCGCCGGAAATTCACGGTAGCTGGTCCCTCCTCAACAACCTGCAGGATTGGCGGTGGACGTGCCGTTAAGTTCGCCCTTGAGTCACTCCGGTTATCTGTTGCTAAAAGCCCTGCTGCGTCTGGCAGGGCTGTTATGTCTGGTCTCGGTCGCCACCTTTGTGCTGCTGAGTTACTCCCCCATCGACCCCATCAAGGCCTATATCGGCAACGACCTGCTCCATGTGCCGCCGGAACAGTACGCCCGCATTGCCGCCCGCTGGGGGCTGGATCAGCCGCTCTGGCTGCGTTACTGGCACTGGTTTAGCCAGGTGCTGCAGGGGGATCTCGGCTACTCCATGCTCTACAACGCGCCGGTGAGCGAGGTGATTGGCCAGCGCTTTGCTGCCTCCTTCCTGCTGCTGGCGGGCGCCTGGCTGCTTTCCGGCTTTTTCGGGATGTTGCTGGGCCTCTGCGCCGGTCGCTATCTCAACCGCTGGCCCGATCGCCTTATCTGCCGCTTTGCCTACCTGCTCGCCTCCTTGCCCACCTTCTGGGTCGGCCTGTTGCTGCTCGCCCTGTTTGCGGTGCATTGGCCCTTGTTGCCGGTCTGCTGCGCCTGGACGCCTGGCCTCGCTGCCGATGAGGCGGACTGGGTGATGCGCTTGCGTCATCTGCTGCTACCGGTGGTGACCTTGACCCTGCTGGGGCTTGGCAATATCGCGCTGCATACCCGGGAGCGGGTGGCCGAGGTGCTGGCGAGCGATTTTATTCGCTACGCCCGCGCCCAGGGCGATGGTGGCTGGCCCATGCTGCGTTTTCACGTGCTGCGCCACGCCCTGACCCCGGCGCTCTGCCTGCAGTTTGCCTCCCTCGGTGAGCTGATTGGCGGATCGCTCTTGGCAGAGAAGGTCTTCTCCTATCCGGGGCTCGGCCAGGCCACCGTGGATGCGGGGCTGAGGGGGGATATCCCCCTGCTGATGGGAATCGTGCTCTTCTGCACCCTGCTGGTCTTTATTGGCAACGCGGTGGCGCGGGTGCTGCTGGCCCGCATCAATCGGGGCTGGGAGGGTGTGCATGCTGTTTAATCCGCTCCCCTCCTTGCTGCGTCTGGGCTTTGCGCTGATCTGCCTGCTGCTGCTGGCCAGCTATGGCTGGAGCCTCTCTCATCAGGATGTGCCGATGGATCTGCTGGCCCGCCAGCAACCTCCCTCGCTGACCCACTGGTTCGGCACCGATCAGATGGGACGGGATCTCTGGCTGCGGGCCTTTCAGGGCACCCTCACCAGTTTGGAACTCGGCATCAGCACGGCCCTGTGCAGTGGCCTGTTGGCCATGGTGGCGGCCAGCGTCTCGCTCATCCACCCCAGGTGCGATGCGGCGGTGCGGCTGGTGATCGACGCCATGCTGGCGCTGCCCCATATGCTGCTCTTGATCCTTATCTGCTTTACCGTGGGGGGCGGCATGCGCGGGGTGATCTTGGCGGTGGCGCTCACCCACTGGCCCAAGCTGGCGCTCATTCTCTGTGCCGAGGCGCGGCGGATCGCCTGCAGTGACTATGTGGTGCTGGCCCGCTGTCAGGGGATGGGGGCGCTGCGTCGCTGGCGCACCCACCTGTTGCCGGGGCTGTTGCCCCAGTGGTTTATCGGCACCTTGCTGATGTTCCCCCACGCGGTGCTGCACAGCGCGGCGCTGAGCTTCCTCGGCTTTGGTCTGGCGGCCCACGAGGCCTCGCTGGGCTTGCTGCTGGCCGATGCCTTGCGTTATCTGGCCGGTGGCGGTTGGTGGCTGGCCCTCTTCCCCGGTCTGATGCTACTGACATTGGTTTTACTGTTTGATCAGGCCACTCGCGCCCTGCAACAACTCTGGTTTGGGTTTGGGGGAGATACATGCTGAGTTTTGACCAGGTGACCATAGAGGCGGCCCACTACTCCTGGCTGGGGCGGCGCAGCTGGCAGCCTTTGCTGACCGATATCAGCCTGCAACTGGCGCCGGGGGAAATAGTTGCACTGGTGGGGGGGAGCGGCGAGGGCAAGAGCCTGTTGCTGCAAAGCGCCCTGACCCTGCTGCCGGAAAACCTGCGCATGCGCGGCACCATCTCCCTCGATGGCACGCCCCTGTGCGATGCCAGCCGCGCCCGTCTGCGCGGTCACACCCTCTGCTATGTGCCACAGGGGGTAAGCGCCCTCAATCCATTGCTGACGGTGGAGCGTCAGCTGGGCCGGGCGGCGCGCCTCTGCGGCCAGAGCGGTTCTCGCGAGCGGCTCGGCCAGCAATTGCTGCGTTACCAGCTGCCCGCCGCCACCCTGGACAGCTATCCGCGCCAGCTCTCCGGCGGCATGGCCAAGCGCATTCTGGCCTGCACCGCGGCCCTTGGCGGCGCCCGCTACATTCTGGCGGACGAGATCACCGCCTGGCTCGACGAGGGGCTGGCCTGCCAGCTGCTCACCCAGTTGCGTGAATTGGCCAATCAGGGCAGCGGCATCCTCTGGGTGACCCACGATCTGGCGCTGGCGACCCGCTTTGCCGATCGCATCGTGGCGCTGCATCAGGGCCAGGTGAGCGACACCTTGAGTTGCCACCACTTGCGCCAGGGACAGGGGAGCGAGATGCTCAGAGCCCACTGGCAGGCGCTGCCGGAGTTCAATTCGCTCTTCTCTGTGCCGGAGGTTTCATAATGTTGGAACTACGAAATCTCACCATCGCCCAGGGGGAACGCCCTCTCTGGCAGGGGTTGTCACTGACGGTGAAAGCGGGCGAGCGGGTCGGCATCTCTGCGCCGAGCGGTCATGGCAAGACCACGCTGGGGCGGGTATTGGCAGGTTGGCAACCGGTTGGGGCCGGCGGGCAGATCCTGCTGGATGGGCAGTCTGTGCCTGAACGGGTAAAAGGCTATCACCCCATCCAGCTGGTGCCCCAGCACCCGGAGCTCACCTTCAATCCCTATCGCACCACAGGGCAGGCGCTGTGGGATGTATGGCGCCCCGATGAGGCCATGCTGGCCCGCTTTATGGTCAAGCCTGAATGGCTTGGTCGTAAACCCGGTCAGCTCTCCGGCGGTGAGCTGGCCCGCATCGCGTTGTTGCGCGCCCTCGATCCCCGCACCCGGTTGCTGATTGCCGATGAGGTGACCGCCCAGCTGGATCCGCAAATTCAGCGCCAGCTCTGGCAGGAGTTGATGATGGAGTGCGAGCAGCGGGGGCTCGCCATGCTTGTCTTCAGTCACCAGCAGGCGTTATTGCACCAGATCTGTCATCGGGTGTTGCGCTTTGGTGAGGAGACGGCTGAGCATGAATTGATGGTTTGCAATGTGGCCTGAGGATTGGTGTTCCCCCTCATCCCCAGCCCTTCTCCCGCAAGGGGAGAAGGGGGCAGACGGTGCCATCTCACCCGCTCAGGGTTTAGGGTTTGGAAAATCTCGGGGTTTGAAAATATGGCTGGTTGTTATGCTCGAAGCCCCCTGAGGGGTTTGAGGGCGTCGTATAGTCGCGGCACCCACGAACCGGTTCCCTCTCCCTGGGGAGAGGGCCAGGGTGAGGGGACGCGAGTGTGGGACGCTGGCTACTCCGAACAGTTAGGGCGGCCGAGGAGGTGCGCAGATAAAAGAGAGGGAGGCATCAGCCTCCCTCTCTTGTTTTCTACCGTTATCAGTGGCGTTTAACCGGTTCAGGCACTGGCCAGCCAGTTAAGCCAGGCATCCATCCCTTCACCTGTGGTGGCGCTGACCTGGATCACCTGGATATAGGGGTTGACCCGTTTGGCGTTCTCGATGCAGCGGGCCACGTCAAAACTGACGTAAGGCAGCAGATCAATCTTGTTGATCACCATCAGCTGGGCGGCGGCGAACATGTCCGGGTATTTCAGCGGCTTCTCTTCCCCCTCGGTGACGGAGAGGATCGCCACCTTGTACTTCTCGCCGAGATCGAAGCTGGCGGGGCAGACCAGATTGCCCACGTTCTCGATAAAGAGGATGCCCCCTTGATTGGCGGGCAACTGGTGGCAGGCGTCGTGAACCATTTTGGCGTCCAGATGGCAGCCCTTGCCGGTGTTGATCTGCACGGCAGGGACGCCAGTGGCACGAATGCGATCCGCATCGGCGCTGGTCTGCTGATCCCCTTCGATCACCGCGCAGGAGCGCTTGTCAGCCAGCTGACGCAGGGTCTCGCACAGCAAGGTGGTCTTGCCTGAACCCGGGCTCGATACCAGATTGAGCACCAGCTGGGCCGCCTCGTCGAAGTGTTCGCGGTTGTGGGCGGCCAAGGCGTTGTTTTTGGCCAGCACGTCCATCTCGATGGCGATCAGCTGGCGCTGCCCTATGCCGGGCACCGACAACCCCGCTTCCCCTTTGCCGTAGTGCAGATCACCCTGCTGATGGTCATGGTCATGGTCATGGTCATGGTCATGGTCATGGTCGTGGCTGTGATCATGGGGATGCGCGTGGGAATGCCCGTGGTCATGAGAGTGGCCATGTTCATGATGATGGTCGTTGGGGTGATCATGATGGTGCTCATGCGTCTGATCATGACCCTCATGACCCTCATGGCCCATGGGAGCCCGCACCCCGTGGTAGTGGTGATGAACATTCCCCTGGTGGTGGTAGTGGTGGTGAATGATCAGGGTGCGCGGTGCACTCTGCTCGTGGTCATGATGGTCGTGCTCATGACCATGTTCATGGTGATGTTCATGTTCGTGATGATGCTCATGATCGTGCTCATGGCCGGCGATCCGCGCCTGACCGCATCCGCATATGCTACACATATCAATTTACCTCGATGTCGGTGATGCGCAGGCTGTTCCCTTGCGCGACTCGTAATTTGTATCCGCCACACTCGGGACAGGCCTGCCCGCGCTCGGTGAGGGTGACCGTCTGGTTGCAGTCGTAACACCAGGCCTCTGCCGCCTGGTGCTGAAAGTGAAGCTGGGCCCCTTCGACGGCGGTGCCCTTGGCGGCAGCCTCGAAACAGAAGGCAATGGTGTCCGGGTCGACGCAGGAGAAGCTGCCGACTTCGAGCCAGAGGGCGGTCACCTTGTTAAAGCCCCGCTGGGTGGCCTGTTCGGCCGCCAGATCGATGGCGGCCATGGCCAGAGACATTTCGTGCATGGTGGCTCCTTAACCGATATGGGGAGAAGCAGTGACTCCTCCCTGAAATTGACGGAACGGCATGGCCTATCAGCAGATCCGCGGCAGCAGTTCCCCTTGCGGCAGCTCCAGATAACGACGGCTGCCCCAAGGGTTGCTCAGGATCACCTTGTGGCGATCGCTCGCCTGCACCACGCCGATCTGGCTGGCTGCGGGGTTGAATTGCCGCAAGATGCCCAGCGCGTCCTGCGCCTGTTCAGCAGGCAGGGCCAGTACCATGGTCCCCTCGTTGGCAAGATCATAGGGCTCGAAACCGTAGAGCTCGCACAGGCCGCGCACCGGGCCGCACACCGGAATGGCGGACTCCTCCAGCTCGATGGCAACGCCGGAGGCGCTGCTCCACTCGTTGAGCACGGCGGCAAGGCCACCGCGGGTGGCGTCGCGCAGGGCGTGAGGGGTAATACCCGCTTTTAGCAGCGCTTCTACTAGCGGCCAGAGGGTGGTGCAGTCGCTCTTGAGATCGGAGCCCAGTTGCAGGGCGTCACGGGCCATCAGGATACAGGCGCCGTGGCTGCCGATATCCCGCGACACCAGAATGGCGTCACCGGCCTTGAGGTTTCTCACCGATATGCCCCGGCTCTGTTCGGGCAGCGGGAAGGTGCCGACCCCACTGGTGTTGATGAAGATCTTGTCGGCCGCTCCCTTGGGCACCACCTTGGTGTCGCCGCAGACGATGCGGGCGCCGCTGTTGGCAAGTTCAGCCGCCATCGACTCGACGATGCGGGCGAGATCGGCGTAGGGGAAGCCCTCCTCGATGATAAAGCTGCAGCTCAGATACTCGGGCTTGGCCCCCATCATGGCGAGATCGTTGACCGTGCCGGCGATGGCCAGCTTGCCGATATCGCCCCCCTCGAAGAACAGCGGCGAGACGGTAAAGCTGTCGGTGGTAAAGGCGACGGGGCCCTCTACCGGCAACAGGGCGGCATCTTCACCGCGCAGCAGGATCTCGTTGCCAAAGTGGCGAAAGAAGAGCTGGTTGATCAGCTGGTTCATCTCCACGCCGCCGCCGCCATGGCTTAACTGAATTTCTCTCATCGGGTCTGGTTCTCCACAAGATTGCCGAAACAGGCTGGTTCATCTCCACCCATCACCCGACCACCGTGGCTAAGTTGGATTTCTCTCATCGTTCCTGGATCCCCATATATCGGTAGTAGGCATTGCAGGCCCCTTCGGAGCTGACCATGCAGCTGCCCATGGGCTGGGCCGGGGTGCAGCCCCGGCCAAAGACTTTGCACTGGTTTGGCTTGGCCAGGCCGCGCAGGATATCGGCGCACTGGCACGCCTTGTGGTCATCGATGGGAGTCTGATTGAGCGCAAAGTGACGCTCCGCATCGCGCTTGGCGAAGGCATCCCGCAGGCGCAGGGCGGAGGCGTTGATATCCCCCAGACCTCGCCAGCGAAAGTGCTCGCGGGTCTCGAAAAAGCGCTCGACCAGCCGCTGGGCGGCTTTATTGCCACTGGCGGTGACGGCGCGGCTGTATTGCACCTCCAGGGCGTAGCGACCCTCTACCTTCTGGCGCACCATCATCAAGAGCGCCTCCATCACATCCACCGGTTCGAAGCCGCTCACCACCACCGGCACCTGATAGCGATCGACGATGGGCAGGTAGATATCGGCGCCGGTGATGACGCTGACGTGGGAGGGGCCGATAAAGGCGTTCACCTTGGCCACCCCGTCGGCCATCACGGCGTGAATGGCGGGCGGCACCAGCACATGGTTGATATGAAACAAGAGATTCTCGACCCCTTGCTCTTCAGCGGCAGCCAAGAGCGCGGCTGTCATGGGGGTAGAGGTCTCGAAACCGATGGCGAAGAAGACCACGGTTTTTTCCGGGTTTTCTTTGGCGATGCGCAGGGCGTCGAGGGGGTCGTAAACCGGGCGGATATCGCTCCCCTTGGCGCGCTGCTGTGCCAGCGTGCCCTTGGAGCCCGGCACCCGGATCATGTCCCCCAAGGTGACCAGAATGACGTTGGGCTGGCGGGCCAGCTCGATGGCCTGATCGATGCGCTCTTTGGGCATGATGCAGACCGGGCAGCCGGGGCCGTGGACAAACTCGATGCTGGCCGGCAGCAACTGGTGCAGGCCGTACTTCATGATGGTGTGGGTATGACCGCCGCACACCTCCATCACCCGCAGCGGCTCGGGCAGATCGTTGGCGAGTTCAGTGATCTGGGCGGCGAGGGCTCGGATCACCTCGGGCTGGCGAAAGCCCTGAAAGAGATCATTCAAGGTCAGCATGGCAAGATATCCTGTTTGGGCATCAGGGCCACCATCTGGCGGAAGCTCTCGAGGCTGGCCTGCGCCTCCTCTTCGTCAATCTTGCTCATCACAAAGCCGATATGGAGCAGCACATAGTCGCCAATGTTGAGAGGCTCTTCGAGCAGCATGCAGCTGACGCGCCGCTGCACCCCAAGGGTGTCGACGGTGACGCAGTTATCTTCGGGGTGCAGCTGCACCACCTGAGAAGGGATGGATAGACACATGAATTTCAGGACTCCGACAAGGTGGCACAACCGGTGGTGACAGGCTGGTGCGTGGCAAGATGGTGGATGGCAAACCAGAGCTGACCGGCGGCGATGCCACCGTCATTGAGTGGCAGGGTCTCGCTGGTCAATACCTGCCGACCGGCGGCTTCGAGAGCGGGCACCAGCTGGTCCATCAGCACCCGGTTTTGAAAGACGCCGCCCCCCAGCGCCACCGGATAGCCGGGGAAGCGCCCGGCCAGGGCGACCACCAGCTTGCTGATGGCGCGGATAAAACCGGCGGCCAGGCTGGCGGTGGAGCTGCCTTTGCGCCGCTCGCTGACAAGAGTACTGATGAGCTCTGCCCACTCGATCTGCAGTGGCCCCTCCGCTGATTGGCTGAAGTCAAAGGCGAGGGGGAAGGGCTGTTCATCGGGGGTCAGCTGCAAGGCGGCCGCCTCCAGCAGGAGTCCGGCCTCGCCCTCGTAATCCGGGGTGTCGATCACCCCCAAGAGTGCCGCCACGGCATCGAACAGCCGACCGATGGAGCTGGTGTAAGGGGCGTTGCGACCGAGATGCCAGAGCTGGTGCAGGTTGCTGATCCGCTCAAGGGGCCGTTGCTTGATCGCCGGAATATCGAGGGCGCTGATCTGCTCAGGACTGTGCGATTCAAACAGCAGCCCCAGCAGCTGGCGTACTGGCTCGCGAATCGCCGCCTCGCCGCCGATCAGCTTGAAGGGGGCAAGGTGGGCAACCCGCTCAAATCCCTGAACGTCTGCCAGCAGCAGCTCGCCGCCCCAGAGGGTGCCGTCATCGCCAAGGCCGGTGCCATCGAAGGCAACACCCAGCACCGGGCCCGTGATGTGGTGCTCGGCCATCACTGCCAGCAGGTGGGCGTGATGGTGCTGCACCTCGAGATGGGTTGCACCCTGATCCTGGCAATAGTCCTTGGCCCACTGGTGGCTGAGGTAGCCGGGGTGGCGATCCGAGACCAGCAGTTCTGGCTTGAGATCGTAGAGATCGCAAAAGGTCGCCAGGGTCTGCTCGAAGTGGCCCTGCATCGGCAGGCTGTGCAGATCGCCGATATAGGGGCTGTAGATGCGCTGGCGGCCGAAGGCGAGCGCCAGCTGGTTCTTCTGCTGCGCCCCGACTGCCAGCAGCGGCACCCTGACCGCCTCTTTCAGGCTGGGGGGGCAGGGGGCATAGCCCCGGGCCAGCCGCAACGTCTGGCGCCGCCCACCCGCCCACTGCACCAGACTGTCGTCGCACGGGTGCAGTATGGGGCGGTTGTGATCCAGGATGCCGTCAATCTCGCTGCCGAGTTCCCTGACCACCGCCTCGCACTCGATAAGGATTGGGCTGCCGCGCCCATTGGCGCTGGTGGCCACCAGCGGCATGGCGCAGGCATCCAGCAGCAGCTGATGGAGCGGGGTATAGGGGAGCATGACCCCAAGGTAAGGAATGCCGGGGGCTATCTCCTTGGCCAGCGGCGCCGCAGATTGTTGCGATTCTGACGGCCGATCATCGTTTTTGCGCTTGCGCAGCAAGGTGATGGGTCTGGCCTGAGAGGCGAGCAGCTGCCACTCTTTTGCGCAGCCGGTGACATGCAGTTTGGCCTCGGCAAGGGAGCCCATCATCACCGCCAGCGGCTTGCGTTCGCGCCGCTTGAGCATTCGCAATCTGGCCACACTCTGTTCATTGCGGGCATCGCATATCAGGTGATACCCCCCTATCCCCTTGACCGCAATCAGCGCCCCCGCTTGCAGGGCGCTTGCAGCTGCTTGCAGGGCATCCTCGCGCTCGGCCAGGGCATCGCCACGGCCATTTCGCCAGCTGAGATGGGGCCCGCACTCGGGGCAGCTCACCGGCTGGGCGTGGTAGCGTCTGTCCAGCGGATTTTCATAGGCAGCCGCGCAGCGCGGGCACATGGCAAAGCCCGCCATGGCGGTGTGGGGGCGGTCGTAGGGGAGGCGGCGGATGATAGTGTAGCGCGGGCCGCAGTGGGTGCAGTTGGTGAAGGGGTAGCGATGGTGGCGATCGTTGGGGTTGGCCACATCCCGGGCGCACGCCTCGCACATCCCCTGATCCGGCGAGATGGCGACTGTGGCGGCGCTCTGCTGCTGGCTGGCCTTGATATGAAAGGCTCCGTCGTAGTCGGGATTATCTTCTTGGGGCAGTTCCCGCTCGCTGAAATGATCGATGCGGCTAAGTGGCGGCGCCAGCTCCCGCAGTTCGCGGGCAAAGCTGGCCAGTTGCTCGGGCGATCCTTCGGCGCCAATGGTGACGCCGCTCGCATCGTTCAAGACATAACCGGCAAGGCCGTGGCGCAGCGCCAGCCCATAGACGAAGGGGCGAAAGCCGACCCCCTGAACTATGCCATCGATATGAAACTCGCGGCGCAGCCGGTTGGCGACCGGATTGGGGGAGCTAGCGGGGGCGATGGTGGCACTCATGCCGGCTCCATCTCATCTTGAGTCTGCGGCAGACGCAGCACCCGGCGCTCGTTCTCCTCGCGCCGCACCCAGCCGTCCATCTCCATGCGCAGGCAGAACGGAATGGCGTATTTACGCGACATACCGGTGATCTCCTTGAGGGATGCCATGTCGATCAGATCTCCCACCTGCTGGCCCGCCAGCACGGCGGCAACCATCTGGTTGTAAAGGGCGGCGTCGTAGTAGATGGGGCCATCGAGCTGCACCAGATACTTGAGTCGCGCCAGATTGCGCAGCTGCTTTTGCAGGGCGCCTTTTTGTTGCAAGCCCTGCTGCAGTGCCGCGGGCAGCTGGCGGGTGATAAAGGGGTCCAGCGCCACGCCGCCGGGGCCCAGTTTACCGGGCTCATAACCCACCTTGCCTTGATCTCGCACCACCTTGAGCACCAGCTGCGCCTCCTCCTCCAGGTCATCTTCCGACTCGCCGCTGCCCGGTTGCCACTTGTCATGGTGCAGGCGAACAAGCTGTTCGCTTTTGAGCTGCTGGAGCAGGGCCTGAGTGACCGGCAGGGCGATGCCAAAGCGGGTTGCCAGCTCGGCGGCGCTGAGCGGTTCGCTGGCCAGCGTGGCGAGCAGCTGGTCGCGACTTTGGGCCAGCCAGCAGTTATCCAGCAGCCACTCACCGAGGGGGGTGACCTGCTCTGGGCGCTGGTCAAAGCGGCTGGCCAGCACATAGCCATTAAGGCCCAGTTGCAGGGTGGCCGGGTTGTAGCGCTCCAAGTCATCAGGCAGCTCACCCAGCAGGGCGTGCAGCGCCTTGCGTCTGGCGGGATGGATGTCGCCGCACCAGACGATGCGGGCGCCGTGCAGCAGTTCGCTGCTGCCGTGGCGAATGATGGCGAGCGGCTGGCCAAAGAAGCAGGGGATAGGGCTGGTAAAGATCAGCCGCGCCAGCCGGGTCTCTTTTATTGGCACAAAGCGCGCCCGGCCATGCCAGCTGCCGAGGGCCACCTCCACCTCGCGGTTGCGCAGCTCCCGAATGCTGCCGCCGACCTCGCAGAGCCGCACGATAAGGTGGGTTGCCGCCTCGCACTGGCCGGCGGCGCTGGTGAGGCAGTGGCCGCGGGCCACCTCCTTGTGGGGCACTTTTTTCAGGCCCACCGCCACCCGGCAGACGGCGCCGATCTCGTCGACGCTTTGGTGATAGGCCTGCAGGGAGCGCACCTGCACCTCACGATCGGCGGGGTAGAGGCGCAGCTTGTCCCCCACCTTGAGGCTGCCCTGCTGCAGTGTGCCGGTGAGCACGGTGCCGGTGCCATTGGCGGTAAAGACCCTGTCTACATACAGTCGCGGGGCGGCCTGCTCGCGGGGGACATGATGCTCGGCCATATCCCCCAACTGGCGCACGATGGCGGCGTGCAGGGCTGCCATATTCTCGCCGGTTTTGGCGCTGACGCTGACGATGTCGGGCACCATGCCGCTCTCGTCCATTACCCGCTCCAGCAGGCTCTCTTCCAACAGCAAAAGCTCGTCGGGGGAGACCAGATCGCACTTGTTGATGCAGACCAAGAGGCGCGGTACCCCCATCGCCTTGAGCAGGCGCAGGTGATCGCCGGTCATCGGCATCCACCCCTCGTCGGCGGCGATCACCAGCAGCACCAGATCCAGACTCCAGAGCCCCGCCACCATGTTGCGGATATAGCGCTCGTGGCCGGGCACGTCGATGACACCTATGGTGTTGCCCTGACCGTCGTCAAAGTGGGCAAAGCCGAGATCCTGGGTCATGCCGATGGCCTGCTCATGGGCGCGGGCGGTGGTGATGCCGGTGAGGGCCTTGATCAGCAAGGTTTTGCCGTGATCCACGTGGCCGGCAAGGCCGATAACGGCGCGATAGGATGTCATGGGATCAGGGCTCCTCGGTCGCATTTGTTGCATTGAACGGGGCGGGCAACAGCAGCGCTTTGAGCTGGGTGATCAGCAGCCCCATGTCCTCGTCGAGCAGGGTGGCCATATTGAGCAGCACCCTCTGCTGGCGCACGGTGGCGATGACTGGCACCGGCAGTTCGCGCAGGGCATCGAGCAGCTGCTGGGCCGGACGCGGGTCGGTGCACTCCAGCGCAGGCGCCGGGTAGAACTCGTCCGGCAAAGTGCCGCCGCCCACTACCAGCTGGGCGGGGACCGGCACAAAGCAGCCGGGTAGGGCTTCCATCAGCTGGGAGGCTTTCGCCTGCATGGCGGCCGGGTTGCTCAAGGTGCGCTGGGCAATGCCCTCGCCGACGGGGGATTTGTTGAGCTTGTGGATGAGCAGGCGTTCCAGCAGGGAGTGGATGATGCGGCTCGAGCGGAAGGTGCGCATCATGGGGTGTTTTTCCAACCGCTTGATAAGGTCCGCACGGCCGCTGATGATGCCGCACTGGGGCCCGCCCATCAGCTTGTCGCCGGAGTAGCAGACCAGATCTGCCCCCGCCTTGATGTACTGGCGCACCGAAGTTTCGCCCGGTGCAAACTCCTCGGTGGTCAAGCCCGAGCCCTGATCCACTGCCAGCACCACCTGCTCGGGCAGGGCGCTGGCCAGCTCGCCGATATCGGGGGATTCGGTAAAGCCGCGAATGGCGAAATTGGATCTGTGCACCATCAGTACCAGCGCGGTCTGCTCCGTGATGGCATCGAGATAATCTTTGGCAGTGGTGATATTGGTGGTGCCCACTTCCACCAGTTTGGCGCCGGAGAGGGCCAGAATGTCGGGAATGCGAAAACCGCCGCCAATCTGGATCTGCTCGCCGCGCGAGACGATCACCTCGCGCCCCTTTGCCACCTCCTGCAGCAGCAAAAAGAGGGAGGCGGCGTTGTTGTTGACCACCAGCGAATCCTCGGCCTGGGTGAGGCAGGTGAGCAAAGTGGCGATCAGCCCCTTGCGCCCGCCGCGCTTGCCGGTGGCGAGATCCAGCTCCAGATTGTTGTAGCCGGTGTTGAGGTCACGCACCTCGTCCCACAGATCGCTGCTTAACGGTGAGCGTCCCAGATTGGTGTGCACCAGGGTGCCGGTGGCGTTGATCACCCGGGTCTGACGCTGGCGCAACTGCTGTCGGCAGCGTTTGGCTATCAGCGCCTCGATCTGCTCGGGGGCGACGCCGTGCTGGCGAAAATATTCGCTCTGGCGCAGCTCGCTCAGGGTGTCGCGCACCGCCTGGGTCACCAGCGGGCGGCTCAGCGCCTCGATAAAACCTGCGAGAAAAGGTTGCTGCAGCAGCTGTTCCACTTGTGGCAAGCGGCGCTGGTTTGCTGGAGTCGCGGCATAAGAGGCGCTGGGGGCGAGGGAGGATACGTCAGACGGAGTTGGCATGGGATGACCCGGGCTGTGCGTGGGAGTGACATGCACGCCGCCTTGCCGGGGAAGGCCGCTTCGACGCTGCTTGTTTGCTGCTGTCCACCATTCATGAATTAATAAAAAAGGCGAATGGATAAATTAATTGTTGAGCAGAGTAATAAGCGTGTTGGAGCGCATTCAGATTATATTGGCAATGCGACAGGCGCCTTGTTAGAACAATATGTGAAACAGTCGCCAACCAGCCTGAAACATAATTGACGGCTTCTCTCCAATATATGAAATTTGGCGGAAGAGGCAGGAATCGAACCTGCCAAAGCCTTCTCGGCTCTCATCGGTTTTGAAGACCGAGGAGGCCACCAGACCCCATCAGCTTCCGCAATGGCCACCATTTTGTGGCAATTTTTCGTGACTGGCAACGCTTTTTTATGTTTAAAAATAGCAAGTTGTCCGATTTTATGAAAAATGTCCACGCGTTGATTTATATCAATTTCATGGCAATTAGCCCGATGTTTTTAATTTAACATCGGGCGTTTTAATATGCCTTTATCTGGATAATTCAACGCTGCTGTTAACAAGCTGGAAAATAATCTGACTCCGCGTTGGTGATATTCCACTGGTCCAGTCTCTCTATTAACAAGCTGGTATCCTTGGCAGTATCAAGGTGCTGATAAAGATAATCCATCGCTTCACTCACCATCTCGGTCATCGGGAAGGAGAACGCCACGATGGCCGGTTGCACCCCGACAAAGATCACCTCGGGGACAAAGGTCTTGAGCTCGTCGATCAAAAAATTGAGCGGCATGTTGTGGGTCGAGAAGATAAACATCTCGGCGATGGTCTCGGGGGGGATCACCTGCAGGGTACCCGCCTTCTCGCCGATCTCGGCGGCATCCACCAGCACCACCCGCGCCGGTTGCAGCTCCCGCACCTTATGGACCACATTTTCCGGCGCGATGCCGCCGTCGATATGGATCCAGCCGGGCAGGGGGGCGGCCTGCAGCTTGTCGGCGAGATAGGGGCCGGCACCGTCGTCCCCCATCATGGCATTGCCCACGGTCAACACGAGATTGCAGCCCATCAGCGGCTCCTTACCATCAGGTACATATGGGGGTCGTTAAAGAGGGCGGTGAGCTGATCCATAAAGGTATTGGTCCAGCCCAGCTCCTGCTCATTGAGTACATTGTCGGCTTTGCGCAGCCGGTCGAAGGCACAGGCCAGCATATGGCAGTGCTCGCGATAGATGGTGATCTCGCCAAAGGTGAGAAACCCCTCCATCTTGCGGCGTGCCTCGCTCCCCTCTGGCAGCTTGGCTACCCAGTCGCGATAACCGGTCAGCGAGCAGACCAGGTCTGCTCGCAGGCAATCGACGATGCCGAGGTGATGGCCGATGGCGAGGCTGTAGTAGATTACCTCCTTGGCCTGCTCCATCTCCTTTGCCGGGGCGGGGGGCACATCGAACTGCTCGTCCACGAACTTGCGAGACAGGCGATAGAAGAAAACCTCGTCAGCCATGCACCGCCTCTCCCTTGCCAGCCGCCCGGTTGAGGCAGGCGTTTGCGAGGTTGTTGACGATCTCCGCCAGGCGCGGATCGTCGTGCTGATCGAGGTAGCTCTGGATACGCAGATCCACATCCTGCTGGGTCGCCCCTTCGAGCAGGGCCATAAACTCGTCGGCGATGATCCGCCCCTGCCGATAACCGGCCATGCGGCGCGCTTCGCGCTCGATCATCACCCGGATTTCATTGGGGATGCCGGTGTGGCGCAGCTCGACCCGCTCACCCGGTTGCACCTGGTGGCTGGTGGCTTTGAGTTTCTGTTCCAGCAGACCGAGCGCCACCGCAAAGCCGTAGATGGTGGCTGCCGGTGTGGGCGGGCAGCCGGGAATATAGACATCCACCGGCACTATCTTGTCGGTGCCACCCCAGACGCAGTAGAGGTCGTGGAAGATGCCGCCGTCACAGCCGCAGGCGCCGTAGGCGATGCAGATCTTGGGATCGGGCGCCGCCTCGTAGGCGCGCAGGGCCGGTACCCGCATCGCCCGGGTCACCGCGCCGGTAAAGAGCAGGATGTCGGCGTGGCGGGGAGAGGCGACCACCTTGATGCCGAAACGCTCGGCATCGAACAGCGGGGTTATGGTGGCGAAGATCTCGATCTCGCAGGCGTTGCAGCCGCCGCAATCGACCCGGTAGACATAGGCCGAGCGGCGAATGTCCTTGAGCAGGGTCTTCTTGAGTTTGGTGATCTCGGGATCCTGTGCCAGCGGCACGGCGCGGGTATGGGCATGGCCGACAACCGGTTCTATGCCTTTGATCTTGCTCATCACATCCACTCCTGTTGTGTGGCTATCGGTGTGATAAGGGCCGAGTCAGGCTGGCTCAGCATGCTCTGTTTTCGTTTGCAGTCGGGGCAGTGGTGCAGCCGCTCTGGCGGCGCCAGCGGCTTGGCATCGCGAGCCAGCGGCGTGCCTGCTTGTTTGAGGGTGTCCTCCACCAGCGCCACCAGCTTGCTCGGGGCAAAGTAGGTGCCGCACAGGGTGCAGGGGGCCAGCGCGAAGCGGGCCTCCTCATAGAGATCCGCCTTGTTGGTCACCGCCAGCTCGAACTCGGGTGAGAGGGCGATGGCGCGGGTCGGGCAGACCTCCTCGCAGCGGCCGCAGAAGATGCAGCGCGCCATGGAGATCTCCCAGCGGCGCTCGCCGGTCTCCATGTCCACTTCCATCACCAGCGCGTTGGCCGGGCAGGCCTTGGTGCAGGCGGCGCAGGCGATGCACTGATCCGCCTGATATTTCGGTTTGCCGCGAAAATCCCGGTTCACATCAATAGGAGCGAAGGGGTACTTGGCGGTCGGGGTGCCAGCCTTGAGGATGGTCTTGAACAGCTTGATCATGATGACCCCTTATTTCAGCGGAGAGTTTTTGCGATCGATGCCGTAGCGCTCGATCTCCTTGTAGGAGACCACGGTAGATTTGCCCTTCTTGGGGTCAACCAGGGTGACCCGGTCGGTACAGGAGTAGCAGGGATCCAGACTGCCGATGATGAGCGGTGCATCCGCCACGGTATTGCCGCGCAGCATGTAGCGCAGGGCGGGCCAGTTGGCGTAGGTGGCGGCGCGGCAGCGCCAGCGGAACAGCTTCTGGTTATCTCCCGTCATGCTCCAGTGGACGTTTTCGCCGCGGGGCGCTTCGGTAAAGCCCAGCGCAAACTTGCCCGGCTGGTAGGTGAAGCCTTCGGTGAGCAGTGGCCCTTGTGGCAGGTGCTCCAGGCCGAACTCAATCATGTCGAGGGAGTCGTAGAGCTCGTGGATCCGCACCAGTACCCGGGATTGCACGTCGCAACCCGCCTTGGTCTGGATCTCCATCGGCAGCTCACGGTAGCCGGCAAAGTCGTGGACCCGGCGCACGTCGCGCTTGAAGCCGCTCGCCCGCACCATGGGGCCGACGCAGCTGAAATCGCGGGCAATTTGCGGCTCGAGCTTGCCGATACCGATGAGGCGGGAGGAGATGTTGGCGGTATCCAGCAGCATGGCCACCAGGGGTTTGAGCTCATCACGGAGCTCGCGCACCAGCTGGGCACCCTTGATGCGATCTTCCTTGAAGATGTCGCGGCGCACCCCGCCAATCAGGTTGAGGCCGTAGGTCTTGCGGGCGCCGGTCAGCAGCTCGGCCAGGGTCATGGATTTCTCCCGCACCCGGAAGAACTGCATGAAGCCGGTGTCGAAACCGGTGAAGTGGCTCGACAGGCCGATGTTGAGGATATGGCTGTGCAGGCGCTCCACCTCCAGCAGCACGGCGCGGATCATCTTGGCCCGCTCCGGCACCGGAATGCCCATGGCGTTCTCCACCGAGGTGGTGTAGGCGACGCTGTGGGTAAAACCGCAGATGCCGCAGACCCGGTCGGTCAGAAACGCCACTTCGTTGTAGCCCATGCGGGTTTCCGCCAGTTTTTCCATGCCGCGATGGACATAGAAGAGGCGGTAGTCGGCATCGATGATGTCTTCCCCATCGACGAACAGACGAAAGTGGCCCGGTTCGTCCGAGGTGATGTGCAGCGGGCCGACCGGCACGATGCGGTTGGCATCACTGCCCAGCTCGTTGACGAAGGGGTAGGTCTCTGTGTCGGTGGTGGGCATCGGGCGCTGGCGGTAATCCATGGCATCCTTGCGCAGGGGATGGATGTCCTCCGGCCAGTCGTCCGGCAGCACCAGACGGCGTTCATCCGGCAGACCGATGGCACGCAGGCCGTACATGTCGCGGATCTCCCGCTCGCCCCACACCGCCGCCGGAATGGTCGGGGTGATGGAGGGGTACTCCTGGGTATCGGCATCCACCAGCACCCGGACTGTGATCCAGCACTTGGTGTCGCCCTCCATGGAGAAGACGTGGTAGACCGCGAAGTGGCCGTTGAGGCTGCGCTCGTCATTGGCAAAGGAGAGCGGAAGCCAGCCCCCCAGCTGATGGAAGATCAGGCTGGCGGTCTCGACCAGACTGGTGGGTTTGACGGTGATGGTGGCCTGATCGGCGGTTTGCCACTCCTCGTCGACGATGGCGTGGGGCAGTTGTGCTCGCACCTGCTGGATGTAGTCGCAGCCGATGCGATCCGAAATGGCGATGGTCATGCAGTTCTCACTTTAATGTTCGGGAATGAGCATTCACAAATGATGAAATCGGAAAAAGTTGCTGTGCTGGCGGGCATGATTCAGATCCCGACCAGATAGGCGAGCAGCGCCAGCAGGGCCAGCCCCAGCCCGTAACGGGTGAGCTTGTGGGTGCGCACGAACTGGGTACGGGCCATGGCGTTTTCGATGATGCCGGCAAGCCCAAAGGCCACCAGCAGCTTGCAGGCGAGGATCAGCGCCGCGCCGATGAGCGCAGGCAGACTCCAGTTGGCCGCCTTGCCGAAGGGGAGGAAAATCACCAGAAAGAGCTGCACCACCACCAGCTGCTTGAGGCCGATGGAGAGCTTGAGCAGGGCCAGGCCCGCACCGGAATACTCGGTGAGCGGCCCTTCCTGCAGCTCCTGCTCGGCTTCGGCGCAGTCAAAGGGCAGCTTGCCCATCTCGACAAACACCGCGAAGGCGCAGGCGGCGCCGGCCAGCAGGGTGGCAACCGGCGCGGGCAGTGGCTGGGTCGCCACATAGCTGCTGATGTTGCCGAGATCCGAGCTGCCCACCATCATCGCCATGATGAAGCAGGCGAGCACCAGAATGGGCTCCACCAGAATGCCGAGGGTCAGTTCGCGGCGGGCACCGATCCCTGCAAACATGCTGCCGCTGTCGAGCCCCGCCAGCGAGAAGAAGAAGCGGAAGATGGCGAACAGATAGATGTCGGTGATGAGATCCCCGGCGATGGGGAAGGGGGACTCGTGAGTCAGGGTTGGCAGCGCCATCCCTACCAGCAAGAGGGCGGCGATCAGCAGCGCAGGCATCAGGTTGAAGAGGATGCCGGCAGGCTCGGGGGTCACCTCCTGACGGCGCAGGAGCTTGGCGATATCCCGGTAATCCTGCAGCAGGCCCGGCCCCTGACGGGAGTGCATCCTGGCTCGCAGCACCCGGTTGAAACCGGTGGCGAGCGGCGCCAGCGCCAGCATGGCGATGGCCTGGGTCAGGGCGAGGGCAACCATGCCCCAGCTCGGCATTTCAAGAACAGGCATATCAGACTCCTACAGCCATCAGGATAAAGAGCGCCAGCACAATGCCATTTATTAAAGAGAGCAGCGGCCAGCCGGTGTTGCCGGGGGCATCGCTCACCCCGTGCAGGGCGCTGGCCAGATCGAGCTGCGGCTGCTTGCGATAGAGCGGCGCGCAGAGTTGGCGCAAAGTGTGGGTGACACCGCCAGAGGTGAGGCTCATGCGCTCCTCATAGGCGTAACCACAGGCCCACGGCGTGCCTGCGTGACGACGACCCAGCTTGGGCCCCTTGAAGATGGCCAATACCAGCAGCGGGATGAGGAACAGACCCAGCAAGGTGATGGCGATAACGGGCGGGGAGAGGATCGCTTGTGAGCTGTCGAGCGGCAGCAGGGTGGCGCCGGTGGCCACGTTCATTTGGCCGCTTACCAAGGCTTGGCCATAGCTGGCGATATGGGGGGCAATCCAGGGGGCGCCCAGACCCAGCACCAGACAGACGGCGGCCAGCAGCAGGGTGCCTGCCACCATGGCGCCCGGCACTTCGCGGGCGTGGCTCGCCTTTTCGCTGCGCGGGGCACCGCAGAAGCAGATGCCGTAGACCTTGACGAAACACATCACCGCCATGGCGCCGGTCACCGCCAGCATCACTACCGCGAGCGGCGCGACGACGGAGGTGCCGAGCTTGGTCATGGAGCTGACTTTGGCCATAGAAAGTAAGGACTGATAGATAAACCACTCGCTGACAAAGCCGTTCAGGGGCGGCAGCGCCGAGATGGCCATGGCACCGATCAGGAACGCCAGCGCAGTCCAGGGCATCAGCTTGGCCAGGCCCCCCATCTTGTCCATATCCCGGGTGTGCAGGCGGAACATCACCGAGCCGGTACCCATAAAGAGCAGGCTCTTGAAGATGGCGTGGTTGAGCAGGTGATAGAGGGCGCCGAGCAGCCCCAGCACCACCAGTGCCGGTTGCTGGTTGGCGATGCCGATCATGCCGATCCCCATCCCCATCAGGATGATGCCGATGTTCTCCACCGTGTGGTAGGCGAGCAGCCGCTTGAGGTCATGCTCGGCCAGCGCAAACAGCACCCCGAGCACCGCCGAGCAGGCACCGAAGATCAGCACCACATAGCCCCACCAGAGCTGGCTGGCGCCGAGAAAATCGATGCTGACCCGCAAGATGCCAAAGAGACCCAGCTTCACCATGACGCCGGACATCAGCGCCGAGATATGGGAGGGGGCGACGGGCTCGGCCACCGGCAGCCAGCCGTGCAGCGGCACGAAACCGGCGCGCAGGCCAAAGCCGCAGAAGCTGAGCAGAAACACCAGGGATGCCAAACCGCCCGCCAGATGGTGCTCGCGCAGCGCGGCGAACTCCAGCGAGCCGCTTTCACGGCAGAGCAGCCAGAAGGCGATCAGTACCAGTGCCATGCCGATATGGTTCATCACCAAGTAGAGGCGGCTCTGTTTGGCGGCCTCCGGGTTGGTCTTGACCAGCCAGTAGGTGGTGAGGGTCACCAGCTCGTAGCAGAGCAAGAAACCGAGCGCGTTGTCGGCCAGCACCATGCCCACCATGGCAAAGAGGAAGAGGTTCATCAGCGCGCCGATGGCCACATCCCCCTTGCCCTGATATTCGCGGATGTAGGCAAAGGAGTAGAGGGCGACGGCGACGCCGACGGTGCTGATCACCAGCAGCATCAGCGCGGAGAGCGTGTCTAGATAAAAAGAGCCGAGATGCACCGAGCCCAGCAGCCAGAGCTGGCCGTCGACGGGGGCGCCTTGAGCAAAGATCTGGATGGCGGCGACCAGGCCCGCGAGCGAGCCCAACAGGGCAAAACCGCTATTGAGGCGGTTGGCCAGTGCAGGCAGCTTTTGCAGCAGCAAACCGGCGGCAGCGCCCAGCAAAAAGAGCAGGAGCGTGGCCATAACAAGGGGGGACAACATCAGCACGCTCCCTCTGTGGTAGATAAATCGGATGCAGGGAGCGCCGTGGCGGGCGCCGAGAAGGCAGAGGCCCCCTGCGGGTTGGTGTCGGCCGCTTGCTGGCGACGGATACGGGCGGCGCGTTCGGTGTCACCGTCATTGACCAGCTTCAGCGCCTGGGAGGGGCAGGCATCGACACAGGCCGGGCCGCCCGTGCGAAATTCGCACAGGTCGCACTTGATAGCTATGCTGCGCACCCCCGGCTCCCAGCTCAGCAGATCCTCGCCAAAGCAGCGTAGGCCGGCGGAGGTGGAGGGGTTGCTGGAGCGGATGGAGCAGGGGATATAGGTGTCGTAACTGGTGGCCACGGCCACCGGACGGCTGCCGCCGCTCTGGATGGCGCCAAACGGGCAGGCCACGGCGCAGAGGTTGCAGCCGATGCAGAGCGACTCGTTAAGTTGCACGCAATCGCCGGTCTGGCGAATTGCCTCGACCGGGCACACCTTGCCGCAGGGGGCATCGTCACAGTGACGGCACTGAACCGGCATGGTCGCCTGCTCGTGTCGCATAACGGTTAAACGGGGGGCTTGTTGCAGACCTTGCGCCTTGTGTACCTCGCTGCAGGCCGCCATACAGGTGCCACAGCCGATACAAAGCTTGGGGTCAGCGATAACGAAGCGGTTCATAGCCTACCTTGTCGTGTCGCGAACGGAGAGAGTAGGGGCAGGTTGGCAAGATACGGGCCAGCTTGGTTTTGCTTGGCTGTATGAGTGTAAGTGTTTGTTTTTAAATGATGTTGAAAATCGAGCCGACGGGTGTCGAGGGCTTGCCTCACTGTCGAACCGTGACGTTCGTCACTTGTGACGAAGGGGCGAAGAGGGTTCGTCACCATCAGCTGGCGCCGGGTTGTCGAGGGTTTGCAGCCTGAGCCACAGACCCGGTTACCACCAGCCGCTGGCCAATGGTGTGGCGCCCTGGATGCCGGTGCCGGTCTGGCCGGGATTGGTCAACTTTCTTCATCCCCTCTTAAAAAAGAAACAAAGCACTGTCTTTATGCCAATTTACTGAGAAAAATATGCGCATTTGGTTTTTATTTTGGAATTTTAATCTGGAGTTAAAGTTTTTAATTGCCAGACACCGCCGGATGAAATCGCTTTCGTGGGTTCGCTTGGAAATCATAGGGTGACATGCGAATCCATATGGGATATTTCTATTATTACTGTTTTTGGTGGTGATTATTTATGACGGCAAGACGTACCTGTCGCAGATATATAAGTATCCAGAGCGCATTCATGCTGCTGTTTATTGGGGGTATCCTCCCCATTTTCACGTGAATGTCGATATTGTTTTTATGAATGGTGTTTTGTTTGTTTAAATGATTAGCCTGGCTATATAAGCCAGCGAATATCATCTGCCGATGTATGTAATGGCGTGAACACCCGCAATATATAAGCGAATGGTCAGCTGTGTGCATGGCTGATGCTGGTTATGAAAGTGTTTTGTCAATTATCAAGAGCGGAACCGCAATGACATTGTTCACGAAGGCATGCTGCTGACCCTGTTCGGCTACGATGGTCTGTGCCTGCTCGTTGTCTGATATATCTGCAGATAAATATAACGTGGCCGTCAATGTGCCAAGTTTTATGTATGCAAATCAAGGAGTGTATCAATGGAAGATTTGTTTGAAAAAAGCCTGTCCCGATATCGGGGAGATGGCCCCTATTTGTATGTCGATGATCGGCAGCTCATCGATGCCGCTTCCGGCACCTTCAACCTACCGCTTGGGTATACACACAAGCGGCTGGCCGAGAAATTGAAACAACAGATTGATCGATGTGCGCACCTGAGTTCTGCTTTTACATGGGAGATCTCGCAACATATTCTCGACAAGCTGACCAGATATACACCGCCAGCAATAGACAGGATCTGGCTGCGCGATGTGTCCGGCTCCGGGGCCGTCGAGTGCGCCATCCGGATGGCTCAGAAGTACACCAGACGCTCGGGCGTCATCTCGCTCTACCTGTCGCACCACGGGCAATCCCTGGCGACGGCCCAGATCTCGGGCAATGCGTTTCGCATCAAGCACTTCAATGTCAATATTGCTGGCTCGTTCAAGATCCCCACACCACCGAGCGTACTGGCGACGGAAGTTGATGAGACCTCGCTGGCAGGGTATCCTGACCTGGAGCAGATCCTGCAATTGGGATCCAACGATAATATCGCGTGCCTTATCATAGAGCCGGTGATGGGCAATGGCGGCAATATCGTTATTCCACAGGCGTTCTACCGGGCCCTGCGAGAATTTTGCCACAAGAATGGCATCGTCATTATTGCCGATGAGGTCCAGACGGGATTTGGGCGCACCGGTACTTTCTTCGCCAGCAACGGTTATGCCAAAGAGCTGGACCCGGATATCATCGTATTTGCCAAAGGGGCCGGTGGCATCGGCATTCCCACGGCCGGTGTATTGATGAAACAAAAACTCGACGTGCTGGAATCATTTGAACATTCCAGTACCTCAGGGGCCAACCCGTTATCACTAGTCGCCCTGAACGAGGTCATTGATATCATTGAGGATGAACAGCTGCTCGCCAATGTGCAGCAGAATGAGGCATTTTTGCGCGATGGTCTGTTGGCATTGCAGGAGACCCACCCCGATATTTCTGGCGTGCGTGGGCTGGGTTATATGTTCGGGTTTGATACTCCCTCGCCGGAATATGCGGCTCAGGCAATCAAGGTTGCGGCCAGCCATGGTCTGATCATTCGTGGTGCCCGTTATGGCAAGAGCAATGCATTGAAAATTCGCCCTCCCTTGATCTGTACCCAGCAACATTTGCAGGAAATTCTCACCAAGCTGGATGAAACATTTACCCAGATGCGCAGGGTTTATTCCCTGGACAAGGAGGTGGCGTGATGCAGGCATTGAAATATGTGAAAACATGGCAGGTCGAGGTGATTGAGTGCGCCGACCTTGTGTGTCTCGAAGCGGATGATGTGGTGGTCGATATCGCCGTCTGCGGTATTTGCGGGACGGATGTCGGCATCATCAGCGGTGCCTATCCGGTCGCGGTACCGGGGACGACGCTGGGGCATGAAACCAGCGGGGTGGTGCGGCGGATTGGCCGTGGCGTGACCCGGTTCCAGGTCGGTGATCGGGTCGTGGTGAATCCGACCTATGCCTGCGGCGAGTGCAGAATGTGCCAGACGGGCAATCCCAACCACTGCGAGCAAAAGATGGGGACCGAAGCCGGTGTCTCCTACGATGGTGCCTTTGCCCACCAATATCGGGCCAGGGAGGGCTTCCTGCGCAAGCTGGATGACCACGTGAGCATGGAGGCGGCGTCACTGACCGAACCCCTGAGCTGCACCATCACGGGGGTCGACAAGCTGGCGATCACCCACACCAATATCCGGGCCGCCGTGGTGGGGGCCGGCCCCATGGGCATGCTCTATCTGTGGGTCCTGCATCATAAAGGGCTCAAGCCGTTCCTGGTGGAAAACAACCCGGGGCGCAGTGAGTTCGTGAGGGCACACCTGCCGCCATCGACGAGCATCTATGAGGATTTCGAGCAGGCCCTCGAGCAGGAATATGGCCGCAAACAGAGCAATATCGACCTGTGCGTGGATACGACCGGACAACTGACCGAGCTCGTCTTCTCCCGGCTGGCACCGGGCGGAAAATTGCTCAACGTGGCCCTGAAAGAGAAGCTGGCCAGGCTGGACGTGCTGCGCATTGCAGACAAGAGCCTGTCGGTGATCGGCTCCATCGACTCGTTGAACAACAGCTTTGAACGGGCCTACGCCATGATCCGGGATGGTGCTGTGCCGGTCGCCGGATTGATCAGCCATGTGTTTGATTTCTCTGACTATCAACAGGCATTCAAGACGGTCGGCTGTGACATTGCCAAGCAGGCCATGGTGCCGCTCGTTACACCGAACTGCAAAGTGCTGGTGCGTCTTGCGGATATCCACTGACCATGAGAGACACCATGCAGTCCATGACTGTTATTTTTGATATCGACGGGGTGATCGTCGACAGCGAGCAGCTTCACTTCGATGTGCTGCGCCATCTTGCGCCAGAGCATGCCTGTTATTACCAGCCGCAACAGCTGATCGGCTTGAGTCTGGAGGAGACGCTTGAGCATATGAGGGTGCCACGGGAGCAGCAGGCCGACATCACGGCGAAGACGGTGGCAACCTACAAGGCGCAGCTGAGCGAGGCGTACCTTCGCCCCGGTGTCCGAGCCTTGATCGACGCCTTGCAAGTGGCCGGGATCCCGTTCGGGTTCGTCTCGACGGCCCCCCGGGATATCTGTCTGGCCAATATCGCGCTGCTTGGTTTGCAGGATCCCCCCAGGCTGATCTCCGGTGATGACGTGTTGCGGACCAAGCCCAGTCCCGATCCCTATCTGGCCATGCTCGACATCCTGGAGGCAAGGGGGGATCGCGTGATCGTGGTGGAAGACACCGACCTCGGGGTACTGGCGGCAACACGGGCGGGGATCGCCGCCGTGTATGGCTGGCCCCACGGGTTGTCAGAGCAGCAGCACTACCGGGATGCCACCGCCACCATCGAGCGGCTGGGCGATATTGCTCCCTTTGCCGCACTGTGTCCCGCCCTCTGAATCTTTGCTCCCTGTCAGCAGGGAGCATGTTAGGAAGTCAATCATGTCAGAACTAACCATGCCGGTGTTGATCCAGCAGCCCATCCAGGCCACCCGAAAAGCCTTTTTCATAGCCGGTTTCAGCCTGGCCACATGGGCCCCCTTGATCCCGCTCGCCAAAGAGCGGCTCCATGTCGATCACGGTGCCATGGGGGCCATCTTGCTGGCCTTTGGCCTCGGCTCTTTGCTGATGATGCCGTTGTCGGGTCTGCTGGCGGCGCGCTACGGCTGCCGGCGCGTCTTTACCTCCGCTCTGCTGGTGGTGCTGCTCACCATGCCCGCACTGGTGCTGTTGGAGCAGATGTTGCCGATGGCGCTGGCGTTGTTCGTGTTTGGGGCAGGGGTCGGTGCCATGGATGTCGTGGTCAATATTCATGCGGTCATCACGGAAAAACGGGCCAAAAAGCCCATCATGTCCGGCTTTCATGCCCTGTTCAGTCTGGGCGGCATTATGGGGGCCGGCGTAGCCAGTGCGCTGCTGGCATCCGGGGTGTCGCCCCTCCATGTGATCTTCATGGTGCAGGCGCTGTTGCTGCTACTCATGCTGTCGGCCTGGCCGGGGCTGTTGAATGAGTCACAGCCGCGGGATACCCCGTTTTTTGCGCTGCCCCATGGCAGCGTCATCATGCTGGGGGCCCTGTGCTTTATCGCCTACATCATGGAGGGCGCCATGCTCGACTGGAGCGGGATCCTGCTGCTGGGTCTGCCGGATATCCATGCCAGCCAGGCGGGGATAGGGTATACCCTGTTTGCCATCACCATGACCATTGGCCGCTTTACCGGCGATCGCCTGATTGGCAGGTTCGGGCAGCGGCGGGTGTTTGTCGCCAGCGCCCTCTTGGCCACCTGCGGCTTTGCCATGCTGGTGCTCGGTGCGTCACTATGGGGGCTGGCTTGCGCCTTCTTGTTGACAGGTTTCGGTCTTGCCAACATAGCGCCCATGCTGTTCACCGCCACGGGGCGCCAGCAGGCCATGCCGGATGCATTGGCGGTGGCCGCCGTATCGACCATGGGTTATTCCGGCATTCTGATGGGGCCGGCCATGATAGGGGGGCTTGCCCACCTGTTCTCATTGATGGGGGCGTTTGCCTGCATCACGGCGCTCTCTTGCGCGCTGTTTCTCTGTGCCCGCCGGCTCCGGCTGGGTGGATGCCCCGAATAGATTGCTGAGGAGATAACGCCTATGAACAAGGAACTCAAATCATGGTCCTGGCTCAACGAGCCGGCCAGCTGGCAGCTGGATGGCGACCGCGTGCGGGTGGTGACCGACCATCGGAGCGATTTTTGGCAACGCACCTGGTACGGTTTTGAACGCCATTCAGGCCACGTCTACGGCTGCGAGGTGGAGGGGGACTTCACGTTTCAGGTGTGTGTGGAGGGGGATTACACCACCCTGTATGACCAGGCCGGTCTGATGCTGATCCACAGCGAGCAGCACTGGCTGAAGGCGGGTATCGAGTTCAACGATGCCCAGCCCATGATAGGCAGCGTGCTGACCCATCCCCATTCCGACTGGGCAACCGGGCTCTTCCCGGGCGATGCCCGCCGCTTCTGGCTGCGCCTGACCCTGGTCAACGGCGCCTTGCGTCTGCAATATTCCTGCGACAAGCAGCACTGGCCCCTGTTGCGCCTGTGTCCCTTTGTGGCCGGCCCCCGCCACTTCATCGGCATCATGTGCTGCACGCCGGAGCGGGAGGGGCTGGCGGTCACCTTCTCCGATATTCGCCTCTCCCCGCCGCTTGGCAAGGCATTGCATGATTTGAGCTGACGCCACCCTCAGCTTGCCATGGTTTGCACCAGGAGGGCCGGGGATGAGGGAAAGTCAGCCATATGGTCGCGGTGCACGGCGCTGCGCTTGTTGCACCCTACGGCGGCGAGTCTGTTCGGATAGAGAGCGTCTGTCTTGAAACCGTAGGTTCGATTAGCGAAGCGTAATCGGACGCACGAGAACGGAAACATATCGGCAGCATGCCGGGAGTAGGGTGCAAAGAACGAAGTGAATTGCACCGCTATCAAAATATGTTCGTGGTGCACGGCGCTGCGCTTGTTGCACCCTACGGTGGGATGTCTGTGGGGGGCGCCGTGATCTGCTCCCTTCTCCCCTTGCGGGAGAAGGGCTGGGGATGAGGGGCGGTCATTGGGATTAACGGTAAAAAGAGAGAGGGAGGCCAATGCCTCCCTCCCTCTTTAGCGCAACTCACGCCATCAGATATCCACCTGGGAGCCCAGCTCAACGACCCGGTTGGGCGGGATCTCGAACTGATCCGGGGCGCGCAGGGCGTTGCGCTGCAGCAGCATAAAGAGCTTGCCGCGCAGATAGAGGTACCAGGGGCGCTCCTTCATGATCAGCGACTCGTGGGCCATGAAGAAGGAGGTCTCCATCATCCGGCAGCTCAGCCCCTCGGCGTTGCAGCGGTGGAAGATCTCCTCCACGTTGGGGGTCTCGCGCCAGCCGTAGCTTGCCACCACCCGCCAGAAGGTGGGGGAGAGCTGCTCGATGCAGACCCGGCGCACGTTGTGAACGTAGGGCACCTCTTCCACCCGCAGGGTGAGCAGGATGATCCGCTCGTGCAGCACCTTGTTGTGCTTGAGGTTGTGCAATAGCGCGTGGGGGATCACATTGACCACCCGCGACATATAGACCGCAGTGCCGGCCACCCGGGTCGGCGGGGATTTTTCCAGCGAGGCGATCATCGGCTCCAGCGAGTTGCCGTGCTCGTTGAGGCGACGAATAAGCTGGAAACGCTCGCTCTTCCAGCTGGTCATCACGGTGAACATCACCGCCCCCAGAGTGAGCGGCAGCCAGCCGCCGGAGAAGATCTTGGCGAGGTTGGCGGCAAACAGCGGCACATCGATGGCCAGCAGCGCGATAAACAGGGCGGCCACCAGGTACTTGTTCCAGTGCCAGCTGTGGCGGGCCACCGAGCAGGAGAGGATGGAGGTCAGCACCATGGTGCCGGTGACGGCGATGCCGTAGGCCGCCGCCAGATTACTGGAGTGCTCGAAGCTCATGATGACGATCACCACCGAGATATAGAGCATCCAGTTGATGACCGGAATATAGATCTGGCCGGACTCCTGCTCGGAGGTGTGCACGATGCGGATGGGTGAGAGATAACCGAGCCGCACCGCCTGCCGGGTGAGCGAAAAGACCCCGGAGATCACGGCCTGGGAGGCGATCACCGTCGCCAGGGTCGCCAAGAGCAGCAGCGGCAGCAGTGCCCATTTCGGTGCGAGCAGGAAGAAGGGGTTGGTGATGGCCTCGGGATGGGCCAGCAGCAGCGCCCCCTGGCCGAAGTAGTTGAGCACCAGGGAGGGCAGCACCACCATAAACCAGGCGCGCCGGATCGGGCTCTTGCCAAAGTGGCCCATGTCGGCGTAGAGCGCCTCCACCCCGGTGATGGCCAGCACCACGGCGCCGAGGGCAAAGAAGGAGGCGGTCTGGTACTTGGCAAAAAAGCGCAGCGCCCAGACGGGGTTGAGTGCCCCCAGCACCTCGGGGTGCTGGAAGATGCTGTTCAGGCCCAGCACCGCCAGGGTGATGAACCAGGTGAGCATGATGGGGGCGAACAGCTTGCCCACGGTGGCGGTGCCGTGTTTCTGGATGGCGAAAAGCAGGGTCAGCACCAGCACCGAGAGCGGCACTATATAAGGGTCGAGGGAGGGGGCGGCGATGTTCAAGCCCTCGATGGCCGACATCACCGACATGGCCGGGGTGATCACCACCTCGCCATAGAAGAAGCTGCCGCCAATCAGCCCCAGGATGATCAGCAAGGGGGTCCACCTGGCCGGGGTGTTGCGGGTGGCCAGCGACATCAGAGTGAGGATGCCCCCTTCGCCGGCGTTGTCGGCCCGCATCACGAAGGAGAGGTACTTGACCGAGACCACCAGGATCAGCAGCCAGAAGATCAGTGAAAGAAAGCCCAGGATGGAGGCGGGCTCCACCCCGAAACCGAACTGGCCGGAGAGGCACTCGCGCAGGGTATAGAGCGGGCTGGTGCCGATGTCGCCATAGACCACGCCGATCGCCGCCAGCGTAACGCCGGACAGGGCTTGTTTGTGATTACCGTTCATGAAGTTGTCTGTCAGTTTGAGGGTGACGATTGGCCAGCACGGGCCGCCCCCGTCTATCGGGCGTGCGGCAGGTGCCGCAGGAACGCATTAATGGATTGCGATGGGAAAGGGAGCTAACTGGATATAAAGAGGCTCATCATGGGACACAGTCTGTTCATCTGCCGTTAAGGGTATAATGACACACCCGTCGTAGGTTTATGCTCAGGTATAAATAATCAAAAAGGGGTGACTAACGAAATTATTAATTGGCCGTTGATTGAAATACCCCGCCGAGACCCTGGCAAGTGATTGTTTTAGCTGGCTATCCATTTTTGCCAGCGTTTTGCATCAAGCTGGCTGAAAAATAAACGATAAAATGCTGACCAATAAAGAGGGGCTCTGGCAGTAAAAGAGAGGGGGTAAGGCTGCAATGGAGTCTTTATTTATCAAGAGACAGCAAGTAGGGTGCAATGAACGAAGTGAATTGCACCAAGTATTAAAAGAGGCAAGAGGTGCAATGCGCTGCGCTTATTACTCCCTCCCTGACTATTTCGGTCCTTCAATGTTATCTATCATAGTTTTAATTACAGACATAGGTGTTTGTCCATGAAACATGATACGTAAAAAAATGCCGTCCATTAAAACCATTTCCTTTTTGCCATCGCCAATAAAGATTGACTTTCCGTTTTGTTTATATTGTCTTCTCCCAGTCTTGTCTAATAGGCCTTGCTCTTTATTTGTTGCAAACCGTATGGAGAAACCAAGTTTTTTACATTCATCGAGCAATGCTCCAACACATATTCCCATGCAAACTTGTTTTCGTCCAAACAGTACATCAAATTTGTACTCATCGGGGATATCTCGGCTAAATATTGGAAGTGCTAAAGGGCTATACATACAGTCAATTAATCGTCTTCTTGGACATTCAGGTGTTCCACCCGAGCTATCAAACCAGTGATTAAATATGATGTGTCCCCCAATACGCATCTCTTCTGATGCGTATACACCTAAAAATAAGCAGTTATCAATGATATCGATAGCCCATCCTTTGTCATGTGCTTTATTTAAGGTATGAGTAAGTTGGCTATCCCAAGTTTCAATAGGGAAGAACGGCTCCGGAATTTTCACTTGTTCATTTGTATCTGGGTCGACACCATTTCCAGTGCTGAGGACTGATGTAACATATAACATTCTATTCATTTGACGAGACATGCGCTGAAGTTGTTTAATCGCTTGCTCACCCTCTTGTTGAGCAAAGTAGTGTAGCGCCTGATCACATTGAGAATGTATATAGAAGTCCATAAAATCACCAATTTTAGCGTTCATCTCCCCCTCTTTAACTTCGACTATTGTTAGCCCTTTTTTAGGATCGTATTCGAGTAAATCTCCAATTTGTATAAATGAGGTCAAATCAGATATTAATGATACGGTATTTGGTTTGTTTTTTAATGATTCCTTGGCGGCTAATACCACCGACTTAAAATTACTGTTGTATAGATCTGGCTGAGGTATGGCTTTGAAAAATCTCCTTGCATAAGCGAGCTGATTTCCCAATATCTGCCATGCTATTGCATCCGCGATCCCTCGAATTATTAGCTCTTTAGATAAATCGAGTTTTTCTCCGCTTAGAACAATGTCGACAATATCATCTTGAGCTGACATCATTCCTTGGTTGGCAGAAATGTAGAATTGTTCTCTAAGTTCTTCATCTTTCCTTAGTACATCCATGTTGGGTATCTTTTCCCATAGATGACGCGAACCCTGACACGCCTTATTATAGAGGCGCCTAGTTAAATCTTCATACTTTAAAGGAAACGACTGATGACTTAGAGTTTTAACCACGTTGTATTTGACTTTTTTATGTTTCTTTTTTCCCAACTGAGATTTCTCCCAAATGTGATGAAGATAAAACTAGGCGTGATAAAATAGAATAATTAGATAGTTCAAACCTAGCCTACAATTTTCTATTTCTTAACTCTTATTACTTGATGGAACGGGTTACCAAGTCTGCCATAGTAACCGGCCAAGTGAAAAGCTAAAGGAGCAGGGGGCCAAAACCGGCTCTAGCTCAAAAAATAAGTCAATAAGTGACCTATTTTTTTCGGTTTGGCTTGATGATGACTTACCAGCCCGATAACAAAACCAAACAACTTGCCGCTCTCCCTAGCTGCTTTTGTATGCTGCCCATCCCATTTTTGGCTCTTGGCTTGCCTCCCCGGATTTCGTCCCTTTGCTTGCGTGGTTTATGGTGTCCGATCCTTGCTTTAAATCCCTCTGATCTGCTCCGTAAAGTGGTTGGGGCAGGGGCTGCCAGCCAGTGTCGACCTCGTCACTTTTGTCATGTCAAGCAGGGGGCCGGCCCCTTCGTCACCCTCGTCAGTGACGGCTAATGCCGCCTTTATTGTCCAGATTATCTTTTTATTTTCATATGGTTGTGATTTTATGACTGGCCATCTAGCGGTGTTGGTCTGATAAATGCTTTGTGGGGACAGACCGTGTTGTCGCCTGCCAGGTGGGTGAGGGCGGTCGGGTGTAACGAACCATTTAGGATCCCTCTCTATGAACAGCTTCGTGATTGCAGATCCCAGTCTCTGTATTGGGTGTCGTACCTGTGAGGTGGCCTGCGCCGTTTCACACCAGTCAGGGTCCTGCAGCGGGACCCTTGAGCGGGAGGGCGGTCTGCATCTTGCCATCGAGGATGGACATCTGGTCTCCAAGGACAGCCATTTTCAGCCGCGCCTGAAGGTGATCGTGGGCAGCAAGGTGACTACACCGGTGCTCTGCCGCCAGTGTGAAGACAAGCCCTGTGCCATGGCCTGCCCCAACAACGCCATCGTCACCGAGGATGGCTGCGTCAAGGTGCTGCAGGCGCGCTGCATCGGCTGCAAGTCTTGCGTGGTGGCCTGTCCTTACGGTGCCATGGCAGTGGTAGTGAAAGAGGTGGCCCCCACGGCCGATTCGCTCTTCAAGCGGCCGCAGACCAAGGCGCAGGCGCTCAAGTGCGATCTCTGCCAGCACCGCGAGGCGGGCCCGGCCTGTGTCGAGGTGTGCCCGACCCAGGCGCTGCGGCTGGTTACGCCGGCGCATCTTGACACCCTGAACCGGCAGAAGCAGCTGGCCAGTGCCGAGGCCCTGCTGGCGATGCCGGCGCGGGTGTGAGCGGGCTCGCCGAGCCGTTTTTCGTTAACAAACAAGAGTGTGAGTCATGAAAAAAGTCATTACCGTGTGCCCCTATTGCGGCACCGGTTGCAAGATCAACCTGCTGGTTGAAAACGACAAGGTGGTGGGGGCCGAAGGCGCCAACGGCCGGACCAACGAGGGGCAGCTCTGCCTCAAGGGCTATTACGGTTGGGATTTCTTGAACGACACCAACCTGCTGACCCCCCGTCTCAAGAGCCCGATGATCCGCCGCGAGCGCGGTGGCAAGCTCGAAGCCGTCTCCTGGGATGAAGCCATCGAGTTCGCCAGTAGCCGTCTGGTTGCCATCAAGGCGAAATATGGCCCGGACGCCATCATGACCACCGGCTCTGCCCGTGGCCCCGGCAATGAAGCCAACTATGTGATGCAGAAATTTGCCCGCGCTGTGCTTGGGACGAACAACGTCGATCACTGCGCGAGGGTGTGACACGCACCCTCAGTCTCCGGTCTGGAGACAACTGTAGGCAACGGCGCCATGAGCAACGCCATTCCCGAAATTCAAGAGACCAAGTGCCTGCTGGTGTTTGGTTACAACGCTGCTGACTCTCACCCCATCGTCGCCCGCCATATCCTCAAGGCGAAGGCAAACGGGGCCAAGGTGATTGTGTGTGATCCCCGCATGGTGGAGACCGCCCGCATCGCCGATCAGTGGCTGCCGCTCAAAAACGGTTCCAATATGGCGCTGGTCAACGCCTTCGCCAACGTCTTGATCAATGAAGGGCTCTACAACAAGGCGTTCGTCGCCAACTACACCGAAGGGTTCGACACCTTCAAGGCCACGGTGGCCAAGTACACCCCGGAATATGTGGAGGGGATCACCGGCCTCAAAGCCGCCGATATCCGCGCCGCCATTCGCACCTATGCCGCTTCGCCTGCTTCCATGATCCTGTGGGGCATGGGGGTGACCCAATACGGCCAGGCGGTGGACGTGGTCAAGGGGCTGGCGGGGATTGCGCTGCTGACCGGCAACTTCGGTCGCCGTGGCACCGGCTGCGGGCCGGTACGCGGTCAGAACAACGTGCAGGGCACCTGTGACATGGGGATGCTGCCCCACCAGTTCCCGGGTTATCAGTCGGTGAGCGACCCTGCCATCAGCGCCAAGTTTGCCAAGGCGTGGGGTGTGGAGTCACTCTCCCAGAAGCCCGGTTATCGCCTGACCGAGCTTGGTCACAAGGTGGAGGAGGGCAAGTGCAAGGCCTTCTACATCTTTGGGGAAGATCCGGCCCAGACCGAGGCAGATCTCGGTCAGTTCCGCCGTACCTTGGCGGGGATGGAGCTGGTGATCGTGCAGGATATCTTCATGACCCAGACTGCCGAGATGGCCGACGTCATTCTGCCCGCCACCAGCTGGGGCGAGCACGAGGGGGTCTACAGCTCGGCGGATCGCGGCTTCCAGCGTTTCTACAAGGCGGTCACTCCCCCCGAGAACGTGAAGCCGGACTGGGCGATCTTCTCGCTGATGGCGACCGCCATGGGGTATCCCATGGAGTATCGCGACACCGAGCAGATCTGGGACGAGCTGCGCGGACTCTGCCCGCTCTACGCCGGGGTCAGCTATGACAAGATGGCCGATCTCAAGAGCGTGCAGTGGCCCTGTCCGACCGAGGATCACCCGGGCACCAGCACCCTGTTCGAGGGGAACGTGTTCACCACCCCGAGCGGCAAGGGCCAGCTGATTGCCTCCGAGTGGCGGCCGCCGCTGGAGCAGCCCTGTGCCGAGTACCCGCTGGTGCTCTCCACCGTGCGCGAAGTCGGTCACTACTCCTGCCGCTCCATGACCGGCAACTGCTCGGCGCTGCAGACCCTGGCCGATGAGCCGGGTTATGTGCAGATCCACCCGAGTGATGCGCAAAAGCTGGGGGTGAAGGATCAGGCGCTGGTCTGGATCTCGTCGCGTCGTGGTAAGGTGATCACCCGGGCCAACTACAACGAGCGGGTCAACGCCGGGGTGGTCTACATGACCTACCAGTGGTGGATCGGGGCCTGCAACGAGCTCACCATCGAGCACGTGGACCCCGTCTCCTACACGCCGGAGTACAAGTACTGCGCAGTGAAAATTGAGCGTATCGAGGATCAGCCGGGGGCGGAAGTGTACGTCCAGACTGAATACAGCGCGCTCAAGGCGAAATTGCGCCGCGCCGCCAAAGGGTAATCGTCGTTAATAAAGTGGATCCAGGCTCTGTATACAGGGCCCGGATCCGCTCATCCTTTTTTCAGCTGGCAGGTGTCCATCATGAAAAATGAATTAAATCTTTCGTTCGGGATCTTTTATGTCTCCGCTTATTTGCTGGTGATGTTGTTAGGGATTGGGTGTTTTCTATGGCACGACGAATTGATATTTCTGCTGGGGTTTGCCTTCTTCGGCTGTTTTATCGCCGCACGCATCGCCATGAGCGCCGTGCTGGCGGCATTGAGCGTGCAGGCGGCCTGGCTCATCGCCTTTCTCTCCACCACCCTGGTCAACTGCCTGCTGGCGGGTTTGCTGGGGCTCGGGGTCTATCTCACCCATCGGGTGGTGTCGGTGGAAATAGCTGACAATATCAGTGGGTTATTGTTGGGGCTCCAGCTCTTTTCGGCCGCCTTCATCTTCGGCGGGTTGAAGCTGCACAACTACCGGCTGCTCTCCTCATGAGCCTGCGACAGCGGCAACAGGGGCAGAGGAGGAGCCAGTTGGCGGCGATATGCGGCGAATGACGGCGATAGTGACGCCATATTTGGGCGCTGCGGGAAATATCCGCTGACGGAGCTGTAATATGTGCCAGGGCCGGCTTGGTTGTAATGGGGATGGGGCTAACTTATTATGCCAGCCATCCTGCGATAATCTGCGCGATGCTATTTCAGTGCATGTTAGTTTTTATAATTAAGCGTTAAGTTTTTAAAAATTAATTATAACATCTGACTGCGATGGCTGATGCATTGTTTACCGTTGTTGCCGTGCTGCAATTGGCCGGCAAGGGTACCCATCTAGATGTAATGCGAGGCCTGAATGCTGAATGTGAGTGCCATTCCGTTGACCGACATCTCACCCATCTGGGATGACGGCTTTCTCTCCCTCTCCAAGAACCTGCTCTCCGCCGTCACCCTGGACGATTTCATCCACAAGCTGAACCGGATCCAGCCCTGCTTTCGCCAGGTGGATCGGGTCAACCTCATCCTCAACCTGGGGACGGGGGAGGAGGCGGTCTTCTACTACCTGGGGGAGCAGGGGCCGGCGCACCTCATCTGCCGCAAGGCCGATCTCCATTTTTCCCGCGAGCAGGCCATCGTGCTGCCGGCAAGCCGCTTTCGCCACCGCTGCGAACAGCTGGCGAGCACCCCGGTCTATGACGGTTTGCACTCCTACTGCCAGCTGCCCATCACCACCGCCCGCAGCCATTTGGGCGGGGTGGAGTTCATCAGCCGTGAGGCCAACGCCTTCCCGATGGAGACCCTGGCCAAGCTGACCCAGCTGGCGGCCATCGTCGCCATTGCGCTGGAGAACGTGCTGGACAAGGAGCGCACCCTGGAGCAGGCCAACTCCCTGCGCCTTGAGCGCGACAGCTGCAAGATCCTGGTGGATGTGACCAACGCGGTGATTAAGTTAGTGCGCATCGCCGAGTTGCCCCAGAGCCTGTTCACCATACTGCACCACCACGTTGGCATCAGCAGCCTGTGCCTGGCCGAGTACAACGCCACCTCCGACAGCTTCAAGAGCTATCTGGTCAATCAGCAGCAGCGCGAACAGCCCGGCATCATCAACCACTCGTGTTTTGAGAAGAACTGCCTGCAGGGGGCGCTCGGCCACAGCGAGCCCTTCTTCCTCTATCGCGAGCAGGGTCACGGCTGCCAGTCGAGCTGCCGCTTCACCTCCCAGATCCTGCCCCCCGACGCCGACAGCTCCTGCATCCTGCCGCTGCGCTATCGGGGCAACCTGCTGGGGGTGCTGATCCTCTCTCACCCCGAGGCGGATTTTTTCGCCGACCTCGATATCTCGCTGCTCGAACAAGTGGCGGCGCGCACGGCGATTGCCATGAATAACGTGCAGGCGCAGCAGGAGATCTCCAACACCACCGGCGCCAGGGAGAAGACCCTTCGGGTCGACGGGCCCGCGCCGCAGGGGGACTTTGCCCACATCATCTACCAGAGCGCCGTGATGGAGAAGGTGCTGGAGAAGGTGAAGCTGGTGGCCCAGAGCGACTGCACCGTGCTCATTCTGGGGGAGACCGGCACCGGCAAGGAGCTGATCGCCCAGGCCATTCACGCCCTGAGTGCCCGCTACGATCACGAGATGGTCAAGGTGAACTGCGCCGCCATCCCCACCGGCCTTATCGAGAGCGATCTGTTCGGCCACGAGAAGGGAGCCTTCACCGGGGCGCTGACTCAACGCATCGGCCGCTTCGAGCGGGCCCACAAGGGCACCCTGTTCCTCGACGAGGTGGGGGACATGCCGCTCGATCTGCAGCCGAAACTGTTGCGGGTCTTGCAGGAACACGAGCTGGAGCGGGTGGGCAACAGCAATCCCATCGCCATCGACGTGCGGCTGGTGGCGGCCACCAACTGCGATCTGCTCTCCATGGTCAAGAACAAGCGCTTTAGAAGCGATCTCTATTACCGCCTCAACGTCTTTCCCATCGAGCTGCCGCCCCTGCGCGAGCGGCGCGAGGATATTCCGCTCTTGGTCAACTTCTTCATCAAGAAGATCGCCAAGCGGATGCGCCGCACCATCACCTCCATCCCGGCCGACGCCATGAAGATGCTGGTGTCGCTCCCCTGGTACGGCAACATCCGTGAGCTCGAAAACATCATCGAGCGGGCGGTGGTGATGACCCGCGGCCATGTGCTCAACCTCTCGCCGGACGAGCTGCTGCCCCTCAAGGGCTTTCACAAGATAGAGACCCTGGTCTATGACGAGCCGGCCCGGGAGCTGTTTCGCGAGCCGCAGCCCGCCTTGCCGCAGGGTGACGAGGCACAGGGTGAGGATGAGCGGGTCAGCATCATCCGGGCGCTGAAGGCGTGCAACGGCATCGTCGCTGGCGAGCGGGGCGCGGCTCAGCGCCTGGGCATGAAGCGCACCACCTTGCTGTCGAAAATGAAACGGCTCGGGATCTCGGCCAAAGATCCCCGCACCCTCAACTAAGGGGCCCCCAGATGTTGCTTGAACTCGACCCCGATACCCCGCAGGCGCTCAGCGCCCATCGCGAGGTGGTCCATTACCATCAGCGCGGCGTCACCACCGACAGTGCCATGCAGCTGCCCTGCGAAACTCCGGTGGCGCTGGTCTACAACGGCATCGCCCACAGCGTGATGATGTGCTCGGCCGCCGATCTCGAGGATTTCGCCATCGGCTTCTCGCTCTCCGAGGGGATCATCGACAGCCTGCTCGATATCCACGACATCGAGCAGCAGAGCGCCTGCCGCGGCATCGAGCTGCACATCACCCTGGCCAATCGCTGCGTCCATCGCCTGAAAGAGAAACGGCGCACCCTGGCAGGGCGCACCGGGTGCGGCATCTGCGGCAGCGAGAGCCTGGAGCAGGTGGTGCGCGCCCAGCCAAGGCTGCCCGACAGCCAGCGTTTTGCGGTGGGTCATATCGACAAGGTGCTGGCGGCGCTGCGCCCGCTTCAGCTGCTGGGGCAGAGCACGGGGGCGACCCATGCCGCCGTGCACGTGGACGGCGAGGGCAACATCCTCGCCATTCGCGAGGACGTGGGGCGCCATATCGCGCTGGACAAGCTGGTGGGGCACCTGCAGCGAAGCCAACGGCGCGACGGCGCCATCCTGGTGACCAGCCGCGCCAGCTTCGAGATGGTACAAAAGTGCGCCAGCGCCGGGGTGGAGATCTTGCTCGCCATCTCGGCTGCCACCGAGCTCGCGGTGGAGCGGGCCGAGCAGACCGGGCTCACCCTAGTGGGCTTTTGCCGCCCGGGGCGGGCCGAGATCTACAGCGGCCGCCAGCGCATCCTGCTGGCAAGCGCGGCGTCATCCCCCGTTTCGGCAGAGGGCTGAGGGCACAAGGCCATTGGCGCTCGGGGTTGGCTCGGGTATAGTCCTGCGCCAACAAGATAGGTTCGGTCGCGCTCCTTGCCCGTCAGGGCGCCGCAGCCGACACAGCGTCAAAGGATACCAAGCCCATGAAATTCAGCCCGCTGCTGGATGAGATGATGAAAGCCCTGCAGGTGCTGCCGGGTGTCGGCCCCAAGTCGGCCCAGCGCATGGCATTTACCCTGCTCGAGCGTGAGCGCAGCGGCGGCCTGCGGCTGGCCCAGCTGCTCTCTCGCGCCCTCACCGAGATTGGCCACTGCAGCCACTGCCGCACCTTCACCGAGAACGAGCGCTGCGAGATCTGCGCCAATCCCAAGCGCGAAGAGAACGGCCTGCTGTGTGTGGTGGAGAGCCCGGCGGACGTGGCCGCCATCGAGCAGACCGGCCAGTTCTCCGGCCGCTACTTCGTGCTGATGGGCCACCTCTCGCCGCTGGACGGCATTGGCCCCGAGGAGCTGGGGCTGGAGATCCTGGAGCGACGCTTGAAGGAGGAATCCATCAGCGAGCTGATCCTGGCCACCAACCCCACCATCGAGGGGGATGCCACCGCCTGGTACATCGCCGACATGGCCCGCGCCGCCGGCGTCAAGGTGAGCCGGATTGCCCACGGGGTGCCGGTGGGGGGTGAGCTGGAGCTGGTGGACGGCACCACGCTCTCCCACTCCCTGATGGGGCGCCAGCCCCTCAACTGAGTCAGCGCCAGTCCCTCAACTGAGTCAGCGCCAGCCCCTCAACTGAGTCAGCATCTGTTCTTTAACAGGCCCTGCGTGGCGACTCAGTCCGCAATACCAGAACCCGCCCCGGCGGGTTTTTTGTTTGCGCAGGATGGGGCCACAGCCTCGATTGGCGCAAAAATCGCCATTCGCACCGTTCGTTGTATTTGTCCCCTTGAAATGGCGATCGCCGGCCCCATCTTGGATCGGGAATATGTTCAACCCGAATCGCCTGAGGATAGTGTCGATGACCCAAAGCGTTCATGCCGAAACCCACGGGTTTCAGACTGAAGTCAAACAACTGCTGAGCCTGATGGCCCACAGCCTCTATTCCAACAAAGAAGTATTCCTGCGCGAGCTTATTTCCAACGCCTCCGATGCGGCGGACAAGCTGCGCTTCAAGGCGCTTTCCGATGCCTCTTTGTTCGAAAACGACGGCCAGTTGCGCGTTCGCCTGGTGGTTGATAAAGAAAAACGGACCCTGACCATCTCCGATAACGGGATCGGTATGACCCGGGATCAGGTGATCGAGCACCTGGGCACCATCGCGAAATCCGGCACCGCCGAGTTCTTCAAGAACCTCTCCGGTGATCAGGGTCGCGACTCCCAGCTGATCGGTCAGTTCGGGGTGGGCTTCTACTCCGCCTTCATCGTCGCCGACAAGGTGACCGTGGTCTCCCGCGCCGCCGGTACAGAACCGGGCCAGGGCGTGCAGTGGGAATCGGAAGGGGAAGGCTCCTTCACCGTGGCCGACGTGACCAAAGAGGGTCGCGGTACTGACGTCATCCTGCACCTGCGTGCCGAAGAGGACGAGTTCCTCGACGACTGGCGTCTGCGCTCCGTGGTGAGCAAATATTCCGATCACATCAGCGTGCCGGTGGAGATGTTCAAAGAGGGCACCCCGGATAGTGTTGGAGAGGGCGAAGAAGACGGTGAAACCATCGTCGGCACCCCGGGCGAGTGGGAGCAGGTCAACCGCGCCACTGCGCTGTGGACCCGCAACCCGAAGGACATCAAGGACGAGGAGTATCAGGAGTTCTACAAGCACGTCGCCCACGACTTCGAAGATCCGCTCTTGTGGGGTCACAACCGGGTGGAAGGGGCGCAGGAGTACACCAGCCTGCTCTACGTGCCGGCCCGCGCACCGTTTGACCTCTACAACCGGGAGCAGAAGCACGGCCTCAAGCTCTACGTGCAGCGCGTCTTCATCATGGATGACGCCGAGCAGTTCATGCCGACCTACCTGCGCTTCGTCAAAGGGGTGCTGGACTCCAACGATCTGCCGCTCAACGTCAGCCGCGAGATCCTGCAAGACAACAAAGTGACCGTCTCCCTGCGCAAGGCCTGCTCCAAGCGCGTGCTGACCATGCTGGCCAAGCTGGCCAAGGACGATGCCGAGAAGTACGCCAAGTTCTGGAGCGAGTTCGGCAATGTGCTCAAAGAAGGCCCGGCCGAGGATTACGCCAACCGCGAAGAGATCGCCAAGCTGTTGCGCTTTGCCAGCACCGCCGGCGAGGGCGAAGCCCAGACCGTGTCGCTGGAGGATTACGTTGGCCGCATGAAGGAAGGCCAGCAGAAGATTTACTACATCACCGCCGACTCCTACGCTGCCGCCAAGAACAGCCCGCACCTCGAGATCTTCCGCAAGAAGGGTGTCGAAGTGCTGCTGATGTGGGAGCGGGTCGACGAGTGGCTGATGAGCCACCTGACCGAGTTCGACGGCAAGCAGCTGGTCTCCGTCACCCGTGGCGAGCTGGATCTCGGCGATCTGGAAGACGAAGCCTCCAAACAGGCACAGGAAGAGGCCGAGAAGGCCAACGCCGGTCTGGTGGAGCGGGTCAAGCAGAGCCTGGGCGAGGCGGTGAAAGAGGTGCGCGTCACCCACCGTCTGACCGACTCGCCGTCCTGCATCGTCACCGATGCCCACGGCATGAGCACCCAGATGATCAAGCTGATGCGCGCCGCCGGTCAGCCGGTGCCGGAGCAGAAGTACATTCTGGAACTGAACCCCGACCACGCCCTGGTGAAGAAACTCGACACCATCCAGGACGAGGCACTGTTCGGCGAGTGGGTCACCCTCTTGCACGAACAGGCTCAGCTGGCCGAGCAGGGCGGGCTCAATGATCCGGCGAGCTTCGTCTCCCGTATCAACCGTCTGTTACTCCAGGCATGATGTTTGGGCCCACTGCGTGCAGTGGGCTCTTTCTTTTCTGGCGCCTGCCCCGTTTGGGGCGGGCGCCAGTTGCGTGCAGCGCTGCTGCATTTTCACTCATTTTTCGTACACGGATCTGCGCCAATGGTCGTATTGCCGTGACGGGAAAATGGTGAAAAATAAGTCACTCACACGGGCCAAGCTTGTGGAAATGAGCGAAACCGTGTAGTTTTTTGCCTTCTCAAGAATTGAATAACCAATCAATAGGAGCGTGTATGCGCATTGTTCTGTTGGGGGCTCCGGGTGCCGGCAAGGGTACTCAGGCTCAGTTCATCATGGAAAAACACGGTATTCCGCAGATCTCCACCGGCGACATGCTGCGTGCCGCGATCAAGGCGGGCACCGAGCTGGGCCTCAAGGCCAAAGCCGTGATGGACGCAGGTCAGCTCGTCTCTGACGACATCATCATCGGCCTGGTCAAAGAGCGTATTGCCCAACCGGATTGCGCCAACGGCTTCCTGCTGGACGGTTTCCCGCGCACCATTCCCCAGGCGCAAGCCATGAAGGACGCCGGTGTTGCCGTGGATTTCGTACTGGAATTCGACGTGCCGGACGAAGAGATCGTCAAGCGCATGAGCGGTCGTCGCGTTCACTCCGGTTCCGGCCGTACCTACCACGTGGTGTTCAACCCGCCGAAAGTGGAAGGCAAGGACGACGTGACCGGCGAAGATCTGGTGATCCGTGCCGACGACGAAGAGACCACAGTGCGCAAGCGTCTGGATGTGTACCATCAGCAGACCGCACCGCTCATCGGCTTCTACGGCAAGGAAGCGGAAGCGGGCAACACCCGTTACGTCAAGATTGATGGCACCCAGCCGGTGGAACTGGTCAGCAAGCAGCTGGCGACCATCCTGGGCTAAGCCCGCCATTGCCATCGTCCCCCAGGGGCCAGCGGCAATGTGCCATTGAGACAAGGGCCCGACAGGGCCCTTTCTTGCATATAAGACATAACAACAGAAAGACAGGAAGCAAACGTGACCACGAAAACCGGGATCTTGCTGGTCAATCTGGGTACCCCAGCCGCGCCCACCACGGCCGCCGTCAAGGCGTTTCTCAGCCAGTTTCTGCACGATCAGCGGGTTGTCGACCTGCCGCGCTACCTCTGGTGCCCGCTGCTCCACTTCATCATCCTGCCGACCCGCTCCCCCAAGGTGGCCAAGCTCTATCAGCAGGTGTGGACCGAGCAGGGCTCGCCGCTGATGGTGATAAGCCAGCAGCAGCGCGCGGCGCTGGAGCAGGAGCTCAGACGCGAAGGGGTCGAGGTGCCGGTGGAGCTGGCCATGACCTACGGCTCCCCTTCGCTGGAGGAGGGCTGGCAGGCGCTCAAGGCCAAGGGGGTCAACCGGGTGATCCTGTTGCCGCTCTATCCCCAGTATTCGGTCAGCACCACCGCCTCGGTGTTCGATGGCTGGAGCCGGGCGATGAAAAAAGAGCGCAACCTGCCGGTGGTGCGGCTTATTCGTGATTACCATGCTCACCCCGAATATATCCAGGCGCTGGCCATGAGCGTGCGCCGCCATTGGGAGCAGCACGGCCAGGGCGAGCACCTGCTGATGTCGTTTCACGGCATTCCCGAGCGCTACGAGCGGGAAGGGGATCCCTATGGTCAGCAGTGCCGACGCACCGCCGCCCTGCTGGCCGAGGCGCTCGGGCTGGAGGCCAGCCAGTGGACCGCCAGCTTCCAGTCCCGTTTTGGCAAGGAGGAGTGGCTCAAGCCCTACACCGACGTGACCATCGGCGGCCTGCCGGCCACCGGGATCAAGCGGCTTGATGTGATCTGCCCCGCCTTTGCCGCCGACTGCCTCGAGACCCTGGAGGAGATCCAGGTGCAGAACCGGGAGATCTTCATGGCCGCCGGGGGCGAGCAGTTTGAATACATTCCGGCCCTCAACAGCGATCAGGCCCACATTCGCATGATGGTGTCGCTGATCTGCCGCGAGCTGGCCTGATCGACACGCCGCCCGTGCCGTACCCCGGAGCGGGCCGTGTTTTGTTCGTTATCCAAGGAGAAGGAGCGTCATCATGATGCATATCACCCTGATTTACGCCGGCCTCTTGGGGCTGCTGTTTCTGCTGCTCTCCTTCTGGGTGGTCAAGCGCCGCGCCCAGTTCAAGGTGATGATAGGGGAAGGGGAGGCGCCGGAGATGCGCGCCGCCATCCGGGCCCATGGCAACTTCGCCGAGTACGTGCCGCTCACCCTGCTGCTGATGGCGCTGTGCGAGCTGGCGGGAGTCGGTGCCTTCTGGCTGCACCTTGGCGGCGTGCTGTTGCTGGTGGGGCGCATCCTGCACGCCATCGGCATCCAGATCCCCAAGGCGCCGAACATGCCGCGCCTCTTCGGCACCCTCTTCTTCTGGCTCTCGCTCGGGCTCTTCTCGGTGCTGGCGCTGGCCAGCGGGCTCGCCGCCGGCTGAGTCTTCTCCGCCCCCAAAACCACCTCCTCGCGAGGTGGTTTTTTGATGGGTTTTGGTAAACGTTTTCCTCTGCAACCCTTGTCTATACTGACTTCATATTTTAATCAGGCGACTTTTCGGCGCGGCGGATTGTGTTAAAATCCCGCCCCTCTTTCCCCCAGAGCACAAGAACATTGCCATGAAATTTCCCGGTCAGCGCAAGTCCAAACACTACTTTCCAGTGGATCGTCGTGATCCCCTCATCTCCCAGAGTGCGGAGCTCTCGGAGCGGGGCAAGGCCTATGTGGTCGGGATTGACCAGACGCTGGTCGACATCGAAGCGCACGTTGACCTGGCGTTTCTCGAGCGTTACGGCCTGAGCCGCGGCCACTCCATGCTCATCTCCGACGAGGTAGCGGAGCAGATCTACGACGAGCTCAAGAGCAACAACATGGTGGTGAGTGAATTTGCCGGTGGCACCATCGGCAATACCATGCACAACTATTCGGTACTGGCGGACTCCCACTCCATCCTGCTCGGCGTCATGAGCCAGGACATCCGCATCGGCAGCTACGCCTACCGCTATCTGTGCAACACCTCGTCGCGGGTCAACCTCGACTACCTGCAACCGGTAGACGGCCCGGTCGGCCGCTGCTTCACCTTCATCACCGAAGGGGGCGAACGCAGCTTTGGCATCAACGCCGGCAAGATGGACCATCTGGATGTGGCCCACATTCCCGAGGAGATCATCAAGGAGTCCTCCGCCCTGGTCATCACCGCCTATCTGGTGCGCGGTGAAGATGGCACTCCGATGAAGGACGCGGCCATGGCCGCGGTGCGCTATGCCCGCGAGGCCGGCGTGCCTGTGGTGCTGACCCTGGGTACTCGCTTCGTCATCGAGTCCGACCCCCAGTGGTGGCGCGATTTCATCAGCGAGAACGTCACCGTGCTCGCCATGAACGAGGAAGAGGGCGAGGCCCTGACCGGTTTCTCCGATCCCCTGGCCGCCGCCGACAAGGCGCTGGACTGGGCCGACATGGTGCTCTGCACCGCAGGTCCGGTGGGGCTCTACATGGCCGCCTACACCGAAGATGACTTCAAGCGCGAAACCACCCTGCCGCTGCTGCCCGGCGTCATCCCCGAGTTCAACATGTACGAGTTCAGCCGCCCGATGACCCGCAGCGGCTGCCGCGTGCCCAAGCGCATCTACTCCCACATCTCCCCCTACATGGGCGGGCCGGAGAAGATCAAGAACACCAACGGGGCAGGGGACGGGGCGCTCTCCGCCGTGCTGCACGACATGGTGGCCAACGCCTATCACCGCAGTGCCGTGCCCAACTCCGCCAAGCATGTGGCCGAGTTCCTCACCTACTCCTCCCTCTCCCAGGTGTGCAAGTACGCCAACCGGGTGAGCTACGAGGTGCTGGCCCAGAGCAGCCCGCGCCTGTCGCGCGGTCTGCCGGAGAAGGAAGACAGCCTGGAAGAGGTGTACTGGGAGCGTTGATCCCGTCCTCTGCGCTGAAAACGCCTCCTTCGGGAGGCGTTTTGTCAGGTAAAACCCGCCATCGGGCAGTTTTTTGTGTGATAACCCCCAAGATGCTTGAGTCCATGTCGCTTTTGCGACACCATTTGGCCACCGCATTGCCACTCGGCACTGCCGTGGCCGCAGCACCCGATTAAAGAGAGAGCCCCATGAGTAAGTTAACTGACAATCTTGACGCCAATTTCCAACTGTTCATCGAAGAAGTCCGCGAGTCGGGTCAGGTGTGGGGTCTGCGCTACGGTGAAGACTGGGTGGTCTGCCGCTCTGCCGAGTTCGAAGATGCGGACGTGATGCCGCTCTGGTCCGCCGAAGAGGACGCCCGTCTGCACTGCGTGGACGAGTGGGCCGACTACGAGCCGGAAGTGATCGAGCTGGAAGAGTTCCTCGACATCTGGATCAACGATCTGGACGAAGACGACGTGCTGGTCGGCCCGAACTGGAACGCCGATCTGGAAGGGCAGGAGCTCGAACCCATCGAGCTGGCCAAGGCGCTGGTGGAACTGGACGCCTGAACCAGACTGCATTGAACCGGGCCTTGGCCCGCGTGACGAGAACCGATATCTGCGAGGATGTCGGTTTTTTTATGGCCGGCTTGCAGAATACTGAATGAAAAGGCGATTTGCCTTTGCACCCGCCAAAGGGATGGTCCATCATCAACCTTTTGCCGAGCGGGAGGAGCCATGTTTGTATTCGACGTCACCGGCGCTGCGGGGGAGCGGGCCGAGATCCGGGTCCAGGCGCTGGACTGGGGACAGAGCGGCCCCGTCACCTTTCACTGTGATGACGATCGACTGGCGGTACTGCTGCTGACCGACTGCCGCTGCGATGCGGTGGGCTTCTTCAATCTGCTGGCGGGCTGCAAGCCGCTCTATCTGGAGCAGTGGCTCAGCTATCTGCAGGAGACCGGCCGCATCGCCAAGCAGAGCTGCCAGCTGGAGAGCCCGGCCCAGGAGGATTACCTCGCCAAGGCCGGTCTTGAACACGAGGAGCTCAATGCCCTGCTGGGGCAGGTCTATCAGGTGGCGGGCTTCAACCGGCTTCAGATCAACCGTTACCTCAAGAATCGCCACAATCCCACCGCCCTGGCGACCCGCTACGATCAGAAGGAGCTGGAGCGCTATCGCCAGCTCAACGACATCATTCTGACTCTGTTGAAGTTGAAGCATCCTCAGTAAAGAGCCCGAGCTGGCTGATGTCCGGCCGAAGCGGCTGGGGCCTGGCGATGAGATAGCCCTGCAAGCCGTCCACATACATGCCCTGCAGCAGCTGCTTCTGGCCCAGTTGCTCGACCCCTTCCGCAATCACCTGGCACCCCATCCGGTGTGACACGTCGACGATCATCCGCACGAACTGCTGATTGGTGAGATCCTGCTCCAGCCCGGTGATGAGGGCGGGATCCAGCTTGATGTAGTCGGGCTTGAGCTCGCGAAACAGATTGAACGAGCCGATCCCCTTGCCGAAGTTGCAGATGGCGGAGCGGCTGCCGTTGCGTCTGAGCAGCTCGAACACCCGCTTGGCCCCGGTCAGGTTGCGCTCCAGGTGCTCCTCATCCAGCTCAAACACCAGGTTGGCGCTGGTGTTGGGATCGTTGAGCAGCTGTCGGTCCAGCCAGATCAGAAAGGCGCTGTTTTGCAGCAGATTGCTGGAGAGGTTGATGCCCCAGCGACTCTGATTCGAGCCAAAGGCCCGGTACTGGCGCATGACGTGGATCACCAGCATCTGTTCCAGCCGCATCACCATGTCCAGCCGCTGGGCCATGGCAAACAGGGTGTCGGTGGGCAGCACGGTACCGTCGGCACCGCTGAAACGGGTGTAGATCTCGTTGTAGGCCAGCATGCTGCGGTGCATGGGCTGGATCGGCTGATAGGTAAAGTCGATCCGCTCCTGCTCCAGCAGCTCGGTCAGCACCAGCTTCCAGTGATGCTGCCCCTGCAGCTCCACCACGTTGTCATCCTGCTGGATGGCCCAGCCATTGACCGTCTCGGTCTGGGCACGGGCCAGCGCCAGATCCGCCCGGGCCAGAATGGCCTCTATCTTCTGGCCGCTGCTGAGCCGGGTCAGCCCGGAGTAGGCGGCGCTCTCCAGCTCGTGCTGCTGTTGATAGTGGTCGAAGGCGATCTTCAGATCCCGCCCGAGCAGGGGGGGCGGTATGTTGGCCTCCGGCCGTACCAGCACCGCGAAGTCGGCCCCCGAGATGCGGTAGACCTGATGGCCGGGAAAGCGGCTCACCACCTTGTTGATGAGATTGGCAATATCTTTGATGTAGGCATCCCCCGACTGAAAGCCGCGCTGTGCGTTGAGCTTGCCAAGCTCGGTGGCGCGGACCAGCACCAGGGTGGCGGTCTGGGTATCCTGATCCCGCTGCAACAGCTCGGTCATGTCGCGCCGAAAGGCGTGGCGGTTTTGCAGCTGGGTCAGCTCGTCCTGGGTCGCCTGATTGTGCAGTTCATTTATCTGGCGGTGGGCATCGAGCTCGGCTTCGTTGAAGTGGGCGAGCAGCTGCTGCAGGGCCGCCTGGGCTGTCGGGCTCTCCAGGCAGGTGGGGTCGCGCAGTTGCAGCGCCCGGCACCACACCTGCTCCTGTCTCTCCCGATCCGCCTGTTGCAGCCTCATCACCAGCCGGATCAGCAGGCCAAAGCCGAGCAGGCTGGTGGCGAGGATGAGCAGCAGGGTGAGCGGCGTGCTCGCGAAGGCGAGCCAGAGCCCCTGCAGCATCAGCAGGGGAGCACAGATGAGAGCCATCACCATCAGCTGGTTGCTCCCGAGCTTGTTCAACATGGTGTCATCCTTGATGATGTCGTTGATGCTGAAATTCTAACCAAGCTCGCATCGCAAAGCATGCGATCCCGCTCAACTCCTGGAAAAGGGCCAATTGAAATCAGTTAAATGTGAGTGAAACCACTTTCATGACGCCGGAAACAGGCGAAGATGAATCGAGAATGGATCAAAACAAGGCAGAGGTAATTATGTTGTTAGAACCCGTAAATACTGCCAAAGCACGGCAACTATTGAACCAGAGTATGGCCTTGGTGCTCGCGGGTGGACGGGGCAGTCGCCTGAAGCAGTTGACCGACAACCGCGCCAAGCCTGCCGTCCATTTTGGCGGCAAGTTCCGCATCATCGATTTCGTGCTCTCCAACTGCATCAACTCAGGCATTCGCCGGGTGGGGGTGGTGACCCAGTACAAGTCCCACAGCCTGCTGCGTCACCTGCAATCGGGCTGGTCTTTCCTGCGCTACCAGATGAACGAGTTCATCGACCTGCTGCCCGCCCAGCAGCGGGTGGACGAGGTGCACTGGTATCGCGGCACCGCCGACGCCATCTACCAGAACGTCGACATCATCCGTGACTACGGCCCCAAATACATAGTGGTGCTGGCGGGGGATCACATCTACAAGATGGACTATGCCGCCATGCTGCTCGATCACGTGCGCCTCGGCGCCAAGGTGACGGTGGCCTGTATCGAGGTGCCGCGGGCGGAGGCTTCCGCCTTCGGGGTGATGGACATCGACGAGCAGCGCAAGATCCGCGCCTTCGTGGAGAAGCCGGCCAATCCGCCCGCCATGCCGGGTAACGAGCACGTCTCCCTGGCCTCCATGGGCATCTACATCTTCGAGGCGGAGTACCTCTATCAGCTGCTGGAGGAGGACATCCACAACCAGGAGTCCAAGCATGACTTCGGCATGGACGTGATCCCGCGCATCGTGGGGGAGGGCAAGGCTTTTGCCCACCCGTTCACCATGTCCTGCGTGGGGGCCAAGGAGGGGCTGAAACCCTACTGGCGCGACGTGGGTACCCTGGATTCGTTCTGGGAGGCCAACATGGATCTCGCCTCCGTGGTGCCCGAGCTGGACATCTATGACGAAAACTGGCCCATCTGGACCAGCCAGACCATGACGCCGCCGGCCAAGTTCGTGCAGGACCGCAACGGCCAGCACGGCATGACCATCAACTCCATGTTTGCGGGGGGGTCGATTGTCAGCGGCTCCTTCGTGCTCAACTCGGTGCTGTTCACCCATGTGCGGGTGCACTCCTTCTGCACCCTGGATCAGGCGGTGATCTTCCCCGGGGTCGAGATAGGCTCCGGCTGCCGCTTGCGGCGGGTGGTGGTGGACAAGGGCTGCAAGCTGCCCGATGGCCTGGTGGTGGGGGAGAACGCGGACGAGGACAGCCGCCGCTTCTACCGCTCCGAGCAGGGCATAGTGCTGGTGACCAAGGAGATGCTGGCCAAGCTGGGGTGATGTCACCGCCAACGCCAGACGCCACAACTAAAAAGGGAGCCGGTATGGCTCCCTTTTGCTGTTCAGCCGGTGGCTGATTATTTCTCGGTGATCAGCGCCTTGGCGGCCATCACCATGGCGGTGCCGTGCTTGCCACCGGCGGCAGTCACTTGCGGGACGCCATCTTCGTCGGTGTCACCACCGGCCCCTTCGATGACGTTCTCGCCGGAGTCGCCGATCCACTCGGCCATCTGCATGCCACCGTTGACGGTGCCGCGGAACCAGCTCACGTAGCGCTGGGTCAGCTGGGCCAGCTCCAGCGCCGGGGCCTTCTCGCTGCCTTCGTTGCGCAGGTTCAGCATGGCAGAGCGCAGGGCGCCGGAGATGGCGGCCTGGGTCCAAGGGGTGTATTTACCCTGTTTGCCAGCGAGCCAGGTACCGGCCTTCTGGTTGAAGTAGGCCTTGTCGGCGGCGATGAACAGTTCGCGCGCCGCAGTGCGGTACTTGGCATCCGAGGTGGCCAGGAAGGCGGCGGTCAGGCCGCGGATGGCGGCAAACTGTGCGTCGATGGACTGACCGGCATCGAGCTTGCCACCCAGGGTGATCCCATCGTGCACCAGCCCATTTTTGCCCTTGAGATTGGCCAGGATGAAGTCGGCCTGCTGGCGAATGAGCACCAGTGCCTGCTGGCCCTGGGCGGTTTTCAGATTCAGCTCGCCATTGTCACCGGCGGCGTAGCCGACCGGCAGTGCATCCTGGGCGCGCTGGAAGATCTGCAGGGCGACCAGGCTGTAGGCGGTGTCAAAGGTGGTGACGTGCTTGGCCTGTTTGCCGGCCTGCCAGCTGTCTACCAGGGTGCCGGCCTTGGGCTCGAAGTGGAGGGCATTGAGGTTCTTGAACACCATGCCGGAGAGGTTCAGCGCCAGGGAGAAGGCATCGTCACCCGCTACCAGCTTGGCGGCATCGCTGCCCTTGTTGGCGGCCGGTGCGGCGGCGAACGGGGCACCGTCAAACACGGCGTGGAAGGCCGGGTTCTGGTTGGTGTTGGCGCTGCGCTGATCGCTGAAGGCGTAGAACTCGGAGAGCGGCCACAGCATCATCCAGGCGTCGCGCAGCTGAGCGGAGCCATCAACCACCTCGAGCTTGCCGATGGCGCCGACGTCGTTCTTGGCCGTCTCGGTCACTTTCACCTGATGGGGGAAGTAGACGATGCCCTTGGCCGGATCGTATTGCGGAGTGATCCTGGCGCCCAGCTGCTTGCCGTCAAAGCCGAGCTGACCCTGCAGGATGGCCAGCTTGTCGATGGACTGCTCGGTCAGCATCATGCCGTTGAAGCCGTCGGCGGCAGAGACCCCCAGCTTGTGCTTGCCGTCCTGATCCATGGTGGCGGACGCGGCTTCCACCTCTTCATCTGTCTCGGCCACGTGCATGCCGCCGAGGAAGTCCTGGGACCACATCACCTCTTTGAGCAGGATGCCGCCCACGGCCGCCGGTACCAGCAGGTTGTCACTGCCGCTCCAGCGCAGGGTGGCGTAGTCGCGGAAGTAGGCCGGCACCTGGGTCTTGACGCTCTTCTCGTTGCCCTTGGCGGTCTTGATGGTGATCTGGTCACCGTTGACCGGGGTGGCGTTGACGGCCTGGGCGAACTCCGGATTGGCAGAGGCGTAGGGCAGGGAGAGGGGATACATGCCCTGCGGCACTTCATCGGCCGGGAAGCCGACCGCGTCGGCCATGGCCAGTACCCGCTGGCCGAGGGTGGCCATGGTGCCGCCACGGGCCAGGTTTTGCGGCCCGTTCACCAGGTGTGGGCCCATGCCGGATTGATAGTTGAGGGCGTACATCGCCTCTTCGGAGTATTCGTAGGATTCAATGCCGGCGGCGAAGTCGAACGGAGTAGGCTCGTCGGCGCGGTTGGCGTCCAGCACATCCAGATCCAGACCGAGGGCTTCGGCCAGCGGCTCGCCGGAGAGCTCGAATTCGGTGTAGGCCAGCATGTTGGCAGCGGTGTTGAATGTCTTGTCTTCTACCTTGACGGCGGCGTGTGCGGCGCCGCTCAGGAGGGCGCAGGCGATCGCCTGGACCAGTACGGTTTTTCTCATGTCCCTTCTCACCATATGTTTGATTTTATTATGACGCTTCTCATGAATCTAAATGAGAATGGTGTGCATTATGAGGCAAAGGGAGGAGCTTGAGAAGAAAAAACCGCGCCCCTGGGGTTGAAGAGAAGAGGGGCGCGGTTGGGGGTCAGAGCAGCTTGAAGGGGATCACCAGCCGGCCGGGCTCCACCTTGAGTGCTTCGACTTTCTCCTTGATCCGCGCCTCGTTCTGGCGGCTGCCATCGAGCCGGTAGACAGGGGTCTGGGAGAGGAAGAGGGAGAGGGACTGGTTGAAGGTGGGCAGCAGCGGGGTGAGGGCGGTGCCCACGTCGGCCGGCTCTGTCTTGACCGAGAGCAGCTCGAGATCGCGCAGATAGATGGCCCCCTGCTCGGCCACGTAGTCGGGGCGGGCGCTCAGGGAGAAGCGGATCTTCATCTGCTGGCTGCCGAGCGGGCTCATCACCTGCAGGTCGCCGGCGGCATCCAGCTCGATCCGGTCAGCCTGGCGGCGACCGATGCGGCTCTGCATCTCATCGAGGCGGATCTTGCTAGACATGATGCCGGGGATCCCCAGCTGTTTTTCGAAGGCGACCCTCTCTTTGAGGTACTGGTTGATCTCCCCTTCGCTGACGTTGTACTGGGTGAGTGAACAGGCCGCCAGCAGCAGGCTGAGGGGGAGCAGAAGCAGGTGCTTTAACATCGAGGATCCCGTGGGTTGAAACAATGGTCATGAAGATGGCGCCATCTTAGGGGTAAATGGCGCTCGCTGCCAGCGCGGGCGGTGAGTCCGCGGTTTTTGTCGCAGCCTCATATGGGGTGTTGGCAGCGGTGCTCATACGGGCAAGAGGGGTCGGCCCTGCACGGCGGGCCACGACGGGCAATATCCACAGATAAGTTCCAGTTTTATCGGCACAAAAATCCCATTGACCGGGGGATTTCAAAGCGAGTATTTTACCGCCGCACAAATACAAATTGATAATCATTATCATTTTGAATCATATTTGAGGGTGTAACGTGGATACTCTTGTGATGGAAAATAGCGCGCCTGCCCAGGCTGCGTCACCGCCCGATTTCTTGTTTACCTCGGGGCAGGGCACGATCAGTGCCACTGACCTGGGCCTGCCTATCACCACCCCCGCCTGTGAATGGCCCTTGCTGGAACAACAGATTGCCGACGCGCTGGCCGCGGCCAGCGCCGCCGGCCAGAGCAACCCTCTGCTGATCGGTGCCTTTGCGTTCGATCCGGCGGAGGCCTCCTGCCTCTATGTGCCCGGCAGCTATAAGCGGGGCGATAAACTGGTCCCGACAGAGCCGTCATCGGTGACAGCGGCCGAGCAGGCCGTCGAGGCCAACCGGGTCATCTCGGTGCAGAGCACCCCGCCGGCCAGCGAATTCCAGGCCTCGGTCAGTGCGGCGCTGGATGCGTTTGCACAAGGCCGGCTATCCAAGGTGGTGTTGTCGCGCAAGCTGACACTCACCCTGCACCAGCCCGCCGATCCGAAGCGGGTGATGACCCGTCTGATGGCCCAGAACCCACACGCCTTCCACTTCTCCCTGCCGCTTGGCCAGGGCCGCCGCCTGCTCGGTGCCAGCCCGGAGCTGCTGCTGCGGGTCAGCGGGGGAGAGGTGTTCACCCACCCGCTGGCGGGTTCCGCCAGACGGGCGAGCGAGCCGGCGCAAGACGAAATGGTGGCTCGGGATCTGCTGGCCTCTCGCAAGGATCAGCATGAGCACAAGTTGGTGATCGACGAGATCCGCCGGGTGCTGACCCCTCACTGCCGCGAGCTGGCGATCCCGTCCAGCCCCTCCCTGATGAGCACGGATACCCTCTGGCATCTGGGTACCCCCATCGCCGGCCGACTGCACGGCGGCGAGGCATCGGTGCTCTCCTTGGCCTGCCAGCTGCATCCCACCCCGGCCCTGTGCGGCTATCCCACCGAACTCGCCCGCCAGTTTATCCGCGAGCAGGAGCCCTTCCGGCGCGCCCTGTTCAGCGGCATCGTCGGCTGGTGCGACAGCCAGGGCAACGGCGAGTGGGCCGTAGTGATCCGCTGTGGCGTGCTCGATGGCCATCAGGTGGAGCTGTTTGCCGGCGCCGGCATCGTCGCGGGCTCGGATCCCGCCATGGAGTGGGCCGAGACCGGCACCAAGCTGGGGACCATGCTCAAGGCCCTGGGCCTGGATTTGGAGGTGGCGCAATGACGCAGCTTCAATATCTGGGCTGGCCGAGTGAGCAGCCAAATCTGAAAGCCCTGGACCTGAGTCCGGAGGTAGCGCAATGACCCAGTCCAACCGCTTCCTGCCCTACACCCGCTGGCCCGACGCATTGGCCCGGCAGTACCGTGCCAAGGGGTATTGGCGCGGCGAGCCGCTGACCGCCATGCTGGCGCGTCAGTGCGAGCTGGCCCCCGAGGCCGAGGCCATCCTCTGCGGTGAGCGCCGCTTCAGCTATGGCGAGCTGGACGCCGCCTCGAGCCGGCTGGCCGCGAATCTGGCCCGTCATGGCCTGGGGGCGGGGGACACCGCGCTGGTGCAGCTCCCCAACGTGGCCGAGTTCTATCTGGTGTTCTTCGCCCTGCTCAAGGCAGGCATTGCGCCGGTCAATGCGCTCTTTAGCCACAACCGGCTGGAGCTGGCCTCTTACGCCGAGCAGATCACACCGCGCCTCTTTGTCGGCTCGCTGGCCCATCCGCTGTTTGCGAGCAAGGGTCGCGAGAGCGAGCTGCTGACAAGCATCGGCGCCGAGTTGGTGCTGCTGGATGGCGACGCAGGGGAGCTGGGGCTGACCCACTGGTTGACGAAGGGGGATGAGAGTGAGCCAGTGAAATATGGCCCGACCCCGGCGGACGAGGTGGCCTTCTTCCAGCTCTCCGGTGGCAGCACCGGCACCCCCAAGCTCATCCCCCGCACCCACGACGATTACCTGTACAGCGTGCGCCGCAGCAACGAAGTTTGCGGCCTCGGCCCCCATACCCGCTATCTGTGCGCCCTGCCGGCGCCCCACAACTTCCCCCTGAGCTCCCCCGGGGCGCTCGGTGTATTCGAGGCGGGCGGCACCGTGGTGCTCGCACCCGATCCCAGCCCCATCAGCTGTTTCCCGCTGATTGCCCGCCATCGGGTCAATCTCACCTCGCTGGTGCCGCCGGCGGTCTCGCTCTGGCTGCAGGCCGCGGAAGCGGATCCCACAGCGCGCACCCAACTGGCGAGCCTCGACTTGCTGCAAGTGGGCGGCGCCAAGTTGGGGGAGGCGGTGGCCAGCAAGATTGGGCCGCTGCTCGGTTGCCGGCTGCAGCAGGTGTTCGGCATGGCGGAGGGGCTGGTCAACTACACCCGGCTGGACGACCCCGACGAGAAGGTGATCCATACCCAGGGCCGCCCCATGAGCCCGGACGACGAGGTGCGCATCCTCGATGAGGCGGGCAATCCGGTTGCCCCCGGCGAGCCTGGCGCCCTGCACACCCGTGGCCCCTATACCTTCCGCGGTTACTACCAGAGCCCGGCCCACAACGCCCGGGTGTTCGATGCCGAGGGTTTCTACTGCTCCGGCGATCTGGTGGTACAGGATGCCGATGGCTACCTCACAGTAGTGGGGCGGCAAAAGGATCAGATCAACCGGGGCGGCGAGAAGATCGCGGCGGAAGAGGTGGAAAACCAGCTGCTGCACCACCCGGCCATCACCCATGTGGCCCTGGTCTCCATGCCCGACAGCGCCATGGGGGAGAAGAGCTGCGCCTTTATCGTCACCACCGAGCCGGGGCTCAAGCCGCTGGCCTTGCGCAAGTTTCTGCGTGAGCGCGGGGTGGCGGACTTCAAGCTGCCCGACCGTTTCGAAACCCTGGACGCCCTGCCCATGACGGCGGTGGGCAAGATTGACAAGCAGGGGCTGCGGGCGCGCATTGCGCACGCCATCGCCGCCAACCAGTCCCTGACAACAGCATAAAACTAAAAAGGAATCATGACGTTATGGCTATCCCAACCCTGAACAATTACGCCATGCCCAGCCAGTGGAAGGCCAACAAGGTCAACTGGTCTCTGGAACCCAAACGCGCCGCCCTGCTGATCCACGACATGCAGGAGTACTTCACCGCCTTCTATGGCGAAAACAGCCCGCTGATCGCGGCCCTCACCGAGCGCCTGGCCGCCGTGCGCAAGCAGTGCAAGGCCCTCGGCATCCCGGTCTTCTACACCGCCCAGCCCAAGGATCAATCCCCTGAAGATCGCGCCCTGCTCAACGACATGTGGGGCCCAGGTCTCAACAAGCGGCCCGAGCAGCAGCAGGTGGTGGCAGCGCTGCGCCCGGAGCGGGACGACACCGTGCTGGTCAAGTGGCGCTACAGCGCCTTCCAGCGCTCCGAGCTCGAGCAGATGCTCAAAGCGCTGGGACGGGATCAGCTGATCATCGGCGGCATCTACGGCCATATCGGCTGCATGATGACCGCCTGCGACGCCTTCATGCGCGACATCCAGCCCTTCTTCCTGGCGGACGGGGTGGCGGACTTCTCCCTGGCCGACCACCAGATGGCGCTCGACTACGTGGCGACCCGCTGCGGCAAGGTGATCCGCTGCGAGGAGGTGCTGGCGCTCGCCCCGGCGTCCGCTTCTGCTGCCCAGAGCAATCCATTGCTGACCAATCCGTTGCTGACCTATGAGGGGCTCAAGGCGCGGCTGCTGAGTCATATCGACGAGGACGAAGGGGAGTTTGATCCTGACGAGAACCTCATCGACTACGGTCTGGATTCGGTACGGATCATGGCCCTGCTCACCGAGTGGCGCGCCGCCGGGGTGGAGCTCGGCTTCGTGGATCTCGCCAAGCTGCCGACCCTCAACGGCTGGTGGCGCCTCATCGAGGCCAAGCTGGCAGCCCAGGCGCTGGAGGTGACCCCATGAACCGCTTCCCCTTGACCATCCCCCAACAGGGGCTCTGGTCCGGACATCTGCTCAACGACGACAAGGCGATGTTCAACACCGCCGAGTGCATCGCCTTCGACGGCAAGGTCGAGGCGGCCGTACTGGTCGCAGCCCTTACCAAAGCGGTGGGGGAGTGCGAGGCACTCAAGGGCCACTTCGAAGACGATAAGGAGGCGGTCTGCTTCGTCCCGGCCGAGCTGCCCCTGGCCTATGAAGAGGTCTCCCTCGAGCGCGATGACGAGACGCTGGCCCGCGCCTGGGCCTGGGCCGATCTGCGCCGCCCGTTCGAGCTGACCCAGGAAGCGCCCTGCCGCTTCGCCCTGCTGCGCGGCCCCGGCCGCGATTACCTCTACAGCTGCGTGCACCACATCGCCCTCGACGGCTTTGGCACCACCTTGCTGTTCCAGCGCATCGCCGAGCTCTATGCAGAGGGGCTGGCTGGTGAGATGCACTCCCCATCCCCCTTCGGCTCTCTGGCTGAGGTGCTGGCGGAAGAGGCGAGCCGCGAGCTAAGCGGCAAGAACGCCGCCGCTCGCGCCTTCTGGCAGGAGCAGTTGAAGGAATGGCCCGAGGTGCGATCCTTCAGCGAATCCCGAGCCCCCATAGCGGCCGAATTTATCCGCGAGAGCCGCCCGCTGCCGGCGGCGCTGTGGCAATCCCTGACCGGCTTTGCCGACGAGCACAAGCTGGGCTGGCCCGATCTGCTGCTGGCCGGCTTGTCGGCCCAGCTGTCGCTGTCGAGCGGCCAACGCCAGACCCTGCTCGGCCTGATGATGATGAACCGCATCGGCTCGGCATCGCTGACCGTGCCCTGCATGCAGATGAACATTACCCCCCTTGCTCTGGAACTCGAAGAGGGGCTGGATCTGGCGGGAGCCGCCGGCGCCGTGGCCAAGGCCAAGCGCGGGGTGCGCAAACACCAGCACTACCGCTACGAGCTGCTGCGCCGCGACCTTGGCCTGGTAGGGGGCGACAAACGCCTGTTCGGCCCCCTGGTCAATATCATGCCGTTCGATCACGCTCGCCGCTTCGGGCCGCTATCTGCCCATATTCTCAACATCAGCGCCGGCCCGGTGGAGGATCTCACCATCGAGGTGCAGGTCGGCGTCGATGGCCAGCCCAGACTGGATCTGGACGCCAACCCCGGCTGCTACCAGCAGGAAGATCTGGCGGCCATCGCCGATACCCTGTTTGCCCTGCTGGGCCGCTGGCTGGCCGAGCCTGCCCAGACCCTGGGGGCGCTCAAGGCCGACTGGCTGGCGGAGCAGCGAGCCAGCGCCCTGATCGCCGGCCCCGCCCATGAAGTGATCAAGGCACGGCCCGTGCTGGACGCGCTCTGCCACTTCGCCGCCCAGACCCCGGACAAGATTGCCTTGATTCAGAGCACGGCGCAGGGAGAGGCCCGCTTCAGCTACGAGGCGCTGCTGGCCCGCTGCGAACAGATGGCGGCCGCCCTGCAGGCTGCAGGCGTCGCCCCCGGCGACAAGGTGGGGGTCATGCTGGCCCGCACCCCCCAGGCCATCTTCGCCCAGCTGGCGGTGCTGCTGGCGGGCGCCGTCTACGTGCCCCTCGATCCCGAGCAGCCGCTGGAGCGTCAGGGCCATATTCTGCGGTTGGGGGAGGTCAAGACCCTGATCACCCAGGCCGAGTACCGTCACAAGCTGGCCAGCCTGTTTGAGGGACGTACGCTCCTGGTGGGGGATCTGGTGAGCGGCGATCGGCTCAACCAGCCGGCCGCCGGCCGCGCCGTCGCCTACCTGATGTTCACCTCGGGCTCGACCGGCCTGCCCAAGGGGGTGGCGGTGAGCCACGGCGCGCTGGATCACTTCGCTGCCGCCGCCCGCTGCCGTTATCACCTGGATGAAGAGGCGCGGATGCTGCAATTCGCCCCCTTCAACTTCGACGCCAGCATCGAGGAGGTGTTCGCCACCTTGAGCGCCGGTGCCACCCTGGTGCTGCGCACCGACGCCCTGCTCGAATCCATGCCCGCCTTTGCGGCTGGGGTAGAAGCGCAGGGGATCACCCACCTCGACCTGCCCACCGCGTTCTGGAACGAGTGGGTGGTGGCGCTGACGGCGGGTCAGGCCCACATTCCTGCCAATCTGGCCACCGTCATCATCGGCGGCGAGGCGGTCTACCCCGAGCAGCTGGCCCAGTGGCAGCGCCAGGGCCGCTCCGATGTGCGCCTGTTCAACACCTACGGCCCCACCGAGACGACCGTGGTGGTGACCACCCAGGAGTTGCAGCAGGAAGACCCGAGCCAGGCCCAGTTGCCCATCGGCCTGCCGCTGCCCGGCATGCAGGCGCTCATCCTCGGGGCAGGGGAGCAACCCGCCAGCGAAGGTGAGCTGGTGCTGCTCGGCCCGCAGCTGGCCAACGGCTATGTGGGGGGCGTGCAAGGGAGCTTCGATACCTTGCGGGTTGGCGCGGAGCAGATGCCCGTCTATCGCACCGGCGATCGGGTGCGGCTGGTAGACGGCCGGCTGGTCTACCTCGGTCGGCGCGACAACGAATTCAAGATAAGCGGCTATCGCATCCAGCCCGGCGAAGTGGAGGCCCAGCTGCTGGCCCTGCCCGGGGTAGACGAGGCGTGCGTGCAGGGGGTGAGCATCGGCAGCGTGCGCCGGCTGGTGGCCTTCGTGGCGGGATCGGAGCGCGACAGCCGGGTCATCAAGGCGCAGCTGGCCAGGGTGCTGCCCGCCGCCATGATCCCCACCGACTATCGCCACTATGACCAGCTGCCCCGCACCGGCTCCAACAAGCTGGATCGCAAGACCCTGCTGGCTGCCTACCAGGCGGGCGGCGAAGCCCTGACCCTGGGCAGCGAGACCGAGAACCGGGTCGGCGCCATCTGGCAGCAGATCCTGGGGCTGGCCACCATGGCGCCCGCCGACAACTTCTTCGAACTGGGGGGCCAGTCCCTGCAGACCATCCAGATCGTCAACCGGCTCGGCGCCGAGTTCGGGGTGCAGGTGAAGGTTTCCGACGTGTTCGATCACCCGCGCCTGGATGACTTCTGCCGTTTCCTCGACGGCCTGCTTGCCGAGGACGAAGAGAGCGTGGAGATGGTGTGGTGATGAGCAAGATGACGAAGGATCAGCAAAAAATGGCGTTTGATTTCACTGGCAAGCGGGTCTGGGTGACCGGAGCCGGGCGCGGCATCGGCCGCGAGGTGGCGACGCAGTTCGTGGCGGCTGGAGCAATCGTGGTGGGGCTGGATCTGGCGTTTCCCGAAGCCGATTACCCCTATGCCACCCGGCTGCTCGATATTGGCGACTCGAAGGCGGTCAACGCCTGCTGCGCAGCGCTGCTGGCGGACGGCGGGCTCGATGTGCTGGTGAACGGGGCCGGGGTACTGCGCCTCGGCTCCACCGACACCTTAAGCGATGACGACTGGCACGACTGCATGACGGTCAACGCCAGCGGCGTCTTCTATCTGCTGCGGGCCCTGGTGCCCCACTTCAAGGAGCAGCAGCGCGGCGCCATCATTACCATCGGCTCCAACGCCGCCCATGTGCCGCGCATGCAGATGGCAGCCTATTGCGCCTCCAAGGCGGCGGTCACCAGCCTGACCCAGACGGTGGGGCTGGAGCTGGCCCCCTTCGGCGTGCGCGCCAACCTGGTGTCGCCGGGCTCGACGGATACCCCCATGCTGCGCGGCATGCTGCCAAGCGAGGAGGCCATGGCCCGCACCATCGCCGGGTTGCCGGAGCAGTTCAAGCTCGGCATCCCCTTGCGCAAGGTAGCCACCCCGGCGGAGATCGCCCATACCGTCCTCTTTCTGGCCTCGGATCTGGCCAGCCACATCACGCTGCAGGATCTGGTCGTCGACGGCGGCGCCACCCTGAGTGCCTGAGGCTTGAGAAACAGATGAACAATATGATTTTGCTGTTGAAACAGCTGGAGCGGCAGGGGGTCAAGCTGGCGCTGAACGACAAGGGCCAGCTTATCTCCCAGTCGAGCAAGGAGGCGGTGACGCCGGCCATCGGCGCCACCATCAAGGCCCACAAGGATGAGCTGGTGCGCTGCCTGGTGGCCCGCGCCGCCTTCGAGGCGCCCATCGCCGCCGAGGGCGCGAAGAGCGGGCCGCTCTCGTCCTCCCAGAGCGGACTCTGGTTTATCGAGCAGTACGAGGAGGCCTCCCACCTCTACAACATGCCGGTCTATTTTCGCGTCAAGGGAGAGCTGGACACGGCGGCGCTGGAGTTTGCCTTCGACCACCTGTTTGCCCGCCACCCCAGCATGCGAACTCGCTTCATCAAGGACGAGGCGGGCAGGGGGGCGCAGGAGATCCTGCCCCACACCCCCTTCACGCTGCAGATTGAGGACGTGAGCGCAGAGCCCGCTGCCGAGCGGGAGGCCTATGTGGCCCGCCGGGTGCGCGAGGAGATAGGGCGCCCCTTCTCCCTGACCCGGGGAGATCTGAGCCGGGTGCACCTGATCCGGCTCGGCAGCCGCGAGCACGTGCTGCTGATCACCCAGCATCACATCATCTCCGACGGCTGGTCGGTCAAGAACATGTTCGCGGATCTCAAGCGCGCCTTTCTTGCCCATCAGAACCGCGAGCCCCTGCAGGTGAGCGAGCTGCCGCTCACCTATATCGACTATGCCCGCTGGTTCAACTCGGACCGTTTCCTCGATTATCACGCCGAGTTCAAACCATTCTGGGTCGACCGGCTCGGTGGCAGCCCCGAGGTGCACGGTCTGCCGCTCGACAAGCCGCGCCCGGCCCATCAGGACAGCGGCGGTGAGCTGGTCTTCTCTACCATCGACAACGCGCTGTGGGAGAGCTTCAAGCGCCTCTGTCAGCGCCACAGCACCTCCAACTTCATCGGTCTGCACGCCCTGTTTGCTCTGCTGATGGTGCGCCAGAGCGGCGAGAAGGAGGTGGTGATCGGCACCCCGCTCGCCTATCGCGAGCGCCACGAGATCGAGTCGCTGGTGGGCTTTTTCGTCAATACGCTGGTGCTGCGCACTCAACTCAGCGGCAAGCCCAGCTTTGTCGACTATCTGCAGCAGTGCCGGGAGGAAGATCTGGCGGCCTTCGATCACCAGCTCTACCGCTTCGAGGCGCTGGCCGAGGCCATCGGCGCCGATCGCACCACCGCCATCAACCCCATCTTCCAGATCATGCTGGTCTATCAGGCCAAGGTGGACTTCAACGATCTCATCCCCGGCTGCCAGCTGGTGGAGGAGACCTCGCCTGTGCTGCCGGCCAAGACCGACATCTCGGTCAAGGTGACCGAGCTGATGGACTCGGTCAGGGTGGATTGGCTGTTTGCCACCGCCCTGTTCGAGCGAGAGACCATCCAGGCTTTTGCCGATCGCCTGCTGCACCTGATGCGCGCCGTGGTGGCGGCCCCCGAGACCGACATCTGGCAACTGCCGCTGGAGGCGGGCACCGACCAGGCGGCGCTGGCCGCACAGCTTGCCGACCTGCCGCGGGATTACCCGAGCCGCGATACTCTGCTCTGTCATATCGAGCGGCGGGCCACGCAGTTGCCGGACGCGCTGGCGGTCAGTGACGGCGCGCAATCGTTGAGCTATGGCGAGCTGGAGGTGCGTGCCAACCGGCTGGCTCACTGGTTGCAATCCTGCGGCGTCACCCCGGGCGCCGCCATCGGCATCCAGGCCAGACGCGATGTCGCCTTCGTGGTTGCCCTGCTCGCCTGCTGGAAGGCGGGGGCGGCCTATGTGCCCCTCGACCCTGCCTATCCTGCCGAGCGGCTGGCCCATATCCTGAGCGACGCCAGTATTGCGCTGGTGCTCGGGGGAGAGCCGGATGCCCGGCTTGCAGAGGCCATCAAGGGCACGACTGCCGAATATCACGATCTGCACGGGCTTGCGCTGGACAAGATGCCCTGCAGCCCCCCTGCCGTGCCCCGCGATGCCGCCATGCTGGCCCAGATCATCTACACCTCCGGCAGCACCGGCCTGCCCAAGGGGGTCATGGTGGAGCAGGGCAGCCTGGTCAACCTGATGGCGGATCACGGCGAGCGCATCGCCCTTGATCAGAATGGCGCCATGTTCAACTGCATGTCCCTCTCGTTTGATGCGGGCAACATGACCAGCTTGCTGCCCCTGTACTGTGGCGCGCCCCTGCACTTCGGCGAGCCGGGGGAAGGGGTGATCGCTGCCGCGATCGCTTGCGGTGCCAGCCATATGATTTTGCCGACCGCCTTACTGGCGAACCTGCTGCCACCGACGGATCTCGGCTCCCTCAAGGCCATCGGCTTTGGCGGCGAAGCGTGCCCGAGCGCCCTGGTGGAGCGTTGGGGAGAGCGGGTGGCGCTGTTCAACATGTACGGCCCGACCGAGTGCACCGTCACCGCGCTCTGCGCGCGGCTCACCCCGGGGGCGCCCATCACCATTGGCCGACCGGTCAACCACCTGAAGGCGCTGATCCTGGACGAGGCGGGCAACCTCTGTCCGGTGGGGGTGCCCGGCGAGCTCTGCCTGGCGGGACTGGGGCTGGCCCGCGGTTACCTCAATCTGCCGGAACGTACCCAGGAGGCCTTTATCGAGCTGGCGCTGGCGGAACGTACCCATCGCCTCTATCGCACCGGCGATCGGGCCCTGCTGCGCCGCGATGGTAACATCCAGTATCTGGGCCGGATAGACGAGCAGATCAAGCTGCGCGGCTATCGCATCGAGCCGGGTGAGATAGAGACCCGGCTCGCCGAATTGTGCCCGGCCATTCGCCAGATCAAGGTGGTGGTGCAGGAGGGGCGCCTGCTGGCGTACGCCTGTTTGCAGGCCGGGGCGAGCGAGCCCGACGGCGACGCCCTGTTGCAGCGGGCCGGCGAGTGCCTGCCCGAATACATGGTGCCGGCCCGCCTGTGCTGGCTGCCCGAGATGCCGCTCACCCCCAACGGCAAGCTGGACTTGCGCCGCCTGCCTGCCATCGTCTGGCAGCAGAGCAAGGGCGAGCCGCAAAACGCACTGGAGCAGACCGTGCTTGCCATCTGGCAGGGGGTGCTCAAGCAACCGCTCGGGGTGGAGGATGACTTCTTCCGCTTGGGCGGTGATTCCATCCTCAGCATCCAGCTCACTACCCGGTTGCGGGATGCGGGGCTGCACTGCAGCGTGAAGGACGTGTTCGAAGCCAAGACGGTGCGCCGCCTCTGCCGCCAGCTCGGCCAGCAGCAGGCGGTCAGCCACAGGAGCGAGCAGGGCAGCCTGACCGGCGAGTTCCCGCTCCACCCCATTCAGCACTGGTTCTTCGAACAGGGCTTTGCCAAGTCCGGTCACTGGAACCAGGGGGTGATCCTGCGCCTGCCGGCCGGGGTGGATGATGAGGCCCTGCGCGGCTGGCTGGATACCCTGCGCCAGCACCACGATGCCCTGCGCCTGGCGGTGACCCCGACCGGCCAGCGCTACCTGGCCGAACTGCCATTGCCGCCGTTGCCGACCCTGGATGCCGCCAATCTCGATGAGGTCGAGCTGCAGGCCCGCCTGACCGAGCTGCAGGGAGATTTCGACCCTGCCAGCGGCCACACCCTGGCCTGGGCTCGCCTGCGCAATCTCTCTCTGGAAGGTGAACGAGAAGGCGAGCGTGAGACGGTGGAGGGGTTCTTCCTTGCCTTCCATCACCTGGTCATCGATGCGGTCTCCTGGCGCATCCTGGCCGAGGATCTGGCACGGGTGAGCAGGGGCGAGCCACTGCCCGCCAAGGGCAGCAGCTATCGCCAGTGGGGCGAGGGGCTCGCGGCCTATGCCAAACGGGAAGAGGAGCAGCTTGGCTTCTGGCTGGCTCAGGGGGAGGGCTGCCAGGGTCAGCTGCTGGAAGCGGCGCGCGCCGCCGATGGCCGCGCCGCCGCCAGCCTGCTGCAACTGAGTCAGGAGACCACGGCTCGTCTCATCGACACCGCCAATCAGGCCTACTTCACCCGGGTGCCCGACCTGTTGCTGGCGGCCCTGACCCGAACCCTGAGCGAGCAGGGTTACGGTAGCCGTCACTGCGTGATGCTGGAAGGACACGGTCGTGAGGCCATCGATGCTGAACTCGACGTGAGCCGTACCCTCGGCTGGTTCACCAGCACCTATCCGCTGGCGCTGGCGGATGCCAAGGCGTGGGATGCGCTGGTGTGCGCCACCAAGGAGCAGCTGCGCGCCGTGCCGGACAAGGGGGTGGGCTTCAACGCCCTGCGGCTGCACCACCCAGGTGGCTGGGCACTGCCCGAAGCCCTGGTGGTCTTCAACTACCTGGGGGTCAGCCATCAGGGCGAGGCTGCTCAGCCCTGGCAACCCCTGCCGCTGGCACCGGGGGCCCCCACGTCCCCTGACAACCTGCCGCGCGAGCTGGTGAGTCTGCACGGGGGGGTCTACGACGGTCGCCTCACCCTGCGCCAGGTGGGCGCCCTCAACCAGCAGGCGAGCGACGCCCTGATGGCGCGGCTGGCGGACAACCTGACGGCGCTGGTGGAGCACTGCTGCAACCTGAAGGCCCCACGCCATACCCCGAGCGACTTCCCGGGGCTTGGCCTCTCGCAAGCTGCGCTCGATCGGGTGCTGAGCGGGCGCGAGGTGGAGACTCTGCTGCCCATGACCTCGCTTCAGCAGAGCATGTTCCATCACAGGGCGTTGCTGCCCCGGGATCACGCCTATCACCTGCAGACCGAGTTTGACTATTACCAGCCGCTGGACGTGGCGGTCTACCGTCAGGCCTGGCAGGGGCAGATCGCCCGCTGGCCGGCCCTTCGCAGCGAACTGGTACTGGCGGACGGGGTGGCGCTGCAGCGCATCCTCAAGCGCGCCGAGTTGCCGTTCCACTATGAAGACTTGTCTGAAGTGGAAAATGCAGAGACACGGGTCCAGGCCTATTGCCAGCAGGATCTAGCCCGCCCGATCCCGCTGGAGCAGGCGCCCCTGCTGCGCCTTGCCTGTTTCAAATTGGCCCCCGATCACCACAAGGTGATCTTCAGCGTCCATCACGGCGTGCTGGATGGCTGGAGCGGCCCCGTGTTGCTGGGCTCCTTGCATCGCGCCTATCAGGCGCTGATGAACGGCCTGCTGCCGCAGGGCGAGTCGGATACGGCCTGGCTCGAATTTGGCCGCCATATCGCGAGCCAAACCCGCAGCGCCGATGCCTACTGGCAGGGGCGTGGCGAGCTCTTGGCAACGCCTAACGATCTCGCCTGCCTGTTCGGGGTGACGCTGGACGCGAGCGCAAGCGGGCGCCATACCCAGCAGCGACCGGCGGTGTGCGCCACGGCGCTGCCGGCTGAGGTGGCGACCTTGCTCGCCCATCGTGCCCGCGACCTTGGCGTGACCGCGGGCCTGTTGGCCCAATATGCCTGGCACCGTCTGCTGGCACGCCGCTCTGGCGATGCCGTCACCCTGGTGGGCAACGTGACCCCGGGTAGGGATTACCCCATCGAGGGGATCACCGCGAGCGTCGGGCTTTACATCAACAGCCTGCCGCTGGCGCTGGCGTGGCGCACCGAGCTGACCCTGGCCGAGCATATCGCCCGGTTGCAGACCGACCTGATGGCGCTCAACGAGCACGGCACCCAGTCACTGGCGGCACTGACCAAAGGCCGGGCGCGCCTGTTCCAGAGCCTGTTCGTGTTCGAGAACTACCCCATGCCGGCGGCCCCTGCCGCCTCCGAACCCCACCAGCTGGTGCCGCGCTTTGGCGCCGTGGTGGAGAAGGTGGAGCTGCCGCTCTCCTTGGTGGTCAGCAGTCGGGGCGAGACGCTCCAGCTGCGCCTCGAGTTCGATGGCGAGCAGATCCCCGAGGCCCGGGCCGAGGCGGTGCTGGCTGACTGGCTGGCCGAGCTCGACTGGCTGGCACAGGCGGATCTGAGCCAGCCGGCCAGACCTGCGGATGTGAGTGAGCCGTCCCCTGTGGTCGCGCGACCGGCAGCCTCGATGGCGGATCCCTGCCCGAAGGAGGCCGCTTCTTTGGTGGCTCTGTGGGAGCGCCAGTGCGGCGTGCCCGGCATCTGGCAGCAGACCCTGTGTGAACTCGGGGTGGATTCGGTGCAGCAGCTCGCCCTGCTGGCGGCCCTCAACGAGGCGTTTGGCCAGGAGCGGGCGCCGCTTACCCTGCAGACGCTCAAGGCACACCCATCCCCCAGCCGGCTCTATGGGCACTGGCTGGTGCGCCAAACGGAGGCCGCATTATGACAGTGACCATCAAGCATAAGGCCCCGGCCGTGTCACCCCTGAGAGGCGCCTCCAAGGGGGCGGCCAACCTGGGGGCACGGCTGGCGGCCTGTCTGGCCGCGACCCCGCTGGCCCCCGCCATCCGTATGGGTGGGGAGGGCATCAGTGAGGGTGGATCAGATGAGCAGTGGCTCAGCTACGGCGCGCTCAATGCCAGGGTCGGCGAGATTGCCGCCCGCCTGCAGGGGCTGGCGGTGGGGGAGCGGGTCGGTCTCTATCTCTCCCGCGGCCCCGATCTGGTGGCCAGCCTGCTGGCCTGCCTGCGGCTCGGCCTCACCTTTGTGCCCCTTGAGCCGGATTTTCCGGTGGAGCGGCTGCAGGGGATCGCCCGCCAGGCGCGCCTGTCGGCGGTGATCTGCGACGGCGACAGGCCGGCTCCCGCCTTCGGCTGTCCGCTGCGCACCCTCGACGGGCCGGCAGCGGCAGGGCCCGTTTCCTGGCCCCAGGTGGATGACGCCCTGGCCGCCTACATGATGTTCACCTCGGGCTCCACCGGCGAGCCCAAGGGGGTGGTCATCAGCCGGCGGGCCCTGCTCTGCTTCCTCGACGGGATCCGCGAGCGGCTCGGGCTCTCACCGAGCTGCCACTGGCTCTTTATCACCACCCCGGCCTTCGACATCTCCTTGCTGGAGATGCTGGGGCCGCTCTGGGGCGGTGGCCGGCTGACGGTGGCGGGCAGCGAGCACAACAAGGATCCGCTGGGGATGCAGGCCTTGCTCGAGGCCGACCCCTCCATCAACTGGCTGCAGGCCACTCCGGCCTGCTGGCGCATGCTGCTCAAAGCTGGCTGGCAGGGGCGCAATACCCTCACCGCCCTGTGCGGCGGCGAAGCGCTGGACCCAGGGCTGGCCGAGCAGCTCTGTGCCCGCACCCGGCGGCTGTGGAACTGCTACGGGCCCACCGAGGCCACCGTCTGGTCGCTGGTGAGCGAGGTGCGCTGGCCACCGACTGATGGCCAGATCACCATCAGCCACAGCCTGCCGGGCTATCGGCACTGGGTGCTGGACGAGGCGGGGCTGCCGGTGGCAGAGGGGGAGTGCGGCGAGCTCTGCATCGAGAGCCCGGCCCTGTGCGAGGGGTACTGGCGCAAGCCAGCCTTGACCCGCGCTGCCTTCCTGCGCCTTGCCACCCATCGCCTCTATCGCACCGGCGATCGGGTGCAGCGGCTGGGGGCGGACCGTTTCCTCTATCTGGGGCGGCGCGACGATCAGGTCAAGCTGCGCGGTTTTCGCATTGAGCTCGGCGAGGTGGAGGCGGGACTGCGTCGCCAGGCCGGGGTGCAGGAGGCGGCGGTGCGTCTGGTGGGCGAGGGGGACGAGGCCATGCTGGTGGGCTACGTGGAGGCGAAAAGCGGGGTGACCCTCAATCGCCTCGCCCTGCGCAAGGGGTTGCAGGCGACGCTGCCGCACTACATGGTGCCGGCGCGGCTCATCCTGCTGGATGCCCTGCCCAAGACCGGCAGCGGCAAACTGGACAGAAAGGCGCTGCCCTTGCCGGAATAAGTTGGACGTTAAAAGCCATGGATAAAAAAGAAGCCCGCATATGCGGGCTTCTTTGTGGACGCTCATCACGCGGGCTTATTGGGTGATGGGGGCCGCATCGGGTTTGGCCAGCAGCTGCTCGACGTCGTCGATCACCTTGAGGGCCGCCTGGGGGCCACCGGTGGAGGTCCAGAGCGACCCGTCCACGGCACCGAAGCGCTTGCTCTTGATGGCGCCGAGCTGCTGGAAGGCCGGGGTCTGCTCGGCCTGCTTCATGGCATCCACCGCATCGCCGCTGGCGCTGAGGGTGCCGATCACCAGCCAGTCGCCGTCCAGCAGGTTGAGGGATTCCAGGCTCAGGGCCGGGGAGTGGGGGGTCTTGTCACCGATCTGGTGGGTCGGCCGGGTCAGCCCCATCTCTTCCACCACGCTGCTGGCGAAGGTGCCGCTGTGCATGTAGCTCGGGCCCTTGGGGTTCCAGCGCACTATGCTCAGGCGCTCGCCCTGATGCTTGGCAAGCTTGCTGCGGGCTTGCTGCAGGCGGGCGTCATACTGGGCGAGGAAGGTCTTGGCTTCGGCGTCCCGGTTCAGCACGTGGGCGCTGCGATTGAAGATCTCTTTCCAGGAGTCACCCCAGTTGCCGGTGACGACGGTGGGGGCGATCTCCTTGAGCAGGGCCAGCAGTTCGGGCTTGGTCTGGCCGGTGAGGATGAGGTCGGGTTCCAGATCGATCAGCTTCTCCAGGTTGGGGTTGTCCAGATCGCCGACCACGGCGATCTCCTTGCCCGCCTGTTGCAGCAGGTAGCGGGGCAGGGTGGACTGGCCGCGGCCATTGACGGTGCCGACCGGCTGCAGCCCCAGGGTCAGGGCGCTGTCCAGATCGATTTCGCTCAGTACCACCACCCGCTTGGGCTGGGCCGGTACGACCTGGGTCTTGCCGTCGGCATCGGTCACCTGACGGGTCTCGCTGCCGGCCTGTGCCTGGAAGCCGACCAGACTGGCCAGCATCAGCACGGCAGCCAGGGGAGAGGAGATCTTCATCGTTACATCCTTCTTGGTGAAATCAGTGGAACACTGGGTCCCAAACGGGCGAACTCATGCTACCATAAATTCAAATGATAAGAATTGTCATTTGTGTTTGTGGTGTATGGAGGGAGCAATTTGCTACCATGTCGGCTCATCCACCAAGGGCTCTTCGTGATGTTGATTGCCACCGCGCCAGCCTGCTCACTGGACCGCTTTATCGTGCAGGCCGACAGCCTGCCGCTGCCCGGCGCGGCGCATCTGGCGCTGCAACGGATCTGCTTTGACCCCGCCGCTTTCACCCCGGCCTGCTACGACGCGGCCGGCATGGTGCTGCCCGCCAGCTTGCAGCGCGCGGCCCCCAAACGGCTGGGGGAGTTTCTGGCCGGCCGGCTGGCGGCCCGCGAAGCCCTGCGCCCCTTCAACCTCGCGGAGCACCCCGTGGCCATCGGCAACGCCCGCGAACCCTGCTGGCCTGCGGGGTTTGAGGGCAGCATCAGCCACAGCCTGCTGCAGGGGCGCGGCATGGCCCTGTGTGCGGTGCGTCCGGGCCGGGCGGGAATGGGGCTGGATCTGGAGGGCTGGCTGGCAGAGGGGCAGGCGAGCGAGCTCTGGCCCGGTATTGCCAGTGGGGAGGAGTGGGCCCGGCTGGTGGCCGCTGCCCCTGCCATCGGCCTGAGCAGGGCTGAGGCGCTCACCTTGATCTTTTCGGCCAAGGAGAGCCTGTTCAAGGCGCTCTACCCCAGGGTGGGGCGCTATTTTGACTTTCTCGATGCCCGCTGGCTGACCATGACGGAGCAGACCCTCACCCTCGAGCTCGTGGACGCGCTGACCCCAGATCTGCCCGCCGGTTGGCGCTGTACGCTCTACTGGCAGCCAATGTACTGGCAGGCACAGCATTGGCAAACAGGGCACAGGCAAACACGGCCGGGCGGGGTGCTCACCAGCCTGCTGCTGTGAGTGGCGGCGCGCCGAGACACAAGCATAAAAAACCGCCTCTCGGCGGTTTTTTGATGGGGCTCAGGCCGGTTGGCGCATGGCAAAAGCGTGTGGCCTGCGGCGCGGCACTATGATGGGGGCGCCGTCGCCGGGGGCGTGCAGTATGTCCACGTCGGTCTGGTAGAGGCGGTCGATGAGGGACTTGGTCACCACCTCGCGGGCCTGCCCCATGGCCTGGATACCGCCATCTCCCAGCGCGATCAGCTCGTCGCAGTAGCGGGCGGCGGTGGCGAGATCGTGGATGACGATGAGCACCGTCTTGCCCTCGGCGGTGATCTGGTGGATGGCCTCCATCACCTCGGTCTGGTGACCGATGTCCAGCGCGCTGGTGGGTTCATCCAGCAGGATGATGTCCGCATCCTGGGCCAGCACCATAGCGAGCCACACCCGCTGGGCCTGGCCGCCGGAGAGAGAGCTGGCGCTCTGCTGCAAAATGTCGCCCAGCTGCATCCGCTCGCAGGCCCAGCGCACCATGCGGGCATCTTCCTCACTCCACTGATTGAACCAGCCCTGATGGGGATGGCGGCCGTACTGCACCAGCTGCTCGACCTGGATGCCGGCGGGCACCAGCGGGCGCTGGGGCAGGTAGGCGAGCTCGCGGGCCAGCGCCTTCTTGCCGTAGCTTGCCAGCGGCTTGCCCTTGAGCAGGATCTCGCCGGCTTGCTGCTGCTCCTGGCCTGCCAGGAGTTTGAGCAGGGTGGACTTGCCGCCGCCGTTGGGGCCGACGATCCCTACCAGCTTGCCCTGGGGAATGGTGAAGGAGATGTCGTTGAAGACGGGCTTGTGCTGATAGCCAAATTGCAGGTGATTGATGGTGAGCGTCATCAGGCGGCCCTCGGTCTGTCTTGAAAATGGATGAATGGCATCGTCAGTCGGCCTTCTGGCGGTCTTTGAGCAGGATGAACAGCAGCAGCAGGCCGCCGAGAATACGGGTCATGATGCCGGTGGCCACCTCGTGGGGGCTGGCCAGCACCCGCACCAGGGTGTCGCTGGCCAGCAGCAGCAGGGCGCCGCACAGGGCGGCAATCCACAGCGGCACGATGCGATCCCGGCTGAGCCAGGAGGCGAGCACCGGGGCCGCCATGGCGATGAACACCACCGGGCCGCCGATGGCGGTGCCGAGCGCCGCCACGACGATGGCCTGGGCCAGCACGCCGAGCTGCACCCGGTTGACGTTCACCCCCAGACTCTGGGCGGTGACGGGACCGAGGCGCAATACGCCCAGAGCCCGGGAGAGATAAACTACCCAGGGGCAGACCAGCAGGATCAGGATCCCTACCGGCAGCACAGTGCTGTAGCCCTGGCCGACGAAGTTGCCCATGTTCCACAGGTAGAGGCTGGTGAGGTGCACCAGCGACTGGGTGGACATCACAAACTGGCCGATGGCGTTCATCAGCTCCGAGACGCCGATGCCGATCACCACGAACAGGTAGCCCTGCTCCCCCGGCTTGTTGCACAGGGCATAGAGCACGGCGGCGGCAAACAGGGCACCCAGCGGCGCGGCCCACCAGGGCCAGCTGCCGAGGGTCAGGTAGAGGGAGAAGGCGATGATGGCCAGGGAGGCCCCCTCGTTGACCCCGATCATGTCCGGGGTGGCGAGGCGGTTGCGAATGAGGGTCTGCACCAGGCAGCCGGAGAGGCCCATGGCCGCGCCCGCCACCAGCACGGCGACGATGCGCGGCAAGCGGATCTTGAAGACGGTCACCTCGCTCAGCCGGTTGCCCTCGCCAAGCAGGGTCTGGATCACCCCCAACATGGTGAGTTTGCCGGAGCCCAGGGTCAGCGCCAGCAGGGAGAGCAGCACCAGGGCCACCAAGAGCCCCAGCGTGATGAGCCAGGCGCGGCGGTGCAGCAACAGGGTACGGCTGCCAACGCGCAGGCAGACGGTGCCGGTGGGAAGCGCCGTGGTGAGGGAGGGATGGATTGGATTGTTCATGAGGCAGGCAACCTTATTTGACGGCCAGCAGGGCGCGGAAGCCGCCGCTGCGTACCACCAGGATGAGCACGGGGGCACCGATCAGCGCCAGGATCACCCCGTTGGGCAGCTCGAACGGCTGGATCAGCCAGCGCGCCAGGATGTCGGCACCGAGCAGGAACAGCACCCCGAACAGGGCGGAGAAGCGCACCTGGATGGCGAGGCGCACCGGCTCCACCAGGCGGGCGCAGTAGGCGGCGAGAAAACCGACGAAGCCGATGGGGCCGGCGATGGCGATGGCGCAGGCGGTAAACAGGGTGGCGGCCAGCAGCACGCCGATGCGCACCCGGGTCGGCCGGATGCCGAGCGCCAACGCCTGGCTGTCACCCATCTGCATCAGGGTGAGCTGGCGACAGAGCGCCAGGGTCAGCAGCAGGCCGAGCAGGGCAAAGGGCATCACGGTGAGCACCGCATCGAGATCCGAGGCGGCCAGCGACCCCAGATTCCAGAAGCGGAACTGCTCCAGCACCACCTGGTTGGAGAGCAACAGGAAGTTGGAGAGGCCGCCGAAGGTGGCGGAGAGGGCGACCCCCACCAGAATGAGCTTGAGGGGGTTGGAGCGCCCCACCATCAGACCGAGGCCGAGCACGATGAGGTTGCCGAGCAGGGCCCCCATGCCGGACCAAAGCAGGTAACCGTAGGCGGATTCGACGCCAAAATAGGTGAGGCCGATCACCAGGGCGAACACGGCGCCGGCGTTGACCCCGAGCAGGCCGGGTTCGGCCAGCGGATTGCGGGTGGCGCTTTGCAGCATGGAGGCCGCCAGCGCAAGACAGACGCCCACCACCAGGGCACACAGGGTGCGGGGCAGACGCAGGGTGTGAACTATCATGGCGAGTTTTTCATCGGCCACGAGGGCGGGATCGCCCAGCAGAAAACCGGCGACCTCGCGGCCACCATAGACACCGGCGCCAGTGGCCAGTGACAGACAAATCAGCAGGAACAGGAGGATCACTCCCAGCCAGAACAGGTGTGTTTGGTGTCTCTGCACCCGGCTACTCCTTCATGTCGAGGCAATAACAGCAGAAAGAGGGGAGCCCTGACGGACTCCCCTGCGGGGCTTACAGCTTGTAATCCACGCCGGCGTAGACGGTACGACCTTCCAGAATGAAGTCGGCGTCGGTGGCGACCTGGTCACGCTTGGTGTTGGTGAGGTTGGTGATGCCCAGCTTGAAGTCGAGCGCCGGGGTGACCTTCCACTTGGTGTTGACGTCCAGGGTCTGGTAGCTGTCGGACTTGAACACATTGCTACGAAGAAGTGGAACAGACATGAATTGACTACCCACGTACTGCCAGGCCAGGTTGGTGCTGACGATCTCGGTGGCCTGCCAGTCCAGGCTCAGATTGCCGGTGTGGCTAGGAGTCTTTAGTAGATCCTCGCCAGTGCTCTTGTCTTCTGAGTCCAGCATGGTCCAGTTGCCGGTCAGCTTGACGTCGTCCATTACATCGACCCAGCCGGTCAGTTCTAACCCTTTCACTCGTGCTTTTTTGACGTTGTAATAAGAGATAACCGGCAGTCCCGGACCAGAAGACTGGCTTGCTCGTTGACTTTGGATAAGGTCTTCGATGTCGTTATGGAAGCCGGTGAGACCAGCACCAAAGTGGCTGCTCTCATAGGCTGTGCCGAGCTCATAGCTGACGGCGGTTTCTGGCTTCAGGTTAGGGTTACCGACTTGCTTACATCTGCCACGGCAGCTGGTAATAAAGAAATCTTTATTGTATTGGGCCAATGTTGGAGCCTTGAACGCCTTGCCGGCGCCGCCCTTGATCACCCACTCGTCGCTCAGCTTGTAGAGCGCATAGGCACGCGGGCTGAACTCGTTGCCATAGGTCTCGTGGTGATCCAGACGACCGGAGAGGGTCAGCGCCAGATCGCCAAAGCCGAACTCGTCTTGCAGGTAGAGGGCGCTCTGGCTTGCATCCACATCCGAGCTAAGACTGCTGTGTTCCAGCTCGGTTTTGCGGAACTCAGCGCCTGAAGTCAGCAGGTGATCCCCGAGGTAGCCGCTCAGTTGGCCGTCGACGGTGTGGTTGGTCTGGGTGACATCAATGACTCCGCCGTTGAGCTGGGAGTCATTCATCAGATCGGTCTGCTCGAAGTAGTAGCGGGCCCGGCTGTCGAAGTGCTCCCAACGGCCGTTGTGGGTGACCCCCAGGCTCAGCCGATCGAGTTTTTGCACGTTGTGTGGGGTAGTCGGTGAATTCAGACTAGGCGGCGTGTTATTGAAGTAGCTGTCCATGTCGTTCTGGTTGTAGCCCAGATCGAACTCCACGTCCTGGTTGTTGCTGACCAGCCACTTCAGGCTGGAGAGCATGTTGACCACTTCCCGTTTCTCCAGCGCATCGGCGTCCCGGTTGTTGGACTGATCGCTGTGCCAGCGGTCGCGCTGATAGCCTTCCACCACCAGGCTGCCGAGCAGCTTGTTGTCGATCAGGGCGCCGGAGACGAAGGCGTTGCCACGGTTGGCATCGCCGCCATCACCCTTGGTGGGCATGGTGTGGGTGTAGCCGAAGGCCGCCTCGGTCTGCTCTTTAGCCTGGCGCAGGATCACGTTGACCACGCCGCCGAGGGCGTCGGCGCCATAGAGGGAGGAGACGGGACCGCGGATCACCTCGATGCGCTCGATGGCAGCCATGGGGATGGAGCTCAAGTCGAAGTCATTGCCAAAATCGCTGCCCAGGGTTTCGCGAGCGTTGACCCGCTTGCCGTTGATCAGCAGCAGGGTGTAGTCTCCGCCCATGCCGCGGATTTTGATCTCGTTGCGGCCGGTGGGGTTGGTGCCGATGACGTTGACGCCGGGCACGTGCTTGAGCGCTTCGCCGATGTTGTTGGCGTTCATCTTGTCCAGATCGGCGCGGGTCACCACGGAGACGCTGGCCGGCGCTGAAAGCTCGGTGTGCTTGGTCTGGGTGGCGGTGACCACCAGGGTCTCGTTGGCTTTGGGCGCTTCGGCCTGGGCCAGGCCCGGCAGGGCGATAAGGCCGAGGGAGAGCAGGATGGGGTTCAGGCGAAAGACGCCGGGCTGCAACTGCATAGTCAAAACTCCATGAATAAAACAGAGGTTATGGGGTCCGGCTCTGGGGCCGGTGGCTCACTGACTTCCTTATCTGGCGGGACCAGACTCGGGGTTATTGTTGTTCCTTGTCTGTGCCAGCCCCTTGAGCAGGAGCCAGACACCGCCGCAGGCCAGCAGACCGCAGCCGATATTGATCCAGGCGAGCCCAGCAAAGCCGTGCAGGGCGCCGCTCTGATCCGATACCAGCAACCTGGCGGAGAGCAGGCTGCCAAGCCCGGCCGCCACATTGGTGACCGTGCCCTGAAAAGACATGAAGGCGGCGCGCTGATGAGGGGCCGGGATGGATGCGGTGATGGCGAGGGTCGAACTGGAGCGGGCCGAGCTCAGCGCCATGAAGAGGGTGAACAGCAGGTAGACGGGCATGCCGACCGGCATGGCGAAACCGAGCAAAGTGATCAGCGCCAGCAGCAGGCTGGTGATCAGGATGGCGGCCTGGGCCCGGCCCTGATCAACCCAGCCGCCGCACAGCCGCATGGTGGCCATGCTGGCGAGGCCGCCGCACAGGTAGAGGGCGGCGATCTGCTCGCGCGGGAAGGCGAGGTTGAACTGGAAGTAGTTGGCAAAGTGCGGGATCAGCAGGAAGTGGCCGAACATCTGCAGGCAGAGGATCAACAGGGCCCCCTGGCAGAGCGGCGAGGCCAGCAGCTGGCGCAGGCCGCTGCCGTGAGGGGCGCGGTTGACCGGCAAGGAGGGCAGCAGGCGGCTGCTCAGCAGCGCCAGCAGCAGGCCGCAGACACCAAACAGCAGGAAGGGGCTCTGCCAGCCAAACCACTGGGCCAGCACCAGGGCGATGGGCACCACCAGAATGGCCGCCAGGGAGAACGCCATGCCCACGTAGGCGAGGCGGCGGCCCCGCTCGGCCGGCGGTACCAGATCCAGCACGGCTGCCATCAAGATGGCGGCGAGCGGTCCGGCCACACAGCCCGACAGGACAAACAGCACCAGCAGTTGCTGGCTGTCTTGCACCAGGGCGCAGGCCATCAGCAGCAGAAAACGTAAGGTGAGCAGCACCAGCAGGGCGGGCTTGCGATTGACCCGATCGAGCCAGGGGGCGGCGATGAGGCCCATCAGGGCGGCCCCCAGGGTGGCACCACCGCTGAAGTAGCCGGTCTGCTCCGGCTGCATGCCGAGACTGATGACCAGATCCGGCCCAAGTGGCATCACCATCATCATGCTGCCCATGGAGAGCATATTGACCAGCAGGGCAAGGTGGATGGCGGCGGGGGTGGTGGTCACTGGCTTCATCGACGGCAAGCTCGAAAAAATGAGACCGAATTGTATCCGAGCGATTTTTTCGTGACAACAAATGGTAATCATTTTTATTTGTGTTATTTGATCTATCTCCGCTCTTTTCATCGAAAAATGAAGGACCTGACCTGCACGGCGTTCACCGCTCACGGGCAAAATCATTGAAAAGCGGGCGGGATGGCCCATGATGACGAGGTGATGAGCAGGCCATGATGTAGTTGGCTGCCGAGTGGGACGGGAGGAGAAGATGAGAAGATGGCGCGGGTTTGGACTCTGGCTGCTGTGGGGGCTCTGGTGCCTGCCGCTGCGGGCCGAAGTGAAGGTGATCCCGGTATTCGAGACCCAGGCTGCTGTGCAGACCCTCAAGGATCTCTATCCAGAGCTGGGGGTGAGCGCCATGGGCAACCAGCTGGTGCTGAGCGGCAGCGCCGCCCAGCTGCAGGAGGCGGAAGCGGCGCTGGCCAAATTCAACCAGCCGCCCCAGAGCCTGCTCATCGAGTGGCGGGTGGATGGCGCTTCCAGCAGCCAGCAGGCCGGGGTGGGGCTGGGCCGGGATGCCGCCAAGCGGCAGTGGCTGCTGGAGGGCAATGCCCAGCAGTATCAGCGCAGCCAGAACGACAACTGGCAGGTACGTGGCCTGTCGGGTCGGCCCGTGCTATTGCAGATGGGCACCTATCAGCCGGTCACCTTCTATCAGTGGCGCGGTGGCCAGGTGGTGGGGCTGATGCCGCTGGTGAACGGCCTCTATGCCACCGCCACCCTGATCGGCGACAGGGTACAGATAGCGCTCAGCAGCGAGCAGGGCAGGCTGGAGCAGGGCACCATTAACCGGGGGCAGAGTGCCACCGAGGTGAGCGGTGCCCCCGGTCAGTGGTTGACGGTAGGGGAGCTCTCCACCAGCTCGGCGCAGCAGGACAGCAGCCTGGGCACCCAGTTGCAGGGGGGCGGCGGTACTCAGAGCGATCGTCAGACCCTGCAGATCCGGATCACCCGCCAGTGAGCCGACTCGCCCCTCAATGGGGTTGATCCACCGCGTATTCACGCAGCTGGCGGCTGCGCAGCAGATACCAGAGTGACCAGAGGGTGGCGACCAGCACCAGGGCGGTGGGCCAGCTGAACGACCACTTCTGCAGATTGAGGCTGTGCAGTTGCATCAGCAGGCCGCTGACGGCAGAGCAGAGCAGCAGCAAGGGGCTGTGGCGCCTGAGCCAGGCCCGGATGCTCTGGGTCTGCTGATAGGTGCCGCCGCAGGCGAGCAGCGCCAGTATGGCGGGCACGTCGGTCAGCAGGCTGATGTAGAGGGTGAGCCGGTCCGGGTAGAAGAGGGTCAGGATGGCGCTGCCGCTCTCGCGGGTGACGCCGGCCATCAGAAACAGCCAGACCGAGCGGGTCAGCAAGAGGGCGATGGGCCAGAACCAGAGCGGGGGACGCAGCTGGCCGTGATCGTCATATCTGTGTTCGGGGTAGAGGGTCATGGTTGCCCGGATTCGTCTGTGCAAAGGATGAGGGGGATATGGGGCGAAGCAGAGCCCTTTGCAAGGCGGGGCAGGGGGCGGGAATTAATCGGGGGGCCAGGCCCCCCAATCCGCTTATCTCTTTTCGTGCCAAGCCGCCGGCGTCATAGCCAGCCTTTTCGCTTGAAGAAGAGGCCGGTGCCGAGCGATGACATCACCATCAGTACCAGGGAGAGGGGATAGCCGTACTCCCAGGCGAGCTCCGGCATGCGACCGAAGTTCATGCCGTAGATGCTGGCGATAAGGGTCGGCGGCAGGAAGATGACAGCCGCTACCGAGAAGATCTTGATCACCTTGTTCTGCTCCAGGTTGGTGACCCCCATGGAGGCCTCCAGCTGGAAGTTGATCTTGTCGAACAGGAACTGGGTGTGGGGCAGCAGGGATTCCACGTCGTGCAGCATCTCGTCGATCCACTTGTTCTGCTCGCCCGTCATGCGTTGGCGCAGGCTGCGCTTCAAGAAGCGCAGGGCACGACGGGTATCGTGCAGGGAGAGACGGATCTGGCCGTTGGCCTCTTCCTGGGCCATCAACTCCTTGAGCATGGGATTGATCTGATCCGGCTCGAAGATCTGATCGGCGGTGTTTTCCAGGGTCTTGTAGCCATCTTCGATGAGATCGGAGAGGTATTCTACTTTCAGGTTCTGCACCTCCAGCAGGATGTCGAGGGCGTCCTCCACCTCCAGCCGGTCCTGGCGCATGTAGTGGCGCAGCAGGCGCACCAGGCCGATGTCATCCTCACGGATGCTGATCAGCAGGTTGTTGCGCAGGGTAAAGGAGACGTGCACACCCTTGGTGTCACGGCCGATCCGCTGGGGAAACAGGGAGTGAATGTGCAGACCGTCGGTATCCCAGTAGAAACGGGCGGATGCTTCGATGTCATCGAGCTCCTCCTTGTCGGGCACCTCTTCCAGAAACAGGCCCGTCAACCATTCTCGTTCCGCCGTGTCCGGCTTGTAGGCATCCAGCCAGACGGTGTTGTCAGGCACTATGTCGTCAGGCCCGAGCGTGACTATGTCCAGTACCTTGTTATTGAGAATGTAGGCGGTGATCATCTGTCCCCCCTTAAGAAGTCATGGGTAATCAGGGATGGTTGCACAGGTCATGCGGCCTTAGAGCGCGTAGAAAGCGATCCCGTGGACAAGCTGAACGGGCCGATGGAAAACCTGAATGCGGCGAACTATACAGGGGCGGGCCGCGCTTGTCAGGGCCTATTCATCGGAGGTTCAGCCTGTTCGCTCAAAAAAACAGCGAGGTCGGAGCAGCCACGCCGACCTCGAAACGGGCGATCCCGGCGTGGCCTCCTTTATTCCCCCCGATAGGCGGGAGGACTTGGGTTCACCGGCCGGGATGGCGGGCTCCCGAGCGCCCTGCGACAGCCCCCGGCTGCACGCCTTTCATCACATACATGGCAATAGTTGGGGCTTGAGCCGCCCTGCGGCGGCGTTGGGGCGATGTTCTGGGCAGTGCATCCTTGCTGTCTGCACAGGTCTGCACAGGTCTGCATGGGCCGGCCTGTTACATATTGGGATAGTTGGGGCCGCAGCCGCCCTGCGGCGGCGTCCAGACGATATTCTGGCTCGGATCCTTGATGTCGCAGGTCTTGCAGTGGATGCAGTTGGCCGCGTTGATCTGCAGGCGGGGCTGGCTCTCCGACCCCAGGATCTCGAACACCCCGGCAGGGCAGTAGCGCTGGGCCGGTTCGGCCCAGGTGGGCAGGTTGACCGCCACCGGGATCGTCTCATCCTGCAGCTTGAGGTGGCAGGGCTGATCCTCGTCATGGCTGGTGTTGGCCAGATAGACAGACGAGAGCTTGTCGAAGCTGAGCTTGCCATCCGGCTTGGGGTAGTCGATGGGCTGGCAGCGACTGGCCATGCGCAGCTGGCGGTAGTCCGGCTCCTTGTCCAGCAGGGTGAACGGCGAGGAGCGAGCAAACAGGCGTTGCTCCAGCCAGTTGAAGGCGCCACCGAGCCAGGGGCCCCAGCGGTGCAGGGCGGCGCCGAAGTTGCGCGCCGTTTTCAATTCATGGGCCAGCCAGCTCTGTTGCAGCGCATCGCCGTATTCGGCCAGATCCCGACCCCCTTCATCGCCGCCGCGCAGACTCATGGCGACTGTCTTGGCCGCCAGCATGCCGGACTTCATGGCGGTGTGGATCCCCTTGATGCGGGAGAAGTCGAGGGTGCCGGCATCGCAACCGATGAGCAGGCCACCGGGAAAGTGCATGCGGGGCAGGGAGTGCCAGCCCCCCTTGGCGATGGCGCGGGCGCCGTAACTGATGCGCTCGCCCCCCTGCAATGCCGCGGCGATGAGCGGGTGGTGCTTTAGGCGCTGAAACTCGTCAAACGGGCTGAGCCAGGGGTTGCGGTAGTTGAGATCGACAATCAGCCCGACCGCCACCTGATCCTGCTCCAGATGGTAGAGATAGAAGCCGCCCTGGCTCTTGTCTTCCTTCCCCTCGGAGAGCGGCCAGCCGCTGCCGTGCAGCACTTGGCCCGCTTTGCCCTGGCCGGGGGGGAGCTGCCACAGCTCCTTGAAGCCGATGGCGTAGTGCTGCGGCTGGGCGGCGCTTTCCAGATGAAAGTCGGCGATCAGCTGCTTGCCGAGATGGCCACGGGCCCCTTCGGCAAACAGGGTGTAGCGACCGAGCAGCGCCATGCCGGGCACGTGATCCGCTTTCGGATTGCCCGCCCGATCCAGCCCGAGATCGCCGGTGATCACACCCTTGACCCGTCCCGCTTCCATGATGAGTTCGCTTGCGGTAAAACCCGGGTATATTTCGACTCCCAGCTGCTCGGCCTGCTGACCGAGCCAGCGACAGAGGTTGCCGAGGCTGATGATGCGGCTGCCCTCGTTGTGCATGCGCGGCGGCACCGCCCAGTTGGGCAGTTGCAGGGCGCGGCTGTCGCTTTGCAGCAGGTGCACCTGATCGTCGTTGACCTCGACCCCGAGCGGGGCCTGTTGCCAGCTCTCTGGCAGCAGCTCCTTGAGGGCGACGGGATCCAGCAGGGCGCCGGAGAGCAGATGGGCGCCGATCTCCGCTCCCTTCTCCAGCAGGCAGACCGACAGCTCGGCATTGTGCTGCTTGAGGGCGATGGCGGCACTGAGTCCCGCCGGGCCGCCACCGACGATGACGACATCAAATTCCATTGCTTCGCGTTCCATCTTGCCTCTGTGCTCGACTTGGCCTAGGGTAGTGCTGGTAGTTTACGTAAACGTAAAGTAAATGTAAGCAAAAAATGTGAGGGTTTTCATGGATTCACTCAACAGAAGCGAGGGATGCGCGTCATGAAGCTGCTGGTCGCGGTCAAGCGGGTGCTGGATTACAACGTCAAGGTCCGGGTCAAGAGCGATGGCTCGGACGTGGAGCTGGCCAACGTCAAGATGGGGATCAACCCGTTTTGTGAAATTGCGGTGGAGGAGGGGGTCAGGCTGCGCGAAGCCGGCGTGGCATCCGAGCTGGTGGTGGTGACCTTCGGCCCCGAGGCGGCGGCCGAACAGCTGCGTCACGCCCTGGCGCTGGGGGCGGATCGGGCCCGTCATTATGTGACTGGCGAGACCCTGACCCCGCTCACCGTGGCGCGCGCCCTGCAACAGGTATGCGAGCTGGAAAAGCCCGATCTGGTGCTGCTCGGCAAGCAGTCCATCGATTCCGACAACAACCAGGTGGGCCAGATGCTCGCCGCCCTCAATGACTGGCCGCTCGCCACTTTCGCCTCCGCCATCAAGCTGGTGGAGGGGGAATTGCAGGTGACCCGCGAGATTGACGGCGGCCTCGAGACCCTCGGCATGGCGCTGCCGGCGGTGGTGACCGTGGATCTGCGCCTCAACGAGCCGCGTTTTGCCTCGCTCCCCAACATCATGAAGGCCAAGCGCAAGCCGCTCGAGAGCGTGCCCTTTGCCGACCTCGGCGTCGAGCCGGCCGGCCAGACCCGGCTGCTCGGGGTGATGGCCCCCGCTGCCCGCAGCGCCGGCATCATGGTGGGCTCGGTGGACGAGCTGCTGGACAAACTCAAGCACGAAGCGAAGGTACTCTGATGCTGCCAGCAATCAACAGAACCCCGCCCGCCGGCGACAGGCTCGGGGGCGTGATGGGCACACAGGCAGGGACATCAACGGACGATAGCAAGGGGCAGTCATGAGCGTATTGATCATTGCCGAACATCATCAGGGCCAGTTGGCCGACAACGTGGTCCGTCTGGTCACCGCAGGGGGCCAGCTGGGCGGCGAGGTGCATCTGCTGTTGCTGGGGCAGGGGCTGACCGAGGCGGGCGAACAGGCCGCCGCCCTGCAGGGGGTGAGCCGGGTGCTGCTGGCCGAGCACCCCATGCTGGCGGAGGGGCTGAGCGACGGGGTCGATCCGCTGCTGGCCCACATCGCGCGGGATTATCAGTACTGCCTGATGGCCGCCAGCACCCAGGGCAAGGATCTGCTGCCGCGGGTGGCGGCCAGGCTCGGGGTGGAGATGCTCTCCGAGGTAACCGGCATCGAAGGGGCCGACACCTTCCTGCGCCCCATCTACGCGGGCAACGCCATCGCTCGGGTGGCGAGCAGCGCCCCCATCAAGGTGCTCACCATCCGGCCTACCGCCTTCGCCAAGGCGGCGAGCGGCGGCCAGGCAGAGGTAGAGCGGTTGCCGGTGAGCGAGGTGGCCTGCCGTACCCGCCTCATCGAACGGCGCGCCGTGCGCTCCGCCAGACCCGAGCTCGCGGCGGCGCGGGTGGTGGTCTCCGGTGGGCGGGCGCTGGGCTCCAAGGCGCAGTTTGCCCTGATCGAGGCGCTGGCCGACAAGCTGGGCGGTGCGGTGGGCGCCTCGCGGGCGGCGGTGGATGCGGGCTTTGTCGCCAACGATCTGCAGGTGGGGCAGACCGGCAAGGTGGTGGCCCCCGAGCTCTACATCGCGGTCGGCATCTCGGGTGCCATCCAGCATCTGGCGGGGATGAAAGAGTCCAAGGTGATCGTCGCCATCAACAAGGACAGCGAGGCCCCCATCTTCCAGGTGGCCGACTACGGGCTGGTGGGAGATCTCTTCACCTTGCTGCCGGAGCTCACCGCCAAGCTGTAACCTGGTGAAAAAGGGGGCCTGGGGCATTGAGCGCCAGCAAGCGCCCGTTTCCACGCATGTTCTCTGCAAGCCCTGACCCGTTCAGGGCTTTTTTCTGCCAACTGCGCTGGCGGCGGGTCGACAAAAGGTTGAGCCAGCTCCCAAAAAGCCTTTGATCCGGGGGCTGCACTTGTGTAAAACCAGACAAGTCACCGATCACACTCATCCACTCACGGAAAGCGTCATGAGCAAACAGATTTACAACTTCTGCGCCGGCCCCGCCATGCTGCCGGTCGAAGTCATGGAGCGCGCCCAGCGCGAATTTTGTAATTTCCAGGGGCTGGGAGCCTCGGTCATGGAGCTCTCCCACCGCGGCAAGCCCTACATGGCGGTCGCCGAGAAGGCCGAAGCGGATCTGCGCGAGCTGCTGGCGGTGCCGGACAACTACAAGGTGCTGTTCATGCACGGCGGCGGCCGCGGCCAGTTCTCCGCGGTACCCATGAACCTGCTGGGAGGCGCCAACAAGAAGGCCGACTTCCTGCTGACCGGGGTCTGGTCCCAGAGCGCGGTGGATGAGGCCAAAAAGTATGGCGATATCCAGACCTTCCAGGGTGTTGCCAAGAACGAGCAGGGGATCTCCCACCTGCTGCCGACCCCGGCGTTTCGCGCCGATGCGGCCTATGTGCACTACTGCCCGAACGAAACCATCGATGGCATCGAGATGTTCGACATCCCGGTCACCGGCGAGGTGCCGCTGGTGGCGGATCTCTCCTCCACCATCCTCTCCCGTCCCATCGACGTGAGCCGCTTCGGCATCATCTATGCTGGCGCGCAGAAAAACATTGGCCCCTCTGGGCTGGCCATCGCCATCGTGCGCGACGATCTGCTGAACCAGGCCCGCGCCGATGTGCCGTCGATCTTTGACTACCAGCTCACCGCCAAGAACGACTCCATGTTCAACACCCCGCCCACCTACGCTTGGTATCTGGCCGGGCTGGTGTTCGAGTGGCTGAAAGAACAGGGTGGCCTCGAGGCGATGGAAGCGCGCAACAAGGCGAAGGCCGATTTCCTCTACGGCTATCTCGACCAGTCGAGCTTCTATGGCAACCAGGTGGATACCAGCTGCCGTTCGCGGATGAACATCCCGTTCCAGCTGAAAAATGCCGAGCTGGACAAGCTGTTCCTGGCCGAATCGGAAGCCGCCGGCCTGCTGGCACTCAAGGGACACCGCATCGTCGGCGGCATGCGCGCCAGCCTCTACAACGCCATGCCGCTGGAAGGGGTGAAGGCGCTGGTCAGCTTTATGGACGGCTTTGCCAAGCGCCACGGCTGAGGCGTTTTTCCCCGATTGCCGACGCCGGGGACTCCCCGGCGTCTGTTTTTTCCCTGATGCCGGACCGGCCGTCTCCACGGCCCGCTTTTGTGCCACGTGCAGTCTTGCCGAGCAGGGCGCGGGCTGCTAACGTCCGGTCAGGTCATTTTTTTGAGATCGTACAGGAAGTCTATGAATTCGTTGCGTTTGGAACCCATTTCTCGTGTGGCCGGTGAGGTCAATCTGCCCGGCTCCAAGAGCGTGTCCAACCGGGCCCTGCTGTTGGCAGCCCTGGCCCGTGGCACCACCCGGCTCACCAACCTGCTCGACAGCGATGACATTCGTCACATGCTGGCGGCGCTGACCCAGCTCGGGGTCAAGTACAAGCTCTCCGCCGACAAGACCGAGTGCACCGTGCACGGTCTGGGTCGCAGCTTTGCAGTGAAGGAGCCGGTCAATCTGTTCCTCGGCAACGCCGGCACCGCCATGCGACCGCTGTGTGCCGCACTGTGTCTGGGCTCCGGCGAATACACCCTGGGCGGGGAACCGCGCATGGAAGAGCGTCCCATCGGCCATCTGGTGGATGCCCTGCGCGAAGCGGGCGCCCATATCCAGTACCTGAAGAAAGATGGCTATCCGCCGCTGGTGGTGGATGCCAAGGGGCTGTGGGGCGGTGACGTACACGTCGACGGTTCCGTCTCCAGCCAGTTCCTGACGGCGTTTTTGATGGCGGCGCCCATGGCGGCGGGCGACACCCGCATCCACATCAAGGGGGAGCTGGTCTCCAAGCCCTACATCGACATCACCCTGCACATCATGAAGCAGTTCGGGGTGGTCATCGAGCACGACAACTACAAGCTGTTCTACATCAAAGGCAACCAGAGCTACGTCAGCCCGGGTGACTTCCTGGTGGAAGGGGATGCCTCCAGCGCCTCCTACTTCCTGGCGGCAGGCGCCATCAAGGGCAAGGTGCGAGTCACCGGCATCGGCAAGCACAGCATTCAGGGCGACATCCACTTCGCCGATGTGCTGGAGAAGATGGGCGCGCGCATCACCTGGGGCGATGACTTCATCGAGGCCGAGCAGGCGCCGTTGCACGGCATCGACATGGACATGAACCACATCCCCGATGCGGCCATGACCATCGCCGTGGCCGCACTGTTTGCCGAGGGGCCCACCTCCATTCGCAACATCTACAACTGGCGGGTGAAGGAGACCGACCGCCTGCACGCCATGGCGACCGAGCTGCGCAAGCTGGGTGTCGAGGTAGAGGAGGGGCGTGACTTCATCACCGTCACCCCGCCAGCGCAGCTCAAGCATGCGGCCATCGATACCTACAACGACCACCGCATCGCCATGTGCTTCTCGCTGGTGGCGCTGTCCGATACCGCCGTCACCATCAATGATCCGGGTTGTACCTCCAAGACCTTCCCGGACTACTTCGACAAGCTGGCCAGCATTAGTCAGCGCGCGTGATGAACCCAGGCCCGCCTCGCTGCGGGCCTGTTTCTTTGGGCTGTTCCGCTCTGCTACTCCCCTCTTTTCATCCTCGTCTAGCAGCATTATTAAATCTTGCAAGGTAGGATAAGAAAATTCCTTGTTGGATAATGTAATTTTCTATTTACACCGCTGCTTGTGCGGGCTAGATTGAAGTTTCTTTATCGCAGTCATCTAGCAGGAAGCCTTATCATGCAGCATCAAACCGACGACGTTCGTATTAGTGAAATCAAAGAGTTATTACCCCCGGTTGCGGTGCTTGAGAAGTTTCCGGCCACCGAGGTCGCATCCAATACCGTCTTTGAATCCCGTCAGGCCATCCATCAGATCCTGGCCGGTGAAGATCAGCGCCTGCTGGTGGTGATCGGCCCCTGTTCCATTCACGACCCGGCTGCCGCGCTGGAGTACGGCAAGCGCCTCAAGGTGCTGCGTGACGAACTCAAGGGCCAGCTGGAGATAGTGATGCGGGTCTATTTCGAGAAGCCGCGCACCACGGTGGGCTGGAAGGGGCTGATCAACGACCCTTACCTCGACAACAGCTGCCAGATCAACGACGGCCTGCGCATCGGTCGCAAGCTGCTGCTGGATCTCAACGACATGGGGCTGCCGACCGCCTCCGAGTTCCTCGACATGATCACCCCGCAATACGTGGCGGATCTGATGAGCTGGGGCGCCATCGGGGCCCGCACCACCGAATCCCAGGTGCACCGCGAGCTGGCCTCCGGTCTCTCCTGCCCGGTGGGCTTCAAGAACGGCACCGACGGCACCATCAAGGTGGCCATCGATGCCATCGGCGCTGCCAGTGCGCCGCACCACTTCCTGTCGGTGACCAAGTACGGCCACTCCGCCATCGTCGCGACCCGGGGCAACCCGGACTGTCACATCATCCTGCGCGGCGGCCGTGAGCCGAACTACAGCGCCGCCCATGTGGACGAAGTGGTGAAGGGGCTGGACAAGGCCGGTCTGCCGCAGAAGGTGATGATCGACTTCAGCCACGCCAACAGCAGCAAGCAGTTCAAGAACCAGATGCTGGTGGCCGAGGACGTGGCCGGTCAGCTGCGTGCCGGCAGCCGGGCTGTGTTCGGCGTCATGGTGGAGAGCCACCTGGTGGAGGGTCGTCAGGATCTGGTGGAAGGGTGCGAACTCACCTTCGGTCAGAGCATCACAGATGCTTGCATCGGCTGGGCCGACACCGAGACCCTGCTGCGCAATCTGGCCGATGCGGTGGCCACCCGCAACGCAGGCTAATTTCGGGCAGGCTGCGCCACGTGGCGCGCCTGAGCTACGACACACAAAACAAAAGCGCGACCCTGGGTCGCGCTTTTTTATTGGCCGCTGCGGGCGGCAGGCATGATCACCAGCGGTAGGTCTTGAGCAGCTGCTCGAGCTTGCGGCACTGCTCCACCAGCTGGACGCTGGCGAGATTGGCGGCGTGAGCCTGGCCCAGGGTGTCGTTGGAGGTGTTGCGAATGTCGCTCACCGAGCCGTCCACCTCGCTGCAGACCCTGTCCTGCTCCTCGGCGGACTGCGCCATCTGGGCATTGAGATCGTTGATGCTGCTGATGCGGCCGATGATGTTCTGCATGGCGGCCAGGGTCGCTTCCGTCTTGTGGATGCTCTCGTCCGCCTTGGCCTTGGCATCCCCGATCACCGATACCGCGCTCTGGGCCTCGTTCTGCAGGGCGGCGATCATCTGGGAGATCTCCTCGCTGGCGGCGCGGCTGCGGTTGGAGAGGGCGCGCACCTCGTCGGCCACCACCGCAAAGCCGCGGCCCTGCTCGCCGGCCCGGGCCGCCTCGATGGCGGCGTTAAGAGCCAGCAGGTTGGTCTGATCCGCGATCCCCTTGATCACCTCCAGCACCCCGTCGACCGCCAGGCAGCGGTTGTCGAGCTGCTGGATCACCTTGTCGACCCGCTCGATCTCAGCCGACATCTCGCCCATGTCGTTGATGGAGTGCTGGGCGAGGCGACTGGTGTTGGCCGCATCCTGGTTGGTGAGGGCGGAGAGTTCGGCGCTCTTGCGGGCGTGTTCGCGCACCTCGTGAGAGCTGGCGGCCAGCTCGCTCACGGCGGCGGCCACCTGTACCGTCATGCTCTCCTGCTGACGGGCCGAGCCTTCGGTCTGGGTCGCCACCTGGCGGATCTGGTTGGACTCCTGATAGAGCTGGTGGGTGGCGCTTTCCACCTCCTGCAGGCTGTGGCGAAAACCCTGCACCATGGCGCTGACGGCACGGGTCATCTCGCCCAGCTCATCCCGGTTGGGGTTTTCCAGGGGGAGGGAGAGATCCCGCTCCTTGGCCATGCGGGTCATGGCCAGTTGCAGGTGGCGTACCGGCCGCTTGATGTAGCGCTGCAGCACCCAGCCCAGCAGGCCGAAGCCCAGCCCAAACACCGCTACCAGGCTGCCGCTCAGGATCAGGTTGTTGCGATGGATCTCGCCAAAGGTGTGGCTGAGATCGTAACTGATGCGCACCGCCCCCATGACGGTGCCTTCCGCCACCTGGTGGCAGGTGGTGCACTGGGTGCCGCGGTACTCCTTGTAGGCCTTGAAGGGCTTGATCAGGGTGAGCTGGTTGCCCTGCTGCTCGAGAATGGTCTCCCCCTGCTGGATGGCGCGCTCGTCCAGCTTGTCTTCAATCTGCTGATCCGGGTGGCCTGGGCCGAACAGGCTGGTCACTGCCGGGGCGCGGATCAGGCGGGCCTCGACGATGCCGGCCTCGCTCTTGAGCTTGGTCTGCACGATCTGGCGATTGGCGATGGCCCCCGTCATCATCAGCACGTTGAGCTGATCCATGTAGGTGTTGGCGGCGCTCTCCACCTTTTCACCCGCCAGCCGGATGGCGAGATCCCGTTGCAGCCAGGCGGAAAGCTCGAAGCTGAGGGCGAAGGTGCAGCCGATGACCAGGGCGAGGGGGAGAAAGATTTTCCAGTTCAGAGACAGATTTTGCATCGTTGACAGGTCCATGCGCAGGTGAGCGATCGTCAATGGTTGATGACTCTCCCCCGTTTGCTCATCAGAACGGGGGAGATGGTTCTCTATCGGCTCACCCTACCTCATCTTGAGTAAATTAACTGTTAACTGGATCCATGATGGAGGTTAATGGTGCGTAGCAAACGAGGGTTGTTCGTCATTGAGTTGATCCAGCACAAACTTGGCACTTATTGATAGTGGTTATCATTTGCATTATTTCACTCGATAGCCATGCCTGCGATGACACCACAGCTGACCCCGACCATGACAGGTCTTGCCACCCCGGATCCCCTCAAGTTCGCCTTTGGCGCCAAAACCTCGGCCCACGCCAGTCGCGGCGGTATGCGCCCGCTCACCCTCGACCATGCCGACTGGCAAGCCTGGTGGCACCGCGAGAGCGAGGCGGACGAGCGGGCGCTCTATATCCACATCCCGTTTTGCCGCAAGCGCTGCAGCTTCTGCAATTTCTTTGAAAATGGTGCCAACCCGGCCCGCATCACCCGCTATGTCAACGCGCTCTGCGGCGCGCTTGCCCGGGCCGCCGAGACACCCTTCACCCAGAGCCGCCCCTTCTCGGCCGTCTATGTGGGGGGCGGCACACCGACGGATATGAGCGCCGACGAGCTGGCGATGCTGGCCGCCGCCATCCGTCGTTTTCCCCTGACTTCGGATGCGGAGGTGACCCTGGAGGGGCGCCTCAATGGCTTTGATGATGCCAAGTGGCACAGTGCGCTGGCGGGTGGCTTCAACCGCTTCTCGTTCGGGGTGCAGAGCTTTGATACCGAGGTGCGCCAGGCGGCGGCCCGCTTCGACGATAGGGAGACCCTGCTGACCCGGCTGGGGGAGCTGACCCGTCACGACGACGCCGTGATCGTGGCCGATCTCATCTTCGGCCTGCCGGGCCAGGATGATGCCGTGTGGCGTCAGGACATCGCGGATGTGATGGCGAGCGGGGTGCACGGGGTGGATCTCTATCAGCTCATCGCCATGGCCGGCACCCATCTGGCCCGTGCCGAGGCGAAGGGCAAGCTCGGCTGGGCCGCCGACGGCCAGCTGCGGGCCACCATGTATGCCTATGGCGCCCAGACGCTGGAGCAGGGGGGCTGGCAGCGGCTCTCCTGCAGCCACTGGCGGCGCGGCGAGGCCGAGCAGAGCCGCTACAACCAGATGGCCAAGCGCGGCGCCGAGATCCTCCCCTTCGGGGCCGGGGCCGGCGGCAACGTGCATGGGCACGGCCTCATGTATGGCCGGGATCTGGTGCTCTGGCACGAGGCGCTGGCGGCGGATCAGCGGGCTCCCGGCATGGTGATGGGGCGCAATCCCAATGGCCGCCTCGATGGCCTGCTGCGCGGCGCGCTCGACAGCGGCTGGCTGGCGCTGGCCCGTTTGCCGACGTCGCTGCGGGCACATCTGCAACCCTTGTTCGAGGCCTGGCAGCAGCATGGGCTGGCAAGGCTGAGCGAGGCACGGCTCGAACTCACCCTGGCGGGGCGCTTCTGGAACGTCAATCTGCAGGCCGGGCTGTTTGAATACTTGCAGCTCAACCCGTTGGCGGGGTCGGGTACGGCGCCAGCCGATCCGGCGCAGGCGGTGCGCCATTCGCTGGTGTGAGTGCACTGGTCGAGAGTGCCGTGTAACGAGGGGATGATAAACAAGGGGGCACCTGATGTGCCCCCTTGTTCGTTATGGCTGGTGGACCTCTTCCACCCGTACCCGCAACTGCCCCTCTGCAAGCTGGGTGACCAGCGTCTGGCCGGCATCGACCTGGGCGGCGCGGCTGATCACCTCACCGCTCTGGGTGCGGGTGATGGAGTAGCCGCGCCCCAGGGTGGCGAGCGGGCTCACCCCGTCGAGGCGGGTGCTGAGCATGGCGAGGCGGTGGCTAGCAAGGTCTTGGCGTTTGGCGATGAGGGCATGGAGGCGCTCCTCGGCCAGCTGGTGGCGGCGCTTGCCGGCGGCCAGCAAGCGCTCCGGGCTCTTGCCCTGCAGGCGCAGCTCCAGATTGGCGAGGCGCCGCTCCCCCTGATGCAATCTGTGGTTCATCAGCTGCTGCAAGCGGGCGGAGAGCTCGTCGAGGCGCTGGGATTGCTGCTCCAGCCGCCGCTTCGGATCCTGATGGTCGAGCCGCTTTTGCAGCAGGATGAAATCGTGGCGGGCGGCGGTCTGCTGGCGGTTCATCGCCTGCAGCAGTTGCTGCTTGAGATGGGCGAGGCGCTGGGCGCGGGCGCTCTGATCCGGCGCCACCAGCTCGGCCGCTGCCGACGGGGTCGGGGCGCGCAGGTCGGCGGCAAAGTCGCTGATGGTGACGTCCACCTCGTGGCCCACCGCGCTCACCACCGGGATGGCGGAGTGGGCGATGGCGCGCGCCACCGCCTCTTCGTTGAAGCACCAGAGATCTTCGAGCGACCCGCCGCCGCGCCCGACGATCAGCACATCCACCTCGGCGCGGCGGTTGGCCAGGGCAATGGCAGAGACGATCTGGCCGATGGCGGCGCTCCCCTGCACCTGGGTCGGGTAGATAAACACCGGCAGATCCGGCGCGCGGCGTTTGAGCACCGTCAGCATGTCGTGGAGGGCGGCGCCGGTGGCGGAGGTGATGAGGCCCACCGCGCGCGGTTCGCGCGGCAGCGGCCGCTTGCGCCCCTCGTCAAACAGCCCCTCGGCGCCAAGGCGGCGCTTGAGCTCCTCAAAGCGCAGCGCCAGCACGCCGTCGCCCGCCGGCTGCATCGACTCGATGATCAGCTGGTAGTCGCCGCGCGGCTCATAGAGCGAGACCCGCGCCTGCACCAGCACCTGCATGCCATCCTGTGGGCGAAAGGCCACCCGCCGGTTGTTGCCCTTGAACATGGCGCAGCGCACCTGGGCCGACATGTCCTTGAGGGAGAAGTACCAGTGGCCGGAGCTTGGCATCGCCAGGTTGGAGAGCTCGCCGGTCAACCACACCAGCCCCAGATCCTGCTCCAGGATCATGCGCACGGCGCTGTTGAGGCGGGTGACGGTAAAGACCTGCTGTTGTCTGCTTTGACTCGGTTCGTTGCGGTAGTTCAAGGCTGGTCCTGCGCTGTGTGCCCCGCCTTGGGGGCGGGGGCATAAAACAATGGCGCCATCTTAACGCAGTTCGGGGCGAACGCCGAGCGGCGCTGGCCCTGTCGGGTTCAGCGTGCGTCCGGATCCTGAGGCTGCGCCCGGGCCTGAACGGCCGGGGGGCTGGCCTGGCTGGTCACCAGCCAGACCGAGAGGCAGACGACCAGGCCCCCCAGCACGAAGCCCTGGCTCAAGGTCTCGCCCAGCACCAGCGCGCCCCACAAGATGCCGAAGGGGGGAATGAGGAAGGTGACGGTGAGACTGCGTAGCGGGCCGATATCGGCGATCAGTCGAAAATAGAGCAGATAGGCGAGGGCAGTGCAGACCACGCCGACCGCCAGCACGCTGGCCCAGGCGGTGGGCACGGCCCAGTCGACCGCGGGGCCGGCCGCCAGCTGGTAAGCGAAAAAGGGCAGCAGGAACAGGCTGGCACCCAGCTGGCTGCCAAAGGCCACCAGCTTGGCATCGAGCCCGCCGCGATGGGTGATCCAGCTGCGGGTGAGAAAGCCGGCGAGGCCGTAGCAGGCGGTGGCAAACAGGCAGGCCAGCACCCCGGGCAGCAGATGCCCATCGGCACTCACCTCACCGGTGGTGGTGATGAGGCTGATCCCGATCACCCCCAATACCACCCCCAGCCATTTGCGCCGGTCAAGGTGCTCGTTGAAGCAGGAAAAGCCGATGAGGGCCCCCATCAGCGGCGTGGTGGCGTTGAGGATGGCCGAGTAGCCGGCCGGCAGCCAGAGGGCGGCGATGGCGTACATCAGAAACGGGATGGCGGAGTTGATGACGCCGAGCAGCATGGCGGACTTGAGCTTGCCCTGAAACCCAATGGGGGCGCGCAGCAGCAGGAGCATGACGGCAAGCCCGATGAGGGCGAACAGGACCCGCAGGAAGGTGGTGTTGACGGCGCCAAATGCCGGGGCGGCGATGCGCATGAACAGGAAGCTGGCGCCCCAGATGGCGGCCAGCAGGAGCAGGCGCCCATAATCGGCAGGTTTCATGGTGTCGTCCTTGCGGTGATGGTGGCCAATATTGGCGCTGCACCGGCATGATGCCGACAAGGTGCCTGTGCTGGCAACTGCCAGGATGGCAGCAGGGCATCCATGCCCTGTGGTGCCGGCGTATGGGTGACGGGAGTGTTACGGCTCCGGCTGGCTCACGAAGGCAATCTTGTGCAGGCCGTGCTGGGAGGCCTGGGCCATCACCCTGGCGATGATGCCGTACTCCACCTTGCGATCGATGCGCAGCTGGATCTCTGGCAGCTCCCCCTCGGCCTGACCGGCGCTCTCCATCCTGGCGAGCAGGGCGGCCTCGTCGACCTCCTGATCGTTCCAGTAGATCGTGCCGGCGCCATCGATGGCAAGATTGATCTCCTGCTTGTCTGGCTGGTTGAGCTGGCTGCTGGCCTCTGGCAGCTCCAGCTTGACCGCGTTGGTGAGCAGGGGGGCGGTGATCATGAAGACGATGAGCAGCACCAGCATAACGTCGATCATCGGGATCATGTTGATCTCGGAGAGGGGTTGATCGTCCCCCTCGTCCGACAGTTTGCCAAATGCCATCAGCCGCGCCCCTGTCTGGTTTCCCGCTCGACCAGCGGGGTGACGTTGTTGGTGGCGACCTGCTCGAAGCCGGTCACCAGCAGGGTGAACAGATCGTGGCCAAACTCCTCCAGCGCCGCGAGCCTGAGGCGATTGCGCCGCACGAAGAAGTTGTAGATGAGCACGGCCGGCAGGGCGACCGCGAGGCCGAAGCCGGTCATGATCAGCGCCTCGCCCACGGGGCCGGCGACCTTGTCCAGACTGCTCTGGCCGGCGGCGCCGATGGCCAGCAGGGCGTGGTAGATGCCCCAGACGGTGCCGAACAGCCCGATGAAGGGGGCTGCCGAGCCCACCGAGGCGAGGAAGGCCAGCCCCTGTTCCAGCCGCACCCGCTCCTGGGTGATAGCCCGGCGCATGGCGCGCAGCAGATATTCATCCGGCGAGCCCAGCTTGCAGCTGACCGCACGCTCCTCGGCCCGCTTCAGCTGGGCCACGGCCGCCAGCGCGGCGCCGGTCAGCCGGCCATAGGCTTCCTGCGGCGGCAGGTGGGCCAGCTGGCGCTCCATCTCCGGCAAGCTGTCGTGCTGCCAGAAATCGGCGATGAAGCTGGCGTTGAGGCGTTGTTCCCGCTGCGCGAGGTAGCCCTTGAGCAGGGCGTAGTAGCAGGTACCAAGGGACATCAATACCAGCAGGATGAAGGGGATCAGCCCCACGCCGCTGTTCTGGCTGAGCAGGTGGGCGATGCCCATGCCGTTGCTTGCGATTTCAGGATCCATGTTCAAGCCCTTAATTTGAAAATGATGGTGATTCTTGCCGAGGCCTCGATGGCCACGTTGTTCTGTCTGGCAGGAATGAATTTCCAGTGGCTGACGGTCTTGCGGGCCGTCATGTCCAGCCGCCGATAGCCGCTGCTCTTGGCCACCTCCACCGAGGCGGCGGTGCCCTCGGCCGTCACCCGCACATTGAGGATGACCTGCCCCTCTTCTCCCCGTCGTCTCGACTCATAGGGGTATTGGGGCTCGGGGTTGTTGAGCCGTGCATCGCGGGCGATGGGGGCGCTGTTGCCAGCGCCGCCGCCAGCCTTGAGGGCAGGATGCTGACTGGCACTTTCGCCGCTCGCCTGTGCGGCCGTTGCTGCCGTCGCAGGGGCGGATGCAGTGATCGGCGGTTGCGGACTGCTCACCGGCATGACCTTGGCGGGCTGCACCGGCGGGGTGCGGTGTTTAAGCGGCTTGACGCTCTTTTTGACTGGCTTGAGCGGCTGTTTTTTGGGGGGCGGCAGCGGCCTGGCCTTTTGCTGCACTTTTTGTATTTGCTGCACTTTTTGTATTTGCTGCGCTGTGGTAGCAGGGGCGGGGGCCGCCTTGGCAGGAGCGTCATTGGTTGCAGCTTCGCCGACCCAGCGGGCCGACAGGGTCAGCGGCAAGGGCGGGGTGATGGGCGCAGGCTGGTGCGCATAGAGCCACCAGAAGGCGGCAAGATGCAGGGCGATCGCGATGGCAAGGCAAACGAGACGGGCGGTGTCGGGATCGTTGGCGGGCAGTGTTGGTCTCGGGCTGCAGGCGTCCATCACTGGGCTCCCTGACGAGTCTTCATATTCATACTCAAACGGCTGGTGTGAGGGCGCCAGAACCGGCGCCGATGCCGCAAGCTTGCCCGACGAATAGCTCATCAAACAATAACTATTATCAATCGTGTTTTAATCGTAACAGGATGAAAAACCGGGAGATAAGCATCGACACCTTGTTCCCTTTGCCACCTCACAGGTTGCAACGCCGCCTTCTGGTAATGAGTGGCGGCAGCGGGTTACAGCTCCAGCAGTACCCCGAGCTCCACCACCCGGTTGGCAGGAATATGGAAAAAGTCGGTGGCCTTGAGGGAGTTGCGGTTCATCCAGACGAACAGGCCTTCCCGCCAGCGCGCCATGCCGGGCAGATCGGTGCTGACCAGGTGCTCGTGGGAGAGGAAGAAGGAGGTCTTGGCCATGGTGACCTTCAGATCCTCCTGGGCGCAGGCCTGGAAGATCTCCTCCATGGAGGGCACCTCCTTGTAGCCGAAGTGGGCGACCACCTGCCAGAACCCCTCGCCAAGGTGGGTGAGTTCGATGCGCTCCTTGAAGGAGAGCCAGGGCTCGTCCTTGATCTGAACGGTCAGGAAGATGACCCGTTCGTGCAGGATCTTGTTGTGTTTGAGATTGTGCAGCATGGCGTGGGGTACCACCTGCACCGATTTCGAGAGAAACACGGCGGTGCCGGGTACCAGCAGTGGCGGGTCTGCCTGCATGTTGTCGACAAACCCTTTCAGCGCCAGTGACTTGTGTTCCAGCTTGTCGAGCACCAGCTCCCGTCCGCGCTTCCAGGTGGTCATCACCAGGATGGCCAGCAGCGCAAACAGGATGGGGAGCCAGCCACCGGCCAGAAACTTGGTGGTATTGGCGGCAAAGAAGGTGACATCGACCAGCAGCAGCGGCGCGCATACCAGCGCAATGAGCCAGCGCGACCACTTCCAGCGGCGGGCGGCCACCACCATCAGCAGCAAAGTGGTGAGCGCCATGGTGCCGGTCACCGCGATGCCGTAGGCGGCCGCCAGGTTGCTTGAACTCTGGAACCAGAAGATGACGATGACGATGCCCCCCAGCAGCAGCCAGTTCACCAGCGGCAGGTAGATCTGGCCTATCTCGTGCTCCGAGGTGTGGCGGATCTCTTGGCGCGGCAGGTAGCCGAGCAAAATGGCCTGGCGCACCACCGAGTAGGTGCCCGAGATCACCGCCTGGGAGGCGATGACGGTGGCCAGGGTGGCGAGGATCAACAGGGGAAAGGCCAGCCAGGAGGGGGCAAGCAGATAGAAGGGATTTTCGATGGCGGCGGGATTGCGCAGCAGCAGGGCTCCCTGGCCGAAGTAGTTGAGCAGCAGAGCCGGCATCACCAGGGAGCCCCAGGCCAGCCGGATGGCGCCACGGCCAAAGTGGCCCATGTCGGCGTAGAGCGCCTCCGTGCCGGTGACGCAGAGCACGACGGCCCCCAGGGTGATAAAAGCGACCCCCGGTCGGCTGGCCATGAAATCGAGGGCGTAGAGCGGGTTGATGGCCTGCAAAATGGCGGGATTCTGCCCGATCTCATAGGCGCCGAGCGCCGCCAGCACCCCGAACCAGAGCAGCATGACCGGGCCGAACAGGCGGCCGATGCCGGCGGTGCCGTAATGCTGCACCCCGAACAGGATCACCAGCACGGTGAGGGTGATGGGCAGCACGAAGGGCGCCAGCTCCGGGGTGATCACCTGCAGCCCTTCGACCGCCGAGAGCACCGAGATGGCGGGGGTGATCACCGCATCCCCGATAAACAGCCCCACGCCGACCAGACCCAGCATCATGAGCAGGGCGCGCGGCTTGGCCGGGAGGCGGCGGGAGGCCAGCGAGGCGAGGGTGAGGATCCCCCCTTCTCCCTTGTCGTCGGCCCGAAGCACCAGCAGCACATATTTGAATGAGACCACGATCATGATGGTCCAGAAGAAGAGGGAGACGATGGAGAGGATCCCCGCCGGCGTAGGTTGCAGGCCCAGGTGTCCGGCGAAGCTCTCCTTGAGGGCATAGAGCGGGCTGGTGCCGAGATCGCCATAGACGACCCCCAGTGCCGCCAGGGTAATGGCCATGCGCCCTTGCGGGTGTCCGTGATTCATCATGAAATTCCATTTCAATTCAGAATGTTAATCATGATACGTAGGCGCCGGCTCAAAGCAAACCCGCGTCATCAAAAGGTCATGTCGCCTGAACGTACCGGCTCGGGGAAACCAGCCCGGATGCGGCGCTGCCCGGTTAAGCTTTTGAGGGACTTGCCAAGGGCGAGTGACCCGGTTTGCGAGGGTGCTCGACAGGTGCCAACGGGTCTGCAACGGGGGAGGGGGTGTGGGGCTGCCTGAAAAAATTAAACGGGGGCTTTTTTGCATAAAACCGCAATGAGGCAACTCTCTTGCCTGCAAACTGCCGTTTTATGACGAAAATTGTTGGGTTTTTAGCGCCTTGGCGGCTGAAAAGGTCAAAACGCCATAAAAAATTCAAAAAACTTCTTTACCAGTGACCAATGCGTGAGTAAACTTCGTCGGCAATATTTTACACCCCCACTTCCTCAACGGTGAGATATTGCCATGCTCAGGATTGCCAAAGAAGCGTTAACCTTCGACGATGTACTGTTGGTTCCCGCCCACTCCGAAGTTCTTCCCAATACTGCCGATCTGCGTACCAAGCTGACCTCTGCCATCAGCCTGAACATCCCCATGATCTCCGCTGCCATGGACACAGTGACCGAAGCCCGTCTGGCTATCGCACTGGCCCAGGAAGGCGGTATCGGCTTTATCCACAAGAACATGTCCATCGAGCAGCAGGCTGCAGAAGTGCGCAAGGTCAAGAAGTACGAGAGCGGCGTGGTCACCGACCCTGTCACCGTACGCCCTGACCTGACCATCGCCCAGATCAAGGAGCTGAGCCACAAGAACGGTTTCGCCGGCTATCCGGTGGTGACCGAAGGCAACCAGCTGGTGGGCATCATCACCGGTCGTGACGTGCGCTTCGTGACCGATCTCTCCCAGACTGTCGAACAGATCATGACCCAGAAGGATCGTCTGGTCACCGTGCGTGAAGGCGCCCCCCGCGAAGAGGTGGTCGGCCTGATGCAGAAGCACCGTATCGAGAAGGTGCTGGTGGTCAACGCCGACTTCAAACTCAAGGGCATGATCACCGTCAAGGACTTCCAGAAAGCCGAGCGCAAGCCGAACGCCTGTAAAGACGACAAGGGTCGTCTGCGAGTCGGTGCCGCCGTCGGTGCCGGTGCCGGCAACGAAGAGCGCGTCGCCGCCCTGGTGGAAGCCGGTGTGGACGTGCTGCTGATCGACTCCTCCCACGGCCACTCCCAGGGTGTGCTGGATCGCATCAAGGCGACCCGCGAAGCCTATCCTGATCTGCAGATCATCGGCGGCAACGTCGCCACCGCTGCCGGTGCCAAGGCGCTGGCCGCTGCCGGCGTCAACGCCGTCAAGGTCGGTATTGGCCCGGGCTCCATCTGTACTACCCGTATCGTGACCGGCGTGGGCGTGCCCCAGATCACCGCCATCTCCGACGCCGTCGACGCGCTGGAAGGCACTGGTATCCCGGTGATTGCCGATGGCGGTATCCGCTTCTCCGGTGACGTGGCCAAGGCTATCGCCGCTGGTGCCAGCTGCGTCATGGTGGGCTCCATGTTTGCCGGTACCGAAGAGGCACCGGGCGAGATCGAGCTCTACCAGGGCCGCTCCTTCAAATCCTACCGTGGCATGGGGTCCCTCGGCGCCATGTCCAAGGGCTCCAGCGACCGCTACTTCCAGACCGACAACGCCGCCGACAAGCTGGTGCCGGAAGGGATCGAAGGGCGCGTGCCGTACAAGGGCCGCCTCAAGGAGATCATCCACCAGCAGATGGGCGGCCTGCGCTCCTCCATGGGGTTGACCGGCAGCGCCACCATCGACGACATGCGCACCAAGGCCGAGTTCGTGCGCATCTCGGGCGCCGGGATGAAAGAGTCCCACGTGCACGACGTGACCATTACCAAAGAAGCCCCCAACTACCGGATGGGCTGATGAAACGGGGCTCTGCGCCCCGTTTTTCCACCCTTTTTTATCCCGTGCTTTTTGTGACAACATCAGCCTGATGCAGGAATAAAATGACTAAAGACATTCACGCCCACCGTATCCTTATCCTGGATTTCGGTTCCCAGTACACCCAGCTCATCGCCCGTCGCGTCCGTGAAATCGGCGTCTACTGCGAGCTGTGGGCCTGGGACGTAACCGAAGAGCAGATCCGCGAGTTCAACCCGAGCGGCATCATCCTCTCCGGCGGCCCGGAATCCGTGACCGAGGCGGGCAGCCCGCGCGCCCCCGAGTACGTGTTCAACGCCGGTGTGCCGGTGTTCGGCATCTGCTACGGCATGCAGACCATGTCCGAGCAGCTCGGCGGCAAGGTGCAGTCCTCCAATCTGCGTGAATTCGGCTATGCCCAGGTCGAAGTGCTGGGCCAGTCCGGCAAGACCAGCGCCCTCTTGCGCAACATCGAAGACGCCATTGCCGACAACGGCAATGCCCTGCTGGATGTCTGGATGAGCCACGGCGACAAGGTCACCGAGATCCCCGCCGGTTTCACCACCATCGCCCAGACCGCGACCTGCCCGCACGCCGCCATGGCCGACGAAGCCAAGCGCTTCTACGGCGTGCAGTTCCACCCGGAAGTGACCCACACCCGTCAGGGTGCCCGCATGCTGGAGCACTTCGTCAAAGACATCTGCGGCTGCGAATGCCTGTGGACCCCGGCCACCATCATCGACGACGCCGTTGCCCGCATCCGCGAGCAGGTGGGTGACGACGAGGTGATCCTGGGCCTCTCCGGCGGTGTGGACTCCTCCGTGGTCGCCATGCTGGTGCACCGCGCCATCGGCGATCGCCTGACCTGCGTTTTCGTTGACAACGGTCTGCTGCGCCTGAACGAAGGCACCCAGGTGATGGAGATGTTTGGTGACCACTTTGGTCTGAACATCGTCAAGGTCGATGCCGAAGAGCGCTTCCTCTCCGCCCTGGCCGGTGAAGATGAGCCGGAAGCCAAGCGCAAGATCATCGGCCGCGTCTTTGTCGAAGTGTTTGACGATGAAGCGAAAAAGCTGAAAAACGCCAAGTGGCTGGCGCAAGGCACCATCTACCCGGACGTCATCGAATCGGCTGCCAGCAAGACCGGCAAGGCCCACGTCATCAAGTCTCACCACAACGTCGGCGGCCTGCCGGAAGAGATGAAGATGGGGCTGGTTGAGCCGCTGCGCGAGCTGTTCAAAGACGAAGTGCGCCGTGTTGGCCTCGAGCTGGGTCTGCCCTACGACATGCTCTACCGTCACCCGTTCCCGGGCCCGGGTCTGGGCGTGCGCGTCCTTGGCGAAGTGAAGAAAGAGTACTGCGATATCCTGCGCCGCGCCGATGCCGTCTTTATTGAAGAGCTGCGCAAGGCCGACCTCTACAACCAGGTCAGCCAGGCGTTCGCCGTGTTCCTGCCGGTGCGCTCCGTTGGCGTCATGGGCGATGGTCGCAAATATGACTGGGTCATTGCGCTGCGCGCCGTCGAGACCATCGACTTCATGACCGCCCACTGGGCCCATCTGCCGTACGACTTCCTCGGTCACGTGTCGAACCGCATCATCAACGAGATCAACGGCATCTCCCGCGTGGTGTACGACGTCTCCGGCAAGCCGCCTGCAACCATCGAATGGGAATAAGCGGCTAACACCCTTTCGCCCTTCAAGCATAAAAATGTAAAAAAGACGCCCTTGCGGCGTCTTTTCTTTTTCCAATCGTTTGCGCCTCACTTTTCCCCTCGCTAGCTGCTTTCTCGCCTCCCTGCCTCTGTCATATCTGACAGGGGGTGTTTTATGGATCTCGCACTAGGCTCAGCCATGCCAATTGAGACCGGCGCTGTGAGGCGAGGGTCGTGGCAGCAGGGGAGGGTGGCGACAGCAACGCCTTCATGGGTACTGTCGACACCCGGCATATCAAATCAGGTATGGCACCCGGTGGAGTCCGGACACCACTTGAATAAACGGGGCGGAACCCGAACAGCCAAACGAGTAGGGACAAGAGATCACGGAGGGTTTGTTATGTCAGAACAAGCAGTGTTGTTGGGCGGATGGACTGCCTACCACAAGCTGAGCGCCAAAGATCAGGCCGTATTCAACCAGGCACTGGAAGGATTTGTCGGGGTGCAGTACACCCCATTTGAAGTTTCCACTCAGGTCGTCGCCGGCACCAACTACCGTTTCAAATGCAAAACTACGGTGCCGCTGCCCAACCCGATCCACGGGGAAGCCGTGGTGCAGATCTTCCAGTCGCTGGATGGATCGGCTCATATCACCTCCATCACCCCGATCTGATCCGGTTGCGGGGCAAGGAGGGGGCGTAAAACGTCCAACCGGTTGTCCCAACAACCAGCAATAAAGAAAAGACGCCTGAGGGCGTCTTTTCTTTATTTCGAGCGTTTGCGTTACATATTCCTTATAAATAGGGTCTTGCTTCAGAGTTTAGGGTTATTTTGTTGGACCTGAGTTGGTACCATTGGTTTTGGCAACGTGTTCATCCTCATGGAGGATGGAGTGTGAAGCTAAAAAGAGAGGCGAAGACGTTAAAGGTTAAGGCGATTGCATCGTTGAAACGTGGGCTTGAAGCATTTAATAACCATGATGATGATGATGGAAGACCAGAGACTGTTCTGCTTATGCTTCAACATGCCAGCGAGATGCTGACTAAAGCTCTGTTAGTTCAGAAAGGGCAAAGCGTTTTTGACAAGGATAAGGGGGTATCTATTGGGCTCGAGAAAGCATTAAACATTTCTCAAGCTAAAGGATTGATTAGTGCGGCACAAGCCGGGTCTATTCGCGTAATTGATGCGATGAGAGATCAAGCACAACATTGGATGATAGTTGTGCCCGAAGATGCTCTCTATATAAATGCAAGGGCCTTAATTACTACGCTAGATGAAATCCTTAATGGGCATTTCGAAGATTCGCTTGCCGACAATCTTCCAGTTCGGGTATTACCACTATCAACGAAGGTTCTTCCAGATTTTTTTATGATGGTAAATAGGGAGTATTCACAGATCCGTGAATTGCTCGCGCCTGGTCGGAGAGCTCGGGATGAAGCCAGAGGCAGAATCACGGCTCTGCTGGCAATGGAAGCGCATGTTAGTGAGGAAGTTGCTGTTTCTAAAAGAGACTTAGACCGAATTGAAGAGGCGATCAAAGTAGATACACCCTGAATGTATGGAGATGGTATTCACCTGACAGTTGCCCACAAAAGGGAGTGGTCATACGGCTTCAAACCGGATAACAAAACGGTACCCCTACCGTGTTATCTGGAGTCACCGCATCACCACCAACGAGAAAGTAGCACGTCGCAAACTCAGCCTGCTAGAGCTCGCCAAAGAGCTCAATAACGTCAGCAAAGCCTGCAAGCTCATCGGATA